>JAUMUA010000019.1 GCA_030530925.1 Rothia sp. (in: high G+C Gram-positive bacteria) | reverse complement strand
AAAATTTACCAACCGGCAAAGAGGGCTTCTAACCGCGCGGGTTGGGTAAAAATTTTCCATTCACCGTTGATGCGGATTTTTTGCTGACGCCCGCCCGGCAGGGGTTGCTCAATAGATTTTTCGCTGGATACTCCACCCCGCAACCCATCTTCTTGTGATGCCTTACCAGGCACAAAGCTGGCGCGAGCGGCTTGCACACGCAAGTTCCGCAACCTGGCGCTTACTACACGCGCCAGCGGGGTGTCAGTGACGGCGTCGATGAGTACCGCATTACCCCCCATCTCTTGTGCTGAATATATGCCTTCCAAGGAATGCGGGGCGGTAGGTTGTTCAAGAAATACTTGCACTCGCGCGGTTTTGTGTGGTTTCTGACGGTCATAAGAACCATCTACAGCTACGCAGTGCACCCGCGTATCCCCACCAAAAAGCTTTCGGTCATAAGAACCCTCAGAAGCCAAAACGTGGACTCCCGAGAGTTTGAGCCAATCCGCAATAACGGCCTCAGCAACACCTTCTGCCCACGCAGCGGCGTCCTGCGGTAACACGACGTCAATATCTGCCGACTCAAAAACCACATGGTCCGGGCGCGCCATGGGGTGACTAATGCGCTGCGCCACCATTACCGATTCTTCATTTTTCTGCGCGATGGCATCGGCATCGTGTTCAGTGCGGGCGCCCCAATCACCGTCGGGGTGATCAGCTATCGCTTGCTCGCAGTGCCACAGCAACGCGCCGCGGTTCCAGCTGCGCCACGCAAATTCCCAGTCTTCGCCGCCGTAACCCACCATCGTCTCGTCAAATCCACCTACCTGCTCAAAGAACGAGCGGGAGCACGTGAGCACTGCCGAAATCACGAATCGCCACGAAGAATCATCGGCGTCCGCCAGATGGTTGGTGTCAACCCAAGCATCGCGCAACCACTGAGCTTCCTTGCCGTCAGCGTGCACACGCGTACCAACCACCAACGCATTAGGCGCCTGAGCAATCAACGCTACGGCGTGGCGCAGGTACTGCGGGCGGGGCACGGTGTCCCCGTCAAGGAAGGCGAGCACCTCCCCAGTAGCGGCACGCGCACCGAGGTTACGGGCAGCTGCCGCCCTAAACCCTCGGTCTTCTTGCCGAACTACGGTAATGGGAAAGCTCGTTGCGGGGATTTGGGGTGCCTGGGCGGAACCGTCGTCGGCTATTACGCACTCCAAGGCACCGATGTAGTCCTGATTTTCAAGCGCCTGCAAAATAGCGTAAAGCCCTGCAGGGTTTTCAAAATAAGGAATGACCACGCTCACGCTGGGCCATGTTGTAGGTTGATCTTGCAGAATTTCTTGTGGCGAGATACCGCCCAATGCGCCGCAATTCCACGCTTTTCGATACCCGTTTGCCAAGTGTTCCCAGGTCCAGTTGGTAGGCGCTAGCAACGGGCGTGAAAAATCAGCGGGTAGCTCGCGTAGAGCTTGTGCCCACTGATTATCATTCACCAGCACAATAAAATCGCCCCAGATTTGCGCTAGCTCTCGCGAATAAGGGTTATCAGACACCAACACTTTGCGGCCCAGACTAATCCATTTCATCAACGAGCCCGACGCCGAAAAATGCCGGTGTGCGCAAATCGGAACCTCGGTGCGCATCATCTGCGCTTGCAGTTCTTCTTCTGAGAGGTATCCGGTGATTTCAAAGCCCACGCCGGATGTGCGGGCAATATCTTGCAGATGGCTCTGGAGCCAGTCATGCCCGGCAGAGAGCCCACCGAGTGCACGCACATTGGCGTTCATTCCGGCAATGGATTGCAAAAGTTCTTCGTGTCCTTTGCCGGGGTACACAAATCCCATGACGCCGATTTCTAACGGATCGCCCGGTGCCGAAGAATTCTGGCGCACCGGATTTCCTGCCAACTCAGAATCAGATTGCTGCGCGTTAGCAGTCTCTGTGTTGGAGAGAACTGTTTTTGGAGGCAGCGGCAGAGGTAGCACCACCGGATGCACCTGCGCCGCACAATGCTCGGTAAAAAACGCTGCCTCATGTTGCGAGTTTACTACCAGTACATCGGCGCGTTCCCCTAGCGCCGCATACGCCTGCGCGCGGGTAGCAAAACGTTCCTGCCCTTCTTGGGGTTGTGGCACGTCATGAAAAGAGATGCTCAGATAAAACTGCTCACCCAACCGACGAACCAGCGCCACGGCACCCTGCGGAGTCTCACCCCACAGATGGTCGGTAAAGCACAGGTGTAGCGCCTCAGAATCAACGCTCAGTGGAAGGGCCGATTCTAGGTCTTGCCAGGTCTCAAATCGAAGCGGTTTAATATGCAACGTACGGCATAAGTCCAAGGCATAGGCGGTTACACCGTGTTCTTGCGGACCAATCACCACATGGGTTGGGGTGTTTTTCACTCAGTTACTTTCTCTGTGCAAGGAGGTAGCAGAAGGATCGGCAGGATGAGCGACGTCATACCCTAAGTGGTGTAGTAGTTCTTGGTGCCGGGCAAGGCCCGCTTCTACCACCTCGGGGTGGTCGCGATAGAACGCCATTTGCTGTTTATATATTTCGTGCTCGCTAATTTCTTCGCCGCCAAGAGTCCAGACAGGACGCCGCACCTTCACGCCAAAAAATTCTGCGGCGGCGGGGTCAATGGGGCTTTGAAGATGGCCTAGCAATTCGTGATCTGCAGTGACGGCGTCAAGGGTGGGTTGTGAAAGATCGGGAGTAATTTCTCGCAACACTCGCCGCGCCAGTTCAATGAGTGTGGCGTTGTTTGGGTGGTTGAGAATGTGCCATACCGGGGTGGGGGCAAGGGTGTCTGAAATCTTGACACAATTATGTGCCTGCTCACGGGTGGCAAGTTGAGAGATGCTTTGCCTAGCACACGCTTGATAATCTACCTCTCGTACTCGTTTGAGACCAGCGAACTCCGCTACGTATGCCAGGTTGTGATACGGCACCACAGGTGGATTAAGTGAGGGGTCGTTGGGTGAGCGAATAATCGCGATATACGGGTTGAGTGCGTTGAAGCGCAATACCGGATACGTAATAAGCCTGCCGTGTGCAGGCAAATATTTTGCAAGTTGTGCGGTTCCACAGGGTAGATTGCGGTAGTTATCGCGAATCGGTTGAGAAATCAGAACGTCAGTTTCTGCGATCGTTGCTCGAACATACTCAAGGTCGCTAGCAGTCCATTCGTGTACCGGCGGAATGCGGAAGGAATCTACCGCACCCGAGGAGGCCAGCAGAATACGCAGGGACTCCCCCTGGCAATTACCAATCACTGCAACTCGAGGCAAGGATGAATTAGTAGTGCTCGGGCGCACCGGTTTGAGCCGGTAAAATTCACCATAATGACGGTGCACATCTGTTACTTCAGCCAAAGGTGGCAAATTAGAATTTTGTGGCTTTTTGCCCTCTGTCATAGCACTCTTTCTCACTGTCACCATGAACTCTGGGGAAACCTTTTGCCACCCCAAGTTCCTTACCATAAGCATACTTAATAAGCGGCGTAAGATGTTCTTAGCCTCTCCCTGAGTGTGACAACTTTTGAGTGCGGTGTATATGCAGTTCCCCGAAAGGATTTTTCTGCCGTGGCGGTTCTCTCTATTCCCTCTCAACACCCGTATGTGCGTGCAGTGTACCCGCGTGCGAGTTCGCACGACGTCGTGGTTCTGCCTGACCCCGTCCTTGACCCCAATGAGCCCGAACGTTGGTGGCCGCACCCGGCGTATATGCCGCAGTGGTGGAATAGCGACACCTCTGATACCCCGTGGGATTTTAAACAGTCTATTGAGGTGGTGCACGTTCATTTTGGGTTTGAGCATCTTACGGTGGAGCAAACACAAGATTTTGTAGCGGAACTGCGCCGGCGGCGTCTGCCCTTGATTCTTACGGTGCACGATATTGATAACCCGCATTTGGCGCAGCAAACCCAGTATCACCGGCAGTTGCAGGTGTTACTTGATGACGCCGCGCGCGTCCTCACACTAACCAATGCAGCGGCGCAGCGGCTGGCAGGTGAGTTTGGGGTGAGCTCGCGCGATATCCAAGTGGTACCACACCCACAGGTAGTACCCACAGGTGCAGTAGTTGAACCTTTAGAACCTGCTGTTGACGTGGGTGTTTTTCTTAAATCGGTGCGTTCTAATGTGGTAAATGATTTTGCGTTTTATCGTGAGGCCGCCACACAGTGCGCCGAGCACGGCAAGAGACTAAGCGTATTTATTCATCGCAATCAAGAAGGTAGCGAACTCTTTGGGCAGCTGACCTCGTGCGCCGCAATTGACGTGCGAGCGCATGAGGAATTTTCAGACCAGGAACTTTTTGCGGCTATTTCCTCTTGTGGGGCGGTTATTTTGCCGTATCAGGGTGGCACTCATTCTGGGTGGTTAGAGATGTGTCGTGATCTTTCGGTACCGGTTGCTGTTCCAGATACCGGTTGTTTTAGTGGGCAGGGCGATTCACCGGATGCTGTGGCGGTGTACGCAACCGGTGACGGCGCCGCGGCAGGGCAGGCGGCTAGTTCTCTTGCGGCTCATGGGCATCTAAAATATCAGGGGAACCGTGAGCAGCAGCAAGAGCAGGCAGTGAATCTGCACCGCACGATCGCACAGGAATTATCGGGGCAAAAACTCAATGTGGCGCTCGTGGCGCCTAATCGTTTTCCGGTGGCAGAACCCTATGCCGGTGGCTTGGAAGCTTTTTGCGCCAATATGGTGCGCGCCCTGCGGCGTCAGGGGCATCGAGTAGATTTTTATGCCGCTCGTGGTTCCAAGGGCAATTCGCAAGATTTCCAATTTTCGGGCATCGATTGGACTGGTTATGAGCATGAAATGACCGATCATACGTACCCTCCGGGTGAGCGTGAGAAAGAGGATCGTGAGTTTCGTATTCTGCGCGAACGTCTTGAATACGATCTTTCGCGCGGACATATTGACGTGGTTTATAACAACAGTTTGCACCCGGAATTTTTTGGTACCGCTTTACGCAAGCGCCTTGTGACTACTTTGCACACCCCCGCTTTTGAGGAAATGCAAGAGGGCATCAACGCGGCAGTAGCGCAATTGGGTAACGATGGCGCAGGATTGTTTACCGCGGTGAGCCAAGCAACCGCCGATTCGTGGGAGTTGCCGGCACCCGCCGTGATTGTTCCTAACGGTGTGGATGAGAACCTGTGGTACCTCGGTGAAGGTGGCATGCGCGCAGTATGGTTTGGGCGCATTGTTGCCGAAAAAGGGTTGCATCTGGCTATCGATGCCGCCCGGTTAGCGGGGTTCGAACTCACGGTGATAGGTAGGGTGGGTGATTCTGAGTATTTCAGGCAAGAAATCGAACCTCGACTCGGCACTGATGTTCAGCTCCTCACCGAATGCGCCCAAGAGGAGCTTGCCGCCTGCGTGCGTCAAAGCGCAGTGTGCTTGGTAACTCCGCAGTGGGAGGAACCGTTTGGCATGGTGGTTGTTGAGTCCCTTGCGTGCGGGACGCCCGTGGTTGCGTTGGCGCGCGGTGGCGTGTGCGAAATTTTGCGGGATTATCCGCAACTTCTAGTTGACCCCGGGGAGGGCGCCACTGGTTTGGCACAAGCAGTGCCAGCGGCGCTGAAGCTGAGCCGCAAGGAACTCTCGCAGTGGGCTCATCAAAAATTTGGTAGCAGACAGCTTGTTCAGCAGTACGTTGAGATTTTTTGCACCGCGCTCAAGGCAGGTTCTCATGGCTCTTAGAGTTGGAATGTACGCCCACCACCAAGGTAGCGGGCATCTTAAGCGGTGCCGTGCCATCGCCGCGCACCTTCCCGGCGATGTCACCATTTTATCTTCGCTGTCTGATGCCGATGTGGCACTCCCCCTCGATGTCGTACCTGATCAGGAACACTATTGCTCCCCTACTGCCGGTGGTTCTCTGCACTGGGCACCTCTGGGTGTAGCTTCTTTGCGCCAGCGGATGGCGCAGATTGCGCGGTGGATTGAGCAAAATCAGCCCCATATTTTCTTTGTTGACGTATCCGCTGAGGTGGCGCAATTTGTGCGCCTTATGGGCGTCCCGGTGGTTACGGTGGCCATGCCGGGGCAACGCGACGACGTCCCGCACCAAATCATGTACCGGCAAGCGTCCGCGCTAATTGCGGCAGCACCCACGAGCGTGCCCACACCGGTGCACTTACAGGCGTTCGAACATAAGCTCTTTAAAGTCGGTGGAATTTCTAGTTTTGACGGCGATGATAATTCGTTGCCCAACGGTGAAAACAACTTTTTACAGAATGCAGAGGGCAAGCTGTGTGCTGTGGTTCTTCAGGGCCGCGGTGGCACCGACTGGACCGATGATTACTGGCGCTCGGTGCAAGAACACTGCCCCGGCTGGGCATTCACTGTGCTGGGTTCGAACCTGCAGGTGGATAACCCCGTGCCTTATATTGACCGTGCCGATGTGGTGATCAGCGCCGCCGGGCAAAATTCGGTGGCTGATATTGCGCTCACCAAAACTCCCGCAATCTTTGTGCCGCAATCGCGCGCTTTCAATGAGCAAGAACAAACCGCGCAGGTGTTAGAGGATCTTGGGTTAGCACAGGTGTTATGGAATTTGCCTGAGCCCCGGCAGTGGCAACAGATACTTGTGCACTATCAAGATATTCACACACCCGGTGTGAATTGGCAGGTTCACGACGCCGCCGCGAGGGCAGCAAAAATTATTGAGCAAGAGGGGCAACGGTTATGGTCAGCGTAGTTACATTGGCAGATGCGCGCAGGGCACAGCGCGTGCAACATCAGCATGATTCGTTACAGAACGGATTTGCGGCAGTGCGGCACGGGGTGGTGCAGTTAGGGGAGGAAGGGTTTGTTGTTCCCGGGGTTACGCCCATTGCCCATTTGGCGAGCAAACGTCCCCTGTTAGCGCAGGCGCGCAATGTTGCCGGTGATTGGGCGGCGCAGGCTGGCGACGATGAAGTTATTATTTTTTTGGACGCCGATTGTTTGGCTGCTCCACAATTAGTAGAGCGCTATGTGCAGGCGCTGGCAGAACATCCAGATGCAGTGGTCAGCGGCCCTGTCACGTATTTAGAACCACAGGATTCTAGTACTGACATGGTTGAACGCTACCTTTCCGGTGCTGTTTCTTTGGTGGATAAGATTAACCCGCATCCCGCGCGTCCTTACCCTGATGAGAACCAGATGTTTGCCGCCACGGTTGAGCAGTACAACGTTTTTTGGTCGCTGACGTTTGCCATGACAGCGCACACATGGCGAAAAATTCGCGCGCTGTGGGGTGGGTTTGATGAAAGTTTTAAGGGTTACGGTGGTGAGGACACCGATTTTGGGTGGCAGTTGCGTGATTCTGAGGTTGAGTTGTGGTGGGTTGGTGGGGCACACGCATTTCATGTGTGGCACCCGGTTTCTTCGCCACCGTGGCAGAATCTGGCGGAGATTGTGCCTAACGCCAATAGGTTTTACGAGAAATGGGGAGAGTGGGCAATGTTGGATTGGCTCAAAGATTTTGAACAGGCAGGTGCGGTTCATCTAGTGAATAAGCGGTGGGAACTGACCGAAAGAATTTACTGACAAAGCGAGGATGAAACCGTAGGGAACAAGATTGGAGAGAACCACTCAGCGATGCATTCACTGGCAAATTCGGGTCTAAAACGCGCCTCATCCCAGAAGGGGCGAAACATATGCTTGCTTGGCCTCTTGGGTTTGATACCGCCGAAATCGCTAATGAAAACCGTGATCACATCGCCACGATTCGAACTATATATAAGGAATTACCCATCATGAGTACAAAAAATCCTATTAAGGAAAACGGGTTTATTTTTAGTGCTGATTTTATATTTAAGAGATAAACTCAAGAATTGGAATTTATTCGTTTATAAATTTGTTAGAAAGTAACATATCCTTTATTATTTACCGTACCAAATTATTACTGATAAATATTTATGTGTTACCCTGAAGTAAACATAATATATTGGAGGATAATGTCTTCTATTTCCCGGCGTTCACTTGTTAAAGGCACAGCATGGTCTGCGCCAGTTTTATTTGCCAGTACATCTATCCCAGCCTATGCCGCCTCTCAATGCTCACCCACAGTGAGATTCAGCGGAGGAATCTATTATAACTGGGGGCAACTTGGTGCTACTTCAACTAACCAACAGTTAACGGTGGGAGGACAAACCTACGTGGATAATCTCCCTGCTGGGATAACCGTAACTTCTATTACCTACCAATTTTGGATTCAAAATCGTATCGGACAAACTTCTCCAGGGCCGGGTGCGTATTACGTGAAGAATTCCACCTCTGATCGGGCAAGCCAGAACGTGAGTGCTATGCCATGGTCGCCTACTGCCGGTAGCGGATTCAATCCCCGGGTTTCTTCTACTGTTAATCTTACTGATTACCTTTATAGAGACGGCTCCACCCTTCCTTCTTGGGATTTAAATATGAGTTGGAGTTCATCCATAAATACCCTCAATAGCTACAGCACGGGAAATTCTGGGTGTCAAAACTTTACTACAGGCCCTTCTGGACGTTTTGCTATAAATTATTCTGGGGTTGTAGGTGTCCCTGCCGGTGATTCGCGTCAAACTATTAAAAGTGAAGTATTAGTTAAGGTCACCCTTTCAGACGGTCAAGTCTTAAGTTATAGAACTAATACAGTAAACGTATAAGAGTTGTGAATTTAAACCCAAAGTGTGAGGCTACCGAGATAAAATCATTAATATTTATGAGGGAAGCCAATAGCTATCCAGCTGAAAATAGGTCCAATCTCATATTGTTCCTTTAATGCGAGTTAAGGACCTCTCTCAACTCTTACTCTGGTGTAGTTAGGTA
Source organism: Rothia sp. (in: high G+C Gram-positive bacteria) (assembly GCA_030530925.1). Classification (GTDB taxonomy): domain Bacteria; phylum Actinomycetota; class Actinomycetes; order Actinomycetales; family Micrococcaceae; genus Rothia. The sequence goes on along the minus strand of JAUMUA010000019.1, from coordinate 22,047 downwards.
TTTCTGCGGAAACTTAGTCAGTCACCCAGGTTTTACATAGGATTCTGGGCGTAAATCACGGTCACCAAGATTGATTGGTCCATCTATACCTAAAATTGGGTTTTATATGCTTTTCACGGTGGTGGGAAGCGTTCTTGTTGCCCCCAAAGCACAGGTAACTGGTTTTTAATGATTTTTGGGTGGTTTTAGAGTACTAAAAGCCCGATTCAGCAAAAATAGCTGAACCGGGCTTTTCTGGTACTTCTTGGTTATAAACGTCCCGTTGTGCGCAAGGGGGGACTTGAACCCCCACGCCCTTGCGGGCACTAGCACCTGAAGCTAGCGCGTCTGCCAATTCCGCCACTTGCGCAAGTGAGCAACTTTTGGGCATAGCCCAAATAGCAACTTTGATAACTATACACAAGTCCTCTGCGCAAAGTCTATTTGCCGCATGTGGTGTAGCACCCGCTGCCAACTCAACACCGCGGGGCTTTCTCCACTAAAACAGGCGCCTCACAAAGGCACCCACCGCTTGCACCGTCCTTAACAATTAGAAGCAGAGCACCCCCTTTAGTGCCGCGCCACGGGCTTTTTCAAGGTTTTCTACTAGACTGTGGGGTGTACTGTGTGTGCTTTTGGCACCCTCGCCATCTTCAGCGAGCCAAGAGAGCACGCTCAGGTTGCCCACAATAAGAATAGGTAAGCTGTTCAACTTCGCCGGTTGAACGCTACATTGAATACCACCTGAAGGAGGCTACGCATGGGGTTCATCAATAAGATTGAGCAGGGTCTTGAAAAGGCTGTGCGCGGCACCTTCGCTAAAGGTGGCTCGCAATTTGAGCCCGTTGATCTGGCAAACCGAGTGCGCACCGAAATGGATAACAAAGCGTATTCCATTTCTTCTGATCGCATGATTGCACCCAACGTGTTCTCTATTGACTTCGCAGCCGAAGACTTTCCGCGCGTTCAAAGCTGGGGTGCTCCCCTGGCTGAAGAATTGTGCGATGTAGTTATTCGCCACGCACGTGCTCAGGGGTATTCGTTGCGCGGTTCGGTGCGCGTTACTTTTTCGGTGGACGACGCCGTAGCGCCGGGCGATTTTATGGTGGACTCTTCGCAAGAGAAGGTGGCAACGCCGCAAAATGCGCCTGCTAAAGCGGCGCACGCGTCATCAGTTGCACCCGGCGAGCCTTCTTCCCGGGGTAGCTCACGCGCCGCAGCGCCGGCAGCGCCTGCGCAGCGCCCTGCCTCCTACCCTTCGATGGGCGAAGACGATTTGCCCCAGCGCATCACCAAACCTGCCCCCCGTGCGCCCCGAACCACCCGCGCCCAGGAATACAACGAACCCCCTACGCAGATGCAACCGCGCGAATCCGCACGCGTAGCGCCGTCCTCATACAACTCTTCTTACGCACCCCAGCCGCAGGTGGTGCTCGAAATTAACGGTCAGAACTACTCATGCAACTCGTTGCCCGTAGTTTTGGGTCGCAGTTCTCGGGCAGATATCACTGTTGAAGACACCGGTGTTTCCCGCCGTCACCTAGAAATCATGGAACAAGACGGCGTGTACTTGGCAATTGATTTGGGTTCAACCAATGGCAGCTACCTTAACGGCGAACCCCTGGTGGGTCGTCGTCAGCTCACCCACGGGTCGGTGCTTTCCATGGGTAGAGCTCGCATTGTTTTTCGTCTCATGATTCCAAGGAGTGGGCGATAATGGCTTCAGAAATTACCGTCACCCTGCTACGTTTCGCTTTTTTGGCGCTACTGTGGGTGTTTATTTTTATGATTCTTGCGGCAGCGCGCCGTGATTTGGGTGTGGGGCGAAACTTTCGCACCGCACGCGCAACCGCAGACGCACAACCGGCGCGCGGTTCACAGCAGGCGCCAGCGCCAGCAACCCCGGCGCCTCCCGTTCGCCCTAGTCAGCTTGTGATTACCGACGGCGCGCAGGCAGGTTCTGTAATGCGCCTGGGCGATTCACCCATCACCATGGGCCGCGCCACCGACATCGAGGTGTCTCTCCAAGACGATTACGCCTCTGGTCATCACGCCCGTCTTTTCCCGCAGGGTTCACGCTGGTTCCTTGAAGATCTTGGCTCAACCAACGGCACTTTTGTGGGCGGCAACCGCCTTACCCGCGCCACCCCCATAGAACCGGGCACTGATTTTCGCGTGGGCCGCACCAGCATGCAGTTGAGGCCATAGCCTATGGGTATCGCTTTTCAATTTGCCGCTCGATCCGATGTTGGTCGAGTGCGCTCAAAAAACGATGATTCCGGGTACGCGGGGCACTATCTTGCGGTAGTTGCTGACGGCATGGGTGGGCATGCGGGCGGCGACGTCGCCTCGGCAACCACCGTTCTAGACCTCACCCCGCTTGATCATTCGGGGTTCAACGGTTCAGCCGGCGTATATCTTGCCGACGAAATTACCACCGCGAACATCATTATGAATGAGCTCGTGGAACTCAACCCGCGCCTTGTGGGCATGGGAACCACGTGCACCGCGCTACTCATTGACGGCAACAAAATTGAGCTCGCGCACATTGGCGATTCCCGCGCGTATCGCTTGCGCGATGACACGTTTGAGCAGATCACCACCGATCACACTTTTGTGCAACGCCTACTTCAAGAAGGGCGAATCACCCCCGAAGAAGCCGCGAACCACCCGCACAAAAACGTGGTCATGCGCGTGCTTGGCGACGTCGACGCCTCCCCTGAACTGCAACTCCTTACCCTTGACGCCGAAATCGGCGAGAAATGGGTATTGAGTTCAGACGGTCTGGACACCGTGGTCAGCCTCGAAGAAATCGAGGCAATCATGCGTTCCACTCACGATCTAAATGAGATTACCGAAATGCTGGTCAATCTCACCCTAGAGCGCGGTGCCCCCGATAACGTTACGGTGGCAACCCTTGCGGTCATTGACGAAGACTCGCTCTCACATGCCGTGACCTCTCCTCAACCAATTATTCCGGTCAAGCAGTACTCCCCCAACGGGGAACTCGTGGGCAAGGTTGTTCCAGCGCCGGCGCTCAAAGAGGACGGCGAGGCTGACGTCGAATTCCGCCCCGCCGAAGAGCTCGCGGATGAAGAGAAGAAGTCTTCGTGGCGCCGTCATTTACCGCATGAAGCTAAGTTGCGCACCGCCCTACGCCACGGAAAGTGGCGCGGAGAGTCGTTCTCTGACGGCGTGTTTAATATGATGACCGAGACCTCAGGTGTTGACGAACGCCCCTCTGATGAGGACGAATCGTCGGCATCGGTATTGCGCAAAGAGCTTGACGAACGCCCCCATCTGCTGGTGGGTGCCGCCGCAAGCGCCACGAACACCGGCATGATTCCAGCCGTCACCAGTCGCACCTTAGAGCGGCGTGCCACGTTAGTGAGCACCGAGCATCCTGCCCCGGTAGAAGATTTTGCTGATCTACCCCCTGCACTTCAGGCGGTTTTGAGAGCTGACGAAAAGCCAAAACATCGTTCTAATTGGCCGCTTCGACTTTTTGCGGCGCTCTTAGTGCTGGGCGTTTTGGTAACCAGCGTGATGACCTTTTTCTCATGGGTGAGCAACCAGTATTACGTGGGTGTGAACAATAATCACGTGGCAGTTTTCAACGGTATTCCGCAGTCCATTGGGCCCATTCATTTTTATGAAGTTGTCAATGAAACCGATGTTTCCGTTAATAATTTGCCGGAGTATTCGCACTCGTTGGTTAACAACACGATCTCTGCCGAGGATCACGCCGACGCCGATCGCATTGTTGACGATCTGCAGAACCAGGCAAAGCTACAGTCCTTGCAACCGAGCCCTTCGGCGTCGCCAACTGCAACACCCTCGCGTGGCAGCGTGGTTACTGTAACTCCTAGCGCTAATACATCGGAGGCATCTCGTGGTTAATTTCTTTGGCTCTCCGTTGAGTGACCGTACTGGAGCTGACCAGGAACGAGACCCTAAACCTAGGCGTTTTACCGAGTTAATCTTTGTAATTCTAGCGTTAGCTTTTACCCCGTTTAGCATGTGGTTAGTTGACCCTGAGGCTGTTTCTCGTGGCGACACCACCTGGATTTTAGCAACCGCGGTTTTAGGTGGCGGTGCGCTTCTTTTGCATATTGTCATGCATTTGCGCGCCCGCTATGCTGATCCGTTTATTTTGCCTACGGTGGTCATGCTAAACGGTATTGGTTTGGTCATGATTTATCGTATTGACCTCACCACCACTGCTAACGCTGGTGCGGCGCAGATCATGTGGACCGGTGTTGCTATGGTGGCTGCCGCTATCACGCTGTTCTTCCTTAAAGATCACCGCGTCTTGCGCAAAATTACCTATATCTCGTTGGCAGCTTCTTTGCTTTTGTTGTTACTACCGCTTCTTCCCTTTGTGGGTCAGGAAATCAACGGTGCTCGCATCTGGATTTCAATTGGTGGGCGCACGTTCCAGCCCGGTGAGATCGCAAAGATTACGTTAGCTATATTCTTTGCTGGATATTTATCAACTCATCGCGATCTCATTCTGTTGGCGGGGCGCAAAGTGGGCCCCGTGCGCCTGCCGCGTTTTCGTGATTTAGCGCCGATGTTTGTTGCGTGGCTCATCAGTATTGGTGTGCTGGTTTTCCAGAGCGATCTTGGCTCAGCCATTTTGTTCTTCGGACTCTTTCTTTCCATGCTGTACTTGGCAACCGGACGCACCACCTGGGTTGTACTTGGTCTCATCTTTGTGGCTGTTGGCGGCGTCCTCGCGTATCACTTTATTAGCCACGTTCACTACCGCATTTACGCTTGGGTTCACGCGTTTGATCCCGAGGTGTACAACCAGCCCTACGGCGGTTCCGGTCAGGTTATTCAGGGTCTGTTCGGGTTAGCTTCTGGCGGTCTGTTTGGTCGCGGCTGGGGCAACGGACGTCCCGACCTCGTGGCGTATTCCAATTCAGACATGATCATCACCTCCTTAGGTGAAGAACTTGGTCTGCTAGGTCTTGGCGCTATCTTGATGCTGTTCCTCATCTTGGTGACGCGCGGTTTCCGCGCGGCGTTGGGCACCCCGGACGTCTTTGGCAAGCTTCTTGCCGCTGGTCTCTCGCTGGTTATGATTCTTCAGCTCCTCGTGGTTATTGGCGGTGTAACCCGCCTGATTCCACTCACAGGTCTGACCACCCCATTTATGTCTGCCGGTGGCTCCTCGCTGCTTGCCAACTGGGTGATCGTTGCCCTGCTTTTGGCTATTTCGCACTCGGCGCGAGCGCCGCACGTCATTGAGTCTTATGACGACGACGGCACAGATAGCATCAGCTATCAAGGTGAAGCTGAGGGGGCCACAAGCGTTATTTCTCGAATTAGCGATAGTTCTCAGAAGGTAGGAGGTGCCCGTGAATAAGGCAATTCGCCGCGCATGGCTTGCTGGTTCGTGCGTGTTTGTTCTTCTAATGGGTTCGCTCACTTATATTCAGTTCTTCGACGCGAAGCGGCTGAGTGATAACCCGTGGAATTCTCGTGTGATGTACGAGAGCTATGGTTCTCAGCGCGGGTCGATTGTGGTGGGCGGCAAGGAGATTGCTTCTTCGGTGCCCTCTAACGATGGCTACGATTTTCAGCGCACGTATTCGAGCCCTGAGGCTTATGCTGCGGTGACCGGTTATTTCTCGTCGATTTACGGGGCTACCGGCATTGAATCGGCTATGAATGAGGAGCTTTCGGGTACTTCTGATAAGCAGTTCTATGATCGCCTTTCGCAAATGTTCACGGGTGGTTCTGCTCAAGGTGCCACCGTTGAACTGACGTTGGATGATCAGTTGCAAGAGCTTTCCTATAGCTTGTTGCAGGGGCATAAGGGCTCCATTGTGGCTATGAATCCTAAGACCGGTGAAATCCTGTCGATGGTGAGCTCCCCTTCTTATGACCCGAATGCGCTGTCTTCGCATAATAACGAGTCGGTTTTGCAAAAGTATGAGGAACTGAACGCTGATCCCGATCGTCCTCTTTCTAACCGCGCCATTGGCGGCGATACTTACTCGCCCGGTTCTACGTTCAAAATTATTGACGCCGTAGCAGCCCTAGAGTCTGGCAAATACAACGCTGATTCTGTGATTCCTAACCCGCAGAACCTCGATTTGCCGGGTACTACAGCAACTTTGCCTAATTATGTGAATGGTCAGTGCGCAACTCGCACCTCTGCCACCATAGAATGGGCATTAGCGCAGTCATGTAATACCCCCTTTGCCCAGATCGCGATGGATTTGGGGCAAGATAAAATTGCTAAAACTGCGCAGAACTTTGGCTACGGCGATTCCTCGCTCAGCATCCCCCTATCAGTTTCTGAGTCGGTATTTCCACCGAACCTAACCGATAGCCAGCTGGCGCAGTCTGCCGTAGGTCAGTACGACGTCAAGACCACTCCGTTGCAGGTTGCCATGATGACCTCAGCGATTGCTAATGACGGCGTGCAAATGAAGCCCAACCTGATTAGGTCGGTCAAGGCTCATAACCTCAGTTCGCTGTATCAGTTTTCTTCCTCAGAGTTGAGAAAGTCTACTTCTGCAGATGTTGCCCAGCAGGTGAAACAATGGATGGTAAATGATGTCGATAACGGCATTGCATCTGGCGCTGGGGTTAGCGGTGTAAAGGTGGCTGGTAAAACGGGAACAGCTGAACTTGGAACATCGGGTTTGAACAATGCTTGGTTCACAGGCTTCGCGCCTGCGGACGATCCACAGATTGCTATTGCGGTCGTATATGAAGGTGTAGATACCGCTGAGGGAGCCTCGCTCGCAGCTCCCGCAGCGAAACAGATTTTTGAGGCGGTGTTGAATAGGTGAGACCTTCAACTGATACAACCTTAGGTGGTCGCTACGACCTCACTGAGCGCATTGCTGTTGGTGGCATGGGTGAAGTGTGGAAGGCACGCGATAAGGTGCTGGGCCGCATTGTTGCGGTAAAGATTCTGAAAGAGGAATACACCGGTGATCCCGGTTTCCTTGAGCGGTTCCGCGCTGAGGCGCGCCATACCGCGTTGTTGAATCATCCGGGCGTGGCGAACGTCTTTGATTACGGTGAAGAAGACGGCTCCGCTTACTTGGTTATGGAACTTGTTCCTGGCGAGCCGCTGTCTGCCATCATTGAGCACGAGCGTAAGCTCGATCCCGACCGCATTCTGAACTTCTTGGCACAAACCGCTCGCGCATTGGCAGCAGCTCACGCGCAGGGTTTGGTGCATCGCGACGTCAAGCCGGGCAACTTGATTATTACTCCCGACGATCGCGTGAAAGTTACCGACTTCGGTATCGCGCGCCTTGCTGACCAGGTACCACTCACCGCAACTGGCCAGGTTATGGGCACCGCGCAGTACCTTGCCCCCGAGCAGGCAACGGGGCAGCAGGCTACGGCGTCGTCAGACATGTACTCGCTGGGCATTATTGGTTATGAGTGCTTGGCTGGACGCCGCCCGTTCACCGGCGAATCGCAGATTGCCATTGCGCTGGCGCAGGTAAATGATCCGCCGCCGCCGCTAAATTCTAAGGTGCCCGCTCCTGCGGCAGCGCTGATTATGTGCTTGCTGTCTAAGGATCCGGCGCAGCGCCCTGAGAACGCAACGGCGTTGGCGTCAGCTATTGACGCGATTCGTCGTAACGATATTCCTGCAGCTATTAAGGCTGTTCCTCCGCTGGGGCAGTTCCTACCCGACGGCGCCAATACCTCATCAACGCAGGTCATGACGGCGCCCACCGCGGTAGCTCCTGCTGCTAAGCGTTTTGGTTCCAGCAAGAAATACACGCCTCAGCCCACTACCGCGGAGATTCCTGCGGTGGCGCCAGTTCAAGGTGCGGGTTCGCGTGCTCCTCTGCAAGAACGTAAGAAATCGCCGTGGGGTTGGGTCTCATTGATTTTGGCGTTGATTTTGGTTGGGCTTATTGGTTGGTGGCTTGTAGCTGGCACCAAGTCTTCTGCACCGTCAAATAGTGACAGCTCCCCTAGTGCTTCTGGCACGGTCTCAACTGTGGCGGCGCCGTCCACGAGTGCTTCAGCTAGCGAAGAGCAGCAAACTGTTAACATCGATCCCGCAAGTTTTGAGGGTCGCCAGCTTGAAGACGTGGTGAATGAGCTAGTGGGGCAGGGTTTTTCAACTAAGACCACCGGCGTCACTTCAGATAAAGCTGCCGATACTGTGCTTTCGGTATCGCCCACCGGCGCTGTTGCCGTAGGTAGCACCGTTACGGTGACTTACTCAAATGGTCCACAGTCGGTTACTCTTCCCTCTAACCTGGAGGGCAAGAACGCCGACGACGCCATTCAAGAGATCACTAAGCTCGGTGTGAACGTGAAAGTTCACCAGGAGGCTTCTGATAGCGCAGAGCCGAACACGGTTCTCCGTACCAATCCAACCTCGGGTTCAAAGGTTGAAGTTGGTAGTAGCGTAGATGTTTACGTAGCGAGCGAGTCCTCCGGTTCAAGCTCGGCTACCCCCTCGGCATCTGCCTCTAGCTCTGCTGCTCCTTCTGCCAGCGCTGAATCTTCAACTAAGACTCAGGCGGCAGCAAACCCTACTTCTACTAGTACGTTCGCAAACTAAACGGGTGAAATGAATGGAATTTTTGATTCCTGAGATTATAGATAACCGCTATCGCGTTGGATCAAAAATTGGTTCCGGCGCTATGGCTACTGTCTATTCGGCTGAAGATACTCGCCTTGGTCGAAGAGTAGCCTTGAAGGTGTTGCGCCCCGAGCACGCATCTGACACTACGTTCCGTGCTCGCTTTCAGCGTGAGGCTGAGGCTGTGGCGTCTTTGAATCACCCGTCGATTGTGGGCGTTTACGATACCGGCTCGTTCGAGACTTCGGTTAACTCCACTTCTGTGCAGATTCCTTTTATGGTGATGGAACTTTTGCACGGCAAAACGTTGCGGGAGATGTTGCGCGAGCGCGGCGAGTTGCCCGTTCATGAGGCTATTGCCTACGGTGCGCAGATTCTTGAGGCGCTACAGTATGCTACTGATTCAGGAATCGTTCACCGCGATATTAAACCGGCGAACGTTATGGTTTTACCGCGCACTGATGAAGATATTTCTAAAGAGCAGTTTGGGCAGGTCAAGGTTATGGACTTTGGCATTGCGCGCGCTTTAGAAGAGTCTGATGAGGCGCTGACTAAGGCAAATACGGTGATGGGCACCGCCCGCTATATTTCGCCAGAGCAGGGCCGCGGTCATTCTGTAGATTCCCGTAGCGACATATATTCTGCTGCGTGCGTGATTTATGAAATGCTTTGTGGACGTTCGCCGTTCCAGGCTGATTCCAACGTTGATATGGCGGCAAAGCACCTCAACGAACAGCCGCAGGCGCCAAGCCGCTTTACGCGTCAGAGCATTCCCGCTGGGATCGATAGCGCAATTCTCACCGCGCTTTCAAAGGCACCCACCGAGCGTTTTGCTTCCCCCGCAGAGTTCCGCTCTGCACTTCTTGACGCCGAGCACCACATGCCGGCAACGTACCAGAATGACGACACTCAGCCCACCACCGCGCTTAGCGCGGCTGCGGTAACGGGTGTGGCTGGCGCTGGCATTGCTGGCGGTAGCTACGCGCTGGCTCACGAAACTGAACCTACCCCACCTGTTGAAGAAGCGGGCTTGGGTGGCTGGTTCGATAACGCGCAGTCTGAGTACAGCGAAGAAGAGCTGTACGAATACCAGCGCAACGAGGCTCTCGCGCAAAAGAAACGACGTCGTCAGGCATGGATACGCGTGCTAACCGGCATGGTTATTGCTACCCTGGCGCTCTTCTCTATTGGGTCTGTGCTTTACTACCAGAACGAACTCAACAAGGTGCCCACGCACGCCCTCCCCGCTCTTCAGGGAATGTCTAAGACCGATGCCGAGAACACTCTGCATAACGATAACCTTGCGGTGAAATGGGAAGAAGAGTACTCAGATAAGATCGCGAAAGACACGGTTATCAAGTCTTCACCTGTGATGGGAACCGAGCTAGAAGAGGGTTCAGAAGTTACTCTTACCGTCTCTAAGGGTCCATCTAAGGTTTCGCTTCCTAATAACTTGAGCGGCCAGTCAGAGGCTTATGTACGTTCAGCTCTTGAAGAAGCTGGATTCAAAGCGGGACGCACCTCAACCGTCAACAGCGCAACTATTCCGGCGGGCATGGTGGTTGATACTAACCCCAAGTCTGGTGAGAAAACTGATGCAGGTTCAACCATCGACATCATTCTTTCCAACGGCAAGGTAACTGTTCCTAACGTTACCGGGATGACTCGCGATCAAGCGATTAGCGCACTTTCTGCCCCAGAGGTCATGCTCAATACCAATATTGAGACCACGCAGACCTCTTCTGCACCTGCTGGCACAGTGGTTTCGCAGAGCGCATCTGCTGGGTCTTCTATTGAGCAGGGCGGAACGGTTACTATCCAGGTTGCACAATCACCCACCCCCACAGTAGCTCCCTCTGCTAGCTCGGCGCCGTCGTCAAATTCCACTGCGGCAGCGAATAACAGTTCAAATGAAGATATGACTCCTGCTGGTGACGCCGGACCATCTGCGAGCGCTAGTGCGAGCGCCAAAGCGTCTGCACAGGCTAGCACTGCAGCGGCAACTCCATCAGCGAGCGCTTCACGAAAGAACAATAACTAATTGATAGCGCAAAAGGGCGGGTTCTTCTTGTGAGAAGAACCCGCCCTTTAGTGTATGCGCCGCCGGCTAAGCGAGGGGTTTAGCCGATCAGCGGCGAAAGGTGTTTTGCTCGCTCGGCAGTTCCCTGGGCGCCCAGGCTTTCTAGCCAGTTGCCTAGCATCAGGTATCCGCCTTCGGTGAGTACCGATTCGGGGTGGAATTGCACGCCGTGCATGGGTGCGGTGCGGTGGGCAAGGCCCATGATGATGCCGTTCTCGGTGTTCGCGGTAACGGTGAGTTCGGCGGGCATGGTCTCTGGCACGACGGCGAGCGAGTGGTAGCGGGTTGCGGTAAAGGGGCTGGGCACGTCTTTGAAGACTGACTCATTGCGGTGAACTAATTGCGAGGTTTTGCCGTGCATGAGCTCGGGCGCGTGGGTCACGGTTCCGCCGAATGCTTCGGCGATCGCTTGGTGGCCCAGGCATACCCCCAGCAGGGGTTTCTTTGCCTCTGCCGCCCACTTGATCACGTCAATAATGACGCCCGCCTCGGCAGGTGCGCCGGGGCCGGGCGAGATCAGCACACCATCGTGTTCTTGGGCTAGCTCTATGGCGCGTTCTGCCGGTACGTCATCGTTGCGAATGACGGTGATAGTTGCCCCTAGTTGCTCGAGGTAGCCCACGAGGGTGAAGACAAAGCTATCGTAATTGTCGATGACAAGAATTCTGGTCATGGTTTTCCTTTGAGTGTCAGGGGCGAATCTGTGGCTGAGGTGTTGTTAATGGTTCACGGTGACATCGCGATAGAACGGGCTGTATTCCACGAATGCGGGAAACACGTATTGCATGAGGCACCAGACCACCAGCAAGATCAGGGCGAGCGCGATCAGAATGCGTAGCCATAGGGGGCCGGGAAGGTGCCTGAAAATCCATCCGTACATGGTTTTACCTTACTCTTATGCCGTGGTGGCTATTCGCCAACTGCTGTATTGATTTCTTCGGGTGCTCCTGCGCTTAGTGGCTGCCAGGATTCCATTTTTGCGTGCACTATGTACCGTTGTTTGTCGCCGTAGCGCGGGTGGCAGGTGGTGAGGGTGAGCAACCGTTCGGTGGGTTTTGCGCTGGGATTTGCCGGGTTGGGGGCTATAACATCCACGTCAGTGGGAAGCACGATTTTTGTTTCGTACACGGTGTAGGTGTAGTACCCCTGTGCTGTTTGCACATAGATGTGGTCGCCGTTTTGGATTTCTTCGATGGCATCTAGCACGGCGCCGTTGGTTTGCCGGTGCCCGGCAAGGGCAAAGTTTCCAATTTGGCCGGGCATGGCGGTTTTTTCGTAGTGTCCAAGTCCTAGGGTATCGAGGACGTCGGTGCCGGTACCTTCAGCGATAGGACGCTGATATGTTGCACCAAAGCGGGGAATATAGGCGATTCCGAAAGCTTGACCGTAGGCGGGTTCGTCAATGGCTGGCGGGTTGTTGGGGTCCCAGTTTTTCGCTGTTTTATCAGCAGAATTTCCGCTTGTTTTGGTGTCTGAATCTTTTTCTTTTTGCGCTTGAGCCTTGAATTCTTGAGATAGCGAGTCCACCGCGTGCTGTTGGGTTGAATCTGCCTCAAGGTTGGTCCACCAGAGTTGCCACGCCACAAAGAGAAGCAAAACGAGCCCAACCGTAATTGCTAGTTCGCCAAAGATTTGTAGCACCCAAGATAGGACGCCGTGGGAACGTTTTGGGGGGTTGGGGGTGCGTACGCTGGGCGCGGTGCGCTGAGTGGGCGAGGCGTGTTTGTGAGCCATTGAATTCCTTTGGGACTGCACGCGGGGGTTAGTTGTTAGGTCTTCGTGCAAATGAGAGGATAAGATTTACAGCAGTAATTCTTTATTTTATTGGTTATACCGTACATGATTTGCGCTCTATTGAGCGCGTGGAGGAACCGTGACTGAGTCAGCGAAAAAGAAATCTGTTCGTGCTTCTGAGGCTACTGCAGCTCGTGAGGAAGATGCAGATGACATCGCTTTGCGCCGCGCTGCCAAAGAGATGACGATTGACGAGTTCGCCTCCCCTACTCCCCTGTGGTACCGCGTCATTATGTTCTCGCTGGTGATCCTGGGTATTTTGTGGATCATGACTTTCTACATCACCGAGAACCGCTACCCTCTTCCCGATCTTTCGGTGTGGAACATTGTGATTGGTGTGGGTTTGATGATGTCCGGTTTGATTATGATGACTCGCTGGCGTTAGGCGATCACGGTGACTTCTTCTTCTCATCAGCCACATGACGACTCTAAGCCTGAGGTAACGAACCCTAAAAATCTTGCTCCGGTGGATCCTACGGAGTCTCGTGAAGAGCGCGAGGATATCAAAGCAGCTATTTTAGAAACCAAGCTACGCCGTTGGGCGCTCATCGGTTTTATACTGGCTGCGATTGTTTATTTTGTGTGGCAACACTTCGCATAGACGCCCTTAGCTTAGGTTTGGCAAGCTTAGGTGTCGTAGGGAAGGCTAACAAAGGTTTTCCAGCGGTTGCCCTCTACTTCTTCGCTGAGCAGAGTTCCGCCTAGTGGTAGCACGCGCTCACTAAGGCCTCTTAAACCGTAGCCTGAGGTGGGAAACTGCATGCTTTCTCTTCCCCTGCCTAAATCGTTAACCAGGGTGTAGTCGAGTGAGTCTTTTTGCGCGGCAAGAGACAGCTCAACTTGTCCCCCGATTCGCCCGTGCTTGATAGCGTTCGTCACCGATTCAGCAATGACTCGGGAGATTGTAGGCACAAAACTCTTGGGCACCATATCAAAATTTCCGGTGACCTGGTGCGTAACTTTATACCCTAAGTTTTCGAGCTGTTTGCTTTGCCGTTCAATAACCCTCAGCAAATCAGCGCTCATTGCTTGATGTTCAGACGCTAACATTTTACTGTCTTTTTCTACTCGCATCACAGCAAGTAGACGGCGTAATTCTTGCAGTGCGTTGCGGGACTGATCGCCAATAATTGCCAGAATATCGTTTTTAACGGCTTCGTCAGAGAACTTGGCGGTGCGCGATTGCATCGCAATAATGGTGAGTTCATGAGCTACTACATCATGTAGTTCTCGTGCTAATTCTTTTCTCTGCTCGTTAGATGCATAATACACAGCTTCAATATGCTGTTCGTATTGAACTTTTTGTACACTGGTACGCTCATTTTGAATACGTAAAAGTACGGGAATTATTACAAATGAAAAAACCGAAATAATGGTTATTAAGCGTGCAGAGGGGTTGGCATCAGATGAAATTTCGTTAGGTTGGAAAAAGAAATCATCTGCAAATTGAAAAATGAAATACACCAGGAACAGCACAAAAGTCGGGACCCAAAATACCGAGCACATAGTATACATGTGAAGCGCTATCGAAAAAAGAATGACGACGTACCAGTATTCATCGCCTAGCGGATTGAAGTACGCCGCTATCATACAAATCCAAATAAAGACCACGGCGTAGGGTTTCTTCAGCAAAAGCAGAATTGCTGAGAGCATATACGATGCAGGAATAATAACCAGAAGAATCGCAGGTATCCCGCCGGTTACCCCTTCCCGAAAATATAAGATATCGAGAATAAAGAAGGCGCATGTAATCAACAATAAAACGCCTGCCATCCAACGCGATGGGGGCGTGAATCGTATGTTGCGGATGATGTCGAATATGCTCATCCTGCGATTATTGCTCCTCACTTTATAAGAATTGCATGTTTTTTAGGTTGGGTGAACCCGCTTTAGTTGGATTTATTTCAACTCTTTTCCCTCATCACTGCTACTTAAGTATAATTATTGGCTAAAATTAGGGGTAATGGATTCTTTGAAAATACTTGTAGTAGATGATCAAACGCTGATGCGCCAAGCCATGGCGTCATTTGTGAACTTTGAAAGCGATATGACGGTAGTTGGTCAGGCCACCAACGGGTCAGAGGCTATTAATATGGCTTCTGAACTTAAGCCTGATGTTATTCTCATGGATTTGCAGATGCCTATTCTTAACGGAATTGATGCAACTGAAAAAATTACCTCAATTCTTCCCCACACTAAAATTTTGGCAGTCACTACTTTTCACTCTGAAGATTACGTGATCCCTGCGCTTAAAGCTGGAGCTAGTGGTTATGTGGTCAAGGATTCTGAACCCGAAGACATTATTAGCGCCGTCCGATCGGTGTATGAGGGCAACTCGGTGATGTCCCCTTCTATCGCTAAGATGCTTGTTGACAATTTAGCGGGTGAGACCGCTCAGCAAAGTATGTCCCCCGAAGATTCTTACGATTGGGAGCAACTGACCTCCCGTGAACGCGACGTGGTGCGGTTGCTTTGTGATGGGTATTCGAATCGCGAAATCGCCGCGGAGCTTTTTCTCTCGGAACCTACCGTCAAAACGCATGTGGCTCATATTGCCGCTAAGGTTGATGCTCGCGATCGTTTGCAGATTGTTGTCAAGGCATACCGCTCAAATGTGTTGAAGGCGTGGGGCTAACTAGCCACTTAGGGGTTGTTCTTTTTTGCTATTGATTAGCGCATGATGTTTCCTGGCACTGTTTCACTCAGTGTTATTTCAACTAGTTGAAGCTTTATTTTAGGAGACATGATGCGTTTTTCTGTGCGCACACCGCGATTGTTGGCTATGGCAACCTTATTACCCCTCGCTATGGGTTCGCTAACAGGGTGCGCGTCTTCGGTGGAGAAGAGTAGCGAGCCGACAGGTTCTGCTACCGAAGCAAAAACAAGCAGTTCAGCGCCATCTTCTACTCCAGCGAAAACTGCAGAATCTACAACGAGCACCACGGGCGACGTCCTCAATCTCACCGCAACGGGGCAGAATAACGCCACCCTGCAAACATCTGCCCAGGAGCTACAGCAGGCAGATGAGGAACGTGCTGAAAAGCTGAAGGCTCAGAATAAAGATCCTGAAGATCCGTACCTCAAGTTTGGCGATATTTTGTGTGGCGGTGAAGTTTTACCCACCGTTAACGAGGTCAAAGCGATGGGCGCAGGTGAAGCATATCTTGCATGGTTTACCCGGTTGGTGGAATCTGCCCCGCAAGAAGTTAAGAGCATGAGCGAGACAAATGCTGCGGCCCATAACAATAAAACCATGATTCAGGCTCAGCCTGATCGCCAAAAGTGCGCGGCGTATTGGCAGAGCAATTAGGAACGCTGTTCAGTGTTAATTTTTACGCACACAGAAGTGAAAGAGAATCACCACCAGCCAGCGCGCAGAAGACCACCACGTAGTCGATACACGGTGCAAGTAATACAACAAGTGCGGTGAACGCCAAGTCTTGCGGTAGCGGAAATAAAAAACCACGAGTCCTGCAACTGCCTACACCATCACAAAGTTGATGAGTAAAAGTAGGGTTAAGAATACAGCTGAAGTTTATATCGCTCCATAACCTCCACCACCCCAACTTCAGTTAGGCACTCCAGAAGGAGACTACTGTATCAATCACCGCATAAGCGGGAATCAGAAGAGCTGGAATCACCAGCATCATGCGGCTAGATTTTTCCGCACGCGCCTTTTCTTCCGCTGAATCTAGCGGGCCCACTAAAGCGTCGTCGTCCTGAGCAGCTTTCAGATTAGTTCGCACCGCCCAAACGGTAGCCGCTAACAGCAGGACGCCGCCACCCACTGCCACCGGCAGTGCGGGGGTATTGACGATCAGCGGTAGATCTTGTTGCGAAGCTAAAGCTCCTGCAACTCCTAGTCCTGCTGCAAGAATGGAACCCGCGATAAGCACCCAGGGCTTTTCAACAAGCGTACGAAGTTTGGCACCAAAAACCAGAGCAAATATAACCAGCAAAGAGCCTAGCCAGCACCCAAGTACCACACCGTTGAGCATGAAATTATGGTCGTTCGCAATGGCGCGCATGGAATAGGTGAACACAAAGAGCGCAAAGATCTGGCACATCATGGGCACTATAATTTCTAGATTCTCGCCGCGTTTTGCATGAGAGCGATACCCTAGCGAGCGCGCATACTCCTTGGACGCACCGAAGGCTTGCTCAGGGGTTTCGCCGGTATCTTGGCAGTGGCTATATACCGTGGCGAGTTCATCGCCGATGGCTACCCCCGAGGCGTCCTGCAAACGAAGTTCAATCACAAAGGCATCCACCCATTTTTTGTGGGTTTTGCTCCACGTTTTCATATCGTCCATGAATCGATCCTTAGTCGTGAGTTTCTTTGAATATTGCGTTGACGGAGCCTGAGAAGTACTCCCATTGGGCTGATATTTTTTTCAGTTCTGCGCGCCCCTCCTGGGTGAGAGCAAAATATTTTCGCCCCGGTCCGCCGTCGCCGGCTCGCCATTCAGTTTTCACGAGGCCTTGTTTTTCGTACCTGGTGAGCAGCGGGTAAAGGGTTCCGCCCTTGATTTCCCCTAATCCGGCGTCTTTAAGGGCGCCGATGAGCGCGTAGCCGTAGGCTGGCCCCGCACCGAGTAGTTGCAGGACGCACGGCCCTAGGATTCCTCGCAACCATTCGGCGGGATAGTCGTTCGAGCTGGTCATATCTATATAGTTACATTAAGTAGTTAGACTGTCTATATAGACGACCACGTTTCATGCCCAAGAACCGCACCCACCAAAATTTCGCCTTAAATAAAAAATGCCCACCATCAAGGTGGGCATTTCTAAAGTTCCCTAAAAACTAATCAGCACTTACGCCTGAGGAGCTACATATTCAGCATCGATGGCAATGGTGACCTTGTCCCCCACCAATACGCCACCGGTTTCGAGGGCAGCGTTCCAGGTGATGCCAAATTCTTTACGTGAAATCTGGGTTGAAACGGACACACCAAAACGGGTTGCACCAAAGGGATCGGTTGCTACGCCACCAAATTCACCGGTAAGTTCTACCGAGCGAGTCTCACCCTTAATGGTCAAATCACCCTTCACGGTAAGATCTTCGCCATCAATCTCGAACGAGGTGGACTTGAATTCCATGGTGGGGTACTGCTCAGCGTCAAAGAAATCCGCAGACTTCAAGTGGCCATCGCGATCCGCATTGCGGGTGCCGAGTGAGTCAATCTTGATGGATGCTTCAACCACAGAATCTGCAACATTTTCTGCGATGGTTACGGTTGATTCTGCTTCTTCAAAACGACCGCGGGTTTTTGAAACAGCCGCGTGACGTACCGAGAAACCGATTTCGGTATGAGCTGCATCGAGAGTCCAAACGCCGGGGGTAAGTTCCGCTGCCATGATAATTTTCCTTCCAAGAAATTTGCTGAAGTATTTTCTTCGCTTTCGAAAATTACTTTACTTGTAAAGTATTGTTTATACAAGGAGTATTCGTAGAAGATTAAGAAATTTTACAAAACAACTTATTTTCCCCTAATTTTAGGGCTTTATGAGAGATTTTCTGCAGCTTCATACACTCGTCGGGTTACCACATCGAGCACCTCAGAAGAAATTTTCCACCGCTGCCAATATAGGGGAGCATCCAGCGGATCCGTAGCGAGCAACACCAATTCACCACTTTCTAGCTGTGAAACGCACTGAGCTGTGGGCAAAATCCCCCACCCAATCCCCTCATAGATAGCTCGCGCATAATCGGGGGAAGATGGGACATACACGCTCGGTGATTCTCCCTCCGCTCTCTCCTCCAGCCCAAAGTTATTCAGAATCAATGCGCGCGATGACTTCTGCCCCACATCCTTGTGGTCATACTCAATTGTGGGTGCCGCATTGAGCTCCTCCACCGTAATTTCATGGGGCCACTTTGAAAAATGACGGCGCACAAATTCAGACGACGCCGCCACCCAGTACCGCACATCCCCCAGACGTTCTACGGAACAACCGGGGATGATTTCAGGGTCAGAGGTAATGGCTGCCATGGCCTCCCCTGAACGCAAGAGCGCCGAAGAATACTGTTCACCCTCGCGTCGCAGGTCGCAAAAAATGCGATCTTCTTGCGCTAGTTTACCCACCGCAGAAAGCAACCATGTGGAGAGCGAGTCAGCGTTGACCGCAATGGCTATGGTGCGCTCCCCGCCCCCGCCGCCAAGCTCTCGTTCGAGCTCACTGCTGAGGTACTCACTTTGACGCGCAGTGCGCAGTACGATTTCGCCAATTTCAGTGGGCGCCACCGGGTTTGTCCGCTTAATAAGCACACGGCCAGCGGTTTGCTCCATCGCTTTAATGCGTTGGGAGATAGCGGAAGCGCTCACCATGAGAAGGTCGGCGGCGGCGTCAAAAGTGCCGTGTTCAATTACAAGCACGAAAGTGCGGAGTTGTTCAGCAGTAAATCTCATAAGATTATCTTATGCTTACTTAGAATCATTAGATGGTTTTATGGATGGAAAGTCTCTACTCTTTTATGTATGAACTTCATCGAAAACCTCCCCACCATTCTTATGGGACTTGGCGCTGGGCTCTCGCTTATTGTGGCTATTGGCGCTCAAAACGCTTTCATTCTTCGCCAGGGAATCATTGGCAAATACGTTACCCCTATCGTGCTTTTCTGCATTTTCGGTGACGTACTTTTGATTGGCGCGGGCATCTGGTCTGTAGGCAAATTAGCTGAAGGCTTCGACTGGGTTTTGGAAGCACTGCGCTGGTTCGGTGGTGCATTCCTTATTTGGTATGGGTTTTCGGCGGCAAAACGCGCTCTCAAACCCTCAAAGCTCACCGTAGACCCCACCGAGCAGGGTCCACAGAGCCTCGGCAAAGCTCTAGCTCTCACCTTTGCTATTACTTATCTCAACCCGCACGTCTATCTTGATACTTTCGTTCTCCTAGGCTCTTTGGCCAACACCCACGGCAGCACTGGCCGCTGGTGGTTCTACCTGGGCACCATTTCGGGTTCCGTTTTGTGGTTCACTGCCCTGGGCTATGGTTCGCGGTTTTTGCGCCCACTTTTTGCCAAACCTGGCGCCTGGCGAATTCTTGACGCCGTCATTGCAGCCCTCATGTTCTTCTTGGCATTTCAGGTGATGTGCGGTTAGCCCCCCTGCGATGATCATTTTAAGAAACATAGTGACCATATTTGATTATTTGTGTATTATATTAATCAGTTTCAATCATTGATTATCACAAAGGATCATTTAGGTGCTAGCCGACGAGCGACAAAACCTCATCACCGCCGAGGTCAATCAACGCGGCACAATTTCTACCGCTGATCTCATTGAAAAATTCGGGGTCTCCCCTATTACCATCCGGCGAGATCTCAACGACCTTGCAGAACGCGGCCTCATTGCCAAAGTTCACGGCGGGGCGCGTTCTGTACACTCAACGAACAACCCAACCTTCGATACTAAATTCAACACCAACCGCACCGCTAAAGAAGCCCTCGCTCAAGCCGCCTCCGATTTTATTCACGACGGGGAATCTATCGCCTTCTCAGCCGGTACGACGTGCGCGGCAATCGCGGCGCAAGCTGCCGCCCGTCGAAATTTGACGGTGATTACGAACTCCACCCGGGTTGCCGATGAGTTGAGAAATTCTGAGAATATAGAGCTCTTTGTCACCGGCGGTAAGCGCACAGCTACCGAGGCTCTTATCGGCCCACTCGCGTTAGCAAGCTTGCAAAGACTACATTTCGATACTCTCTTTACCAGCGTTCATGCCGCTGATTCTCGTACCGGCCTCACAACGCCTTCTGTAGAAGAAGCTGAGACTCTACG
Organism: Rothia sp. (in: high G+C Gram-positive bacteria); assembly: GCA_030530925.1. Classification (GTDB taxonomy): domain Bacteria; phylum Actinomycetota; class Actinomycetes; order Actinomycetales; family Micrococcaceae; genus Rothia. The sequence continues at coordinate 1,829 of JAUMUA010000019.1, read as the reverse complement.
AGAGATGATTAACTCGGCAAGTCGCGTGATTGTTGCTTTTGACCACTCTAAGTGGGGCGTTACCGCGCTAAGCACTTTCGCGCAGTGGGATCAGGTCGATGTCGTTATCGTCGATTCAGAGATGCCGCAGGAGGCAGTACATCAGCTTAAAGAACTTGTGGAACAGGTGGTAGTGGCATCATGACTTTACAGTTAGAACCTCATACTAAGAGCGCAACGTTAGCTCACCCCTCTCACGAGAACTTCGACGTGCGTCGCAATCCGTTCACCGGTGAGCTCGTCAGCATTCGCGCAACTCACCCTGTACGCCTTACGTCACGCCTTCATGCGCTTGTTTCTAATGCTGAGCCGCTTGCCATCGAGCAACAGAGTTTCTCCTCGCTCTCCACTGTTGAAGATCCTTTGAAGCATCTTCAGGACGCCCCTGGGCACAATTTGCAGTCTGCAGTACATCAAGAGAGAATATCTACCGCGCCTGCCTCAGTAGTTCGTTCCGCTCAGATTCTCTTTGAGCAGTACATCCACCGCTTTGAAGAGCTGGTTCCGCAACCAAATATTGCAGAGTTACTCATCGAAGAACATCACACAACAGGCGGGGCTAACGCCCTTATCAGTGGATTCTCTGCCCCTACCCACCTCCCCGAAACCATAAATTTTCAGGCGGAACGGTGGGCACGACGTCGTACCGCTGATTTACTTGCCGATGTATTGGTATCCGAACTTGTAGATCAAACCCGAGTACTTCTCAATACTGCTCACTGGGTAGCTTTTGTTCCTTACGCTGCCCTTTCTCCTGTACACGTCGTGGTTCTTCCTAAGGCACCTCGGCGTAATTTAGTGGGAATGACGGACGCCGAACAGCTCGAGCTAGGCGAGCTCCATCAGCAGATTTGTGTGTTGCTTTCTCGGTTCTTAGAGGACGACGCAGAGTTTCGCGCGCAGTGGTCTATGGCTCCCATCCCGAAGTGTAGGGCAGTGAGCCGCATGCGAGTGAAATTTTTAGCATCTTCAACCGGAAAAGAAGGTGTTGAGACGCCCGAGCAACTTGCACAGCGCCTACGAGGGTTGTTCTAAAGGTCCTCAGTCCTATGGCACGGCGTCTTACAAGGCTTCGTGCCATTTTTATGACGTCGAAGAAATGTTTTCGACCGTTAGTTCAGCTTTCATAAAGCGAGCAAAGCCGCCTAGAACTTGCTGTGCTATAGCAAGTTGATGGGTGCTGATTCCTATCTCGGAGTCCTCGAGATCTTTAGGTTTTACTATTCCTGAGCTTATTTCAACAAGTGATGAGCTGGCTGTTTCCTCATCAAAGACCAAGCTCATTCCGTCTTGGAATACATCGTTGAATTCAGATGCGCGGGGATGAACAGCAATGACGTCTTCTGGGATGAGATATTGGGTTTCTCCCAGTATGAGTTGTTTGCCTTCTTCGTCCTCTTCTATCAGTAGTTGCTCACCGAACTCTATGTAGCTTTCGGGTGTTCTCTTGAGTTCGGTGGGCCACCACAAATGGGTGTACTCAGTGAAAGCTACCCACGCTTCAGCTAGAGGAAGCTCTAGGTGGACGTAAACTGCTTGTAGTTCTTCCTCTTCTTGTGCTGTTTTTTCTACCGGTGGGGTTGCATGCGAGAAGAGGTTATCCATGCTTTTACTTTACCTGGCAGAGTCACGTTTACGCTCGCCACAGGGATATTAGTAAAAAGATGCTTAAACGAAAAAAGACCCCGTAAGGGGTCTCCAATCGTTACCTAATTTGTTCGTTAGAACAAATTGATGTTTTGTTATTCCAAAACCATACAGTGGACGCAAACAACACAAACTCACCTAGA
>JAUMUA010000018.1 GCA_030530925.1 Rothia sp. (in: high G+C Gram-positive bacteria) | reverse complement strand
ATCAGCTAGTTGACCGGGTTTTCTTGAAGCCACTGCTGATATTTTTCTTTCCATTTTCCAACAGGTGGAAACAGACCATCAACAGGGTTTCCTTCGGCCACTCGTTCTGCAACCCAGGCGTCTTCGTGCTCTTTTGCCGCAGCGGCGTGAGCCACTTCGTCGGCGAGTTCTAGCGGAATTACGATGACGCCGTCGTCGTCTCCCACAATCACATCGCCGGGAAGCACGGTTGCGTTACCGCAGGCAATAGCAACGTCGTATTCCCACGGCACATGCTTGCGACCAAGAACTGCAGGATGTGCTCCCTGGGTGAATACTGGCAAGCCGATTTCTTTGACGGCTGCGAAATCGCGCACGCCTCCGTCGGTTACCACGCCCACGGCACCGTTGTGCTGTGCACGAAGGGCGAGGATGTCGCCCAAGGTGCCTGAACCTGGTTCACCGCGAGCTTCAATCACAATGACTTCGCCCTCGGTCACGGCGTCAAAGCACTGTTTTTGTGCATTGAAACCGCCACCGTGCTTCTTGAAAAGGTCTTCGCGGTTGGGCACAAAACGCAGCGTCTTGGCGGTTCCTACAATCTTGGTGCCAGGAGTCTGTGGGTACACGCCTTCAATGACGACGTTATTAAGGCCGCGCTGGCGTAGCTGGGCTGAAAGACCGGCGGTAGGAATTTCTTGCAGGAGCTTTCGTAACTCATCGGTGAGAGCAGGTTGTGCGGGTAGCCCTGCTTCTTCGCGTGATCCCCAGGCTTCTTCAATTTGGGTTTCATTGGTTGAAGGTAGGGTGCCAAGCTGTGAGTTAAAGTTGCCCTCGCCTGCCACAATGCGGGTTTGCAATTTTCCGCTTGTTAGCTGATCAGTGGATTGCGGTGCATCTACTTCAATCTCTACGGTATCGCCAGGCTGAATCACCGAAGATTTCGCTGGGGTGCCGGTCAAAATAATATCGCCAGGCTCAAGAGTCATGTGTTGCGATAAATCTGCCACGAACTGAGCCAGGGGAAAAATCATGTGCTCATCCGCAGTGGTGTCTTCTTGGCGCAAATCGCCGTTGACCCAGGTGCGAACGCGCAATTGATTTGGCTTCACCTGCGAGGCATCGATAAGTTCTGGTCCGATAGGGGTATAGCCGTCACGCCCCTTAGAGCGCACGTTCGAGCCCTTATCTGCCGCACGGTAGTCATAGATACCCAAATCGTTGGATGCGGTGACGTAGCCAACGTAGTTCCAGGCGTCTTCTAGCGACACTCTGCGAGCCTGCTTACCCATGATCAGGGCAATTTCGCCCTCAAAAGCCATGAGCTCAGTGCCCTCGGGGCGCTCGACCTGATCACCTGAGAAAGAGAGCGAACTGGTGGGTTTGAAGAAATACGAAGGCTGTGCCGGACGGCGGCCGCGCTGAGCTGCGCGTGATTCATATGCCACGTGCACAGCAATGATTTTGCCTGTTTCCTGTAGAAAATTTTGCTGATTGATTTCAACCATTTTGTGAGCCTCGTCATCAAATCTCTTGGAATCTTATTTGAAATCGTATATTATTCAATCAAGGTTAGCAAGTAGCGCACATCACATAATGATTCAGCGTTTCAGCCCCAAATACAAGGAGGTATGGTGGCCGAATATCACGACCCAACCACCACTACGGCGGCCCTACGCACCGTAGCTCAACGGAAAGAACAGCGACGAGTTATCGCTGGCACCGTTATCGGTACCAGCATTGAGTGGTACGACTTCTTTCTCTACGCATCCGCTGCAGGGCTCGTTTTTAAGACTCTCTTTTTCGAGCCCCTCGGACCACAATCAGCCACCCTCCTTGCCTTTGCAACAGTCGGGCTCAGCTTTCTCTTCCGACCCCTGGGCGCATTCCTCGCTGGCCATTTCGGCGACAAATTTGGCCGCAAAGTCATCTTGATGGTCACCCTCATCACCATGGGGCTTGCCACCGCGTTGATTGGTCTATTGCCCACCTATCACACCGCCGGAATTTGGGCACCTATCTTGCTGGTGCTCTTACGCATCTTGCAGGGAATCTCAGCCGGCGGCGAATGGGGCGGTGCAGCACTGATGTCAGTGGAGCACTCCCCCGTTGACCGACGCGGCATGTACGGCGCATCCCCGCAAATTGGCGTACCGCTTGGACTTTTGCTCGCCAACGGCGTCTTGGCAATTATGACGTCGATTGCACCGGGTGAAGCATTTATGCAGTGGGGCTGGCGCGTTCCATTTCTTCTCTCCGTCATCTTGATTGTGGTGGGCTACTTTATTCGCCACGGCGTTGAGGAATCGCCCGTCTTTGCTCAGATCGAGAACCGTGCAGAACACACCAAAGCTCCTATTGCCGTGCTCTTCAAAAAACACGGTTTGTTGGTGATCGTGGCAGCCCTCGTATTTGCTGGCAACGGCGCCGTGGGCTATATGACTACCGGAGGATTTATTCAGAGCTACACCACCAACCCGCAGGGACCTATCGGGTTAGAGCGTGGCCCCATTCTGTGGGCAGTTACCGGTTCCGCCGTCGTCTGGCTCATCTGCACCTTGTTGGCAGGCATTGTCTCCGACAAAATTGGACGCCGCAACACCTACATCGGGGGCTGGATACTCCAAGGCGTAGGCGTTCTTACCTTGTTCCCACTGGTCAATAAAGCAGAAATTGGCCCCATTTTCTTGGCACTTGCAATTCTCTGCGTCGGATTGGGATTCACCTACGGGCAGCAATCAGCGTTTTATACCGAGTTGTATCCCGCATCCATTCGTTTCTCGGGCGTATCTATTACTTACGCTATCGGTTCCATTTTGGGCGGCGCTTTTGCACCCACCATCGCCCAAGCACTTTTGCAAGCGAGTGGATCAACCTCATCAATCACCTACTATTTGCTGGGAATGACGGCGGTGGGGCTGGTAGCAGTTCTGCTTCTGCGTGATCGCACCGGCATTCCACTGGGTCTTGCCCACGAAGAAACCCAAGCTCAGTCACCCTTCATTTTTCACTCAGACCATAACCCACATATCAAAACTCATCACTAATTCATCAGCCCATTGCGGCTGTTTTCTGATTGATTTCACTGGCGAAATCTAAATATCACTCAAAGGAGTAATCGTGCATTTCCATCACAACGGATATGTTTCCATCGACCCGCGCGTAGAATTTCCCGCCGGATACGGCGAAGATCGCCCCACCGAACTACCTGAGACCATGGACGTGCTCATCGTTGGTTCTGGCCCAGCCGGCATGATTGCAGCCGCCCAGCTCTCTCAGTACCCGCAGGTCAACACCCGCATGATTGAACGCCGCGAAGGACGCCTTCCGCTGGGACAGGCTGACGGCATTCAGGCACGTTCGGTAGAGACTTTTCAGGCTTTTGAATTCGCCGACGAAATCATCCGCGAGGCTTACCACATCACCGAAATGTGTTTTTGGAAGGTTGATCCAGAAAACCCCGAACACATCATCCGTACCGCCCGAACCCCCGATGATCCCAACGACATTTCGGAGTTCCCGCACCTGATTGTGAACCAGGCTCGTGTGCTCGATTACTTTAGAGAATTTGCTGAGCGCTCCCCTGCCCGTATCGCACCCGATTACGGCATTGAGTTCGTAGGACTCACCGTTGAAGAGGGGCAAGAATACCCCGTCAAAGTTCAGGTTCGCTACGTGGGCGGCGAGCGCGATGGCGAAGAACGCACCGTCAGCGCTAAATACGTGGTGGGTTGCGACGGCGCGCGCAGCGCGGTGCGTAAATCGATCGGTCGCTCACTCAAGGGCGACGCGTCGAATCACGCGTGGGGTGTGATGGACGTTCTGGCGAACACCGATTTTCCTGACATGCACACCAAGTGCGCCATTAGTTCCAAGCACGGTTCGATTTTGCATATTCCCCGTGAGGGCGGACATTTGGTGCGTATGTATGTGGATTTGGGCGAGGTTCCTGCCGATGACAACCACAAGGTTCGCGACACCACGATTGAAGAAATCATTGATCGCGCCAACGCCATTTTGACCCCTTACTCACTCGATGTGAAAGAAGTGGTCTGGCATTCGGTGTACGAGGTTGGCCACCGCCTCACTGACGATTTCGATAACATCAGCTCCGAAGAACGCGGTGAGCGTTGCCCGCGCGTCTTTATTACCGGCGATGCATGCCATACTCACTCCGCTAAAGCGGGACAGGGTATGAACGTCTCCATGCAGGACGGCTGGAATATTGCGTGGAAGTTGGGTCAGGTGCTCTCGGGCCGCTCTCCCTACCAGCTACTCGATACGTATTCCGAAGAGCGTCAGGAAATCGCCAAGAACCTGATTGATTTCGATAAGGAATGGTCCACCTTGATGGCAACCCCATCGGATCAGTTGCCAGACCCTTCATATCTTGAAGATTTCTATGTGAAGACCGCAGAATTCCCTGCCGGTTTCATGACCGAGTACAAGCCCTCCATGCTCACCGGAACTACCGATCATCAGGACTTGGCAACCGGCTACCCTGTGGGTAAGCGGTTCCGTTCGGCAGAGGTCAAGCGCCGTCTGGACGCGTTCGATCGTCACCTGGGCCACGAGCACAAAGCGGACGGTCGTTTCCGTCTCTATGTTTTTGCTGACGGCGCGCCCGTCACCGAGCATTCTGCGGTGGATGAGCTGGCAGAGAAACTGGCGAGCGATTCGCGTTCACCGTTCGTCAAATTCCGCCGTGAGGGTGATGACATCAGCTCAATGATTGAGCCCAACGTGATTTATCAGCAGCCCTATACCAGCTTCACCTGCCCCGAGGTTCCTGCAATGTTCCGCCCCGAGGTGGGCGAACTCGGCTTGGATTATTGGGAGAAGATTTACTCCAACGACGCCGTAGCAGGAGATATTTTTGATGCCCGCGGCATTTCTCGCGATGGTGCAGTGGTGATTGTGCGCCCCGACCAGTACGTTGCAGCGGTGCTACCCTTGAATGATTTTGAGGGTATCTGCCACTACTTTGACGGGGTATTCAGCGCACCCGATCAATAAAAAGATGCAATAGAGCCTGAGAAAACGGGTGGTGAGTTCGTATATATGAACTCACCACCCGTTTTGTGTGCTTGGAATTGCTGGGCGAAGCTTAGAGAAATCGCTTACGAAAAGCGGTGGGCGATTCGCCAAATTCCTGCTTGAAAGCCTTACTCACATAGGCTGCGTCGTGCAGACCGTATCTTGCGCTGATGGTGTGAATTGATTCGTGGGCAAGAATGGGGTTTGCGAGATCGTGCTTGATGGCGTTCAGACGCCGTTGCTTGATGAAAGAGGCAACCGTGAGATCCCGTTCAGAAAACCGCGTGTGAAGCTGTCGCAACGAGATAAAGAGGGCGTTAGCAACTTCTTGGGGCGCTAAGTGCTCCTGCGCCAAATGCGAATCGATGTATGAGACTGCCTGATGAAAAATAACGTTGTTTTTAGGATTCTCGGAATTGTCGCGAGTTTCGGCGGAGAGAACCGTCATCAGAATATCTAGTGCTGATTTGATGAGCGAGCGCGCGTGCGGGCCGCTCAGCATCTGCATGTTTTGCGCCAACTGTTCAAAGAGTGGAACCGCCACTCTGCCGAGCCCTGAATTACGGCTAACTGGCGTTGCGGTAATCAGAGCGATTTGATCTGGGCTCATTTGGATCATTCGCTGAGGAAAAATAATCACCAGACTGCTTTGTTCAGATTGATAATCCAGCTGATAAGGGCGCTGAGTCACGTAAATGCCCAAGTCACCGGGCACTAAGGTACAAGTGCGACCATCTTGAGTAAGAGTACACTCTCCTCTAATTTGCAGCGACATTTTACAAAACGGTTCGGGGTTGTCCCCAATCAGCTCAGCGTCTCTGATAACAGTGTGCGCTGAGGTGTGCATGTCGTATAAATGCACGTCATCGAGCTGTACTTCAACTAACTCTGCGGTGAAATCGTCGGGTTGCGACACCACTATATGTAGCGGTGCGAAGGATTTAGAAGTGAGGTTTTCCCACTCTTTGAGCTTCATCATCTTCCTTTTGCTCCGGGTGGTTCCCCCAATAGCAACTTTCAGCATAGTGACTCAGGGCACACTATGCAACAATTTGACTGCACGGTAAAACAAAACAGTTTTGTTCATTTCAGAGAGAATCTATGTAACCCACGATTCAAGGAGGAATCATGACCACTCTTCCCACCACTTACGAAGAACTCTTGAGCGCAATTAGCGCCGATTCAAACACCGGCACTGCCGTCGCCAACCCTTCCACCGATGAGACGGTTGGCTATGTTGAGGTCAAGAATCTCGAGGAGCTCAACGCCACCGTAGAGCGCTCAAAGAAAGCTCAAAAAGAATGGGCAAAGCTCTCGCACGCAGAGCGAGTTGATTTCCTCAACAAAGCAGCTGATGCGATTGAGGCAACCGCGGAACCTCTGGCTCAGCTTCTCTCCCGCGAGCAGGGCAAGCCCCTCAACGGTCCCAACGCTCGTTTTGAGGTAGGCGCTTGCGTATCTTGGCTCCGTGCCACCGCAGCCATCGAGCTTGAACCCGAGGTTCTTGTTGACGACGGCCAAACCTACGCCACGCTGGAATACCGACCCATCGGCGTCGTGGGCGCTATTGGCCCTTGGAACTGGCCCATGATGATCACCATGTGGCAGATCGCTCCCTCGCTGCGTATGGGTAACTCAATCGTGGTCAAGCCATCGCCGTACACTCCGCTCAGCGTGCTGGCACTCAGCTACGTGATGAACTCGGTTTTGCCAGAGAACATTCTGCAAACCCTGCTCACCGACGACGAGGCCACGGTAGCAATCGCCAAGCACCCCGATATTCGCAAAATCATGTTCACCGGCTCCACTGCAACCGGCAAGAAGATCATGGCCGCGGCATCAGATACCGTCAAGCGAGTCACCCTTGAACTCGGCGGTAACGACGCCGGCATCATTCTTGATGACTTCGATGTGAAAGAACATGCAGAGACCCTCTTCTGGGGCGCATTCTTGAACAACGGTCAAACCTGTGCTGCGCTCAAGCGCCTCTACGTTCCCGATTCTCTCTACGACGAAGTCTGTGAAGCTCTCACCGACGTAGCGAAAAAGATGCCTATGGGCGATGGTTTGGACGAGAACAACGTTCTTGGCCCCTTGCAGAATCAGATGCAGTTCAAGATTGTGGATGATTTGGTCAAGAAGGCAGTCGATTCCGGTGCACGCGTACTCATGGGCGCAAATCCCGATTACGACGCCAAGGGAAACTTTTACCCCACCACCTTGATTGCTGATATTGACCCCGATAACCCGTTGGTAGTTGAGGAGCAATTTGGTCCTGTTCTGCCTATCGTCCGTTACAGCGATCTTGACTGGGCGATTGAAGAAGCTAACAAACTTGAGGTTGGCTTGGGTAGCTCGGTGTGGTCTTCAGATCGCAAGCGCGCTCGCGAAGTAGCTGCCCGCATTGAGGCAGGTTCCACCTGGATCAACAACCACGGCGCTATCGATCCTCGCGTTCCGTTCGGCGGCATCAAGCAGTCCGGTTTCGGCCTGGAATTTGGTCTTGAAGGTCTCAAGCACCTGGGCGTTCCACAGATTATTAACGGCTAAGCCAATATTTTAGAAAGTCAATCGAGCAAAAATGCTCGGTTGGCTTTCTTTGTATTCAAGGAGAAAAACATGGAATATCTCATCATTGGAGCAGGCTCTGCCGGCAACGTCGTAGCCCGGAGATTGCTGGACGCCGGGCACCACGTCACGCTGGTTGAAGCCGGGCAGTACGACATCAATCCCAATATCGATCACCTCAACACACTGGGGCTCTTGTGGCATAGCGATGATGATTGGGATTACTACACCGTTCCTCAGCCCGGTGCCAACGGCCGCACGTTGCACGTTCCGCGTGGCAAAGTCATGGGCGGCTCGCACGCCCTGAACGCCTGCATTTGGGTGCGCGGCGCTCGTCAAGACTACGACAATTGGAGCTATAACGGATGCCCCGGTTGGAACTGGGACGAGGTCTTGCCGTATTTCAAAAAGATTGAAAACTACGATGGGCCGCTCAACGGCACCCGTTCGGATCAAGGCTTACTTGATGTGTGCTCAACTTATCCACGCCATGACTTGCAAGAATCTATGGTCGACGCCGCAGTAGCTGCGGGGTTCCCTCTGAATGAGGATTACAACAGTGGGGATCCCGAAGGTGTTTCTCGCATGCAACTCAATATTCGCGATTTGCATCGGTTCAGCACCTTCAGAGCCTATATTCTGCCGGTCAAGGATCATGAGAATCTCACGATTCTTACTCAACATCGCGTCACTCGCCTGCTTTGTGAGGGCACCACTGTGGTGGGTGCAGAATTTCTCACACAGGACGGCCAAACTCGCGAAATTCGCGCGGACGCCACGATTCTCTGCGCGGGCGCGCTGGGCTCTCCCGAGATTCTATTGCGCTCTGGAATTGGGCCCGCTGACGAGCTGTCTGAACACGGTATTGAGGTAGTGGCAGATGTTCCGGGCGTGGGCAAAAACCTCCACGACCATATGCTCTCACCGGTTATCTATACCACCGAAAAAGAAATCTCCGTTCCTGAGGCAGCACCTGCACAAACGCATCTCTTTGCCAAAAGCACCGAGGATCAGCTGGTTCCTGACACCCAACCGATCTTCTTTAGCAACCCCATGTATTCGCAAGGCTACCCAGGGGAGATGACGGGCCCTGACGAAGCGTTTACTCTGATGGCTGGCATTGTGCGTCCGCAAAGCCGCGGCGAGTTGAAACTGACCGGTGCCAATCTATCCGATCTCGTTTCCCTCGATTTAGGTGTTCTAGCGGAGCAAGCAGACGTTGATGCGCTCGTCGCCTCACTCAAGCATTGCCGCTCTATTGGCGCTCAAGATGCGTTGGCAAAGGAATGGGGTGCCCACGAGATTTGGCCCGGTCAAGACGTACAGACTGACGAGCAGCTAGAAGAATATGCCCGAAACTCTGTGGTGACCTATCATCACCAGGTTGGCACCTGCGCAATGGGCGAATCGGCTGATTCGGTGACTAATCCGCGCACTCTTGAAGTCTATGGGGTGCAGGGTCTACACATTGCCGACGCCTCGATTATGCCTACCGTTCCTACCGGCAATACCAATGCGCCGAGCATCATGATTGCCGAGCGAGCTGCCGATATGCTGCTCGCTCAGGACGCCGTGGATTCTTAAGTCTTATAGACTCGGCAAGAATCAACACAGCGAAAGGCGGGGTGGATTAATCCACCCCGCCTTTTCAACAGAATCTCTAGTGCGCGTGTTCGCAAAACTCTAAAAGAGCTTTCACAACCGGCAAATCCGCAGGAATCCAGTCGAGATCCAACAGCTCCTGGTCAATCGGCACCCAGCGTAACTCGCTGTGATCTTCCAATGGCTGCGGACGTCCGTCAGAAATTTCTACCAACCACACGCGCATGGCAGCGCGCTCGTTCAACCACCAGCCCTGCGGATGATCTGTGACGATTTCAGCGCCAGCCTCAATTGCAACCCCCAGCTCTTCGCGCAGTTCACGGTGCAACGCTTGTATGCAGCTCTCCCCCGGTTCAACTTTGCCACCGGGAAATTCCCACAACCCGGCAAGAGCTTGAGGTGCGCTACGTTGCGCCACCAAAATTTTGGTGGGATTATGCAACGAATCGACGATGCCGCCGCCCACTACCTGCACTGCAAAGTCACTGGCGGGGGTGGGAAAATCGCTCACGATGCGCTAGCACCGTTAATTGCTCGTGCTGAGGCATAGAGGCAAATCGCAGCCGCCATGCTCACGTTCAAAGACTCTGCAGAACCATGCACAGGAACTGCTACCTTAGCGTTCGCCACACCTTTTTCTGCGCGGTTCAGCCCCTGCGCTTCGTTACCAAAGAGCCACATGGTGGGGCGAGACAAATCATATTTAGGCGCATTTTCAGGTTCAGCACCAAGACGCTTTGCGACGGCGGCGTCCGCCAAATCATCAAGGTTCACGTTGCCGTAGCCGTCCGCTGCCAACACACCAATACCTTGAGCTTTCGCGTCTTCTGCAAATTCTTCAAGATCAATACCCTGCAAAACAGGAACATGAAAAATAGAACCCGCCGTTGAACGAACGGTCTTAGGGTTATACAAATCTACGGAGCCCTTGGTAGTAATCACCAAATCTGCACCGGCGGCATCAGCGGCTCGAACAATCGTTCCCGCATTACCGGGATCCTGCACGCGAGTCAGAACAGCCACAAGTTTTGGATTAATAGCGTCGGCACCAAAAATATCGGCTTCGGTGATATCCAGTTTGAAGGAAACCGCAATAATGCCCTGCGGTGAAACTGATTCCGCCATCGCGTTCAGCACTTCTTCTGTCACCATGCGCATAAAGACCTTGCGGCCGGGCTCGGGTGTTGCTGTACCGTGCGCTGCCTCGAGCAAATCCACCACGTCTTCGTGACGGTCAAAAGCCGCTTCGGTAATGTACACGGCGTCCAAAATAGGGCGCTCGTCCAAATGCATTTTGAGGGCTTCACGAACAGCTTGAGGGCCCTCGACTAAAAATTGATCTTTTTTGGAACGTCCACGGCGCGTAGCCAAAGCTGCAATGTCTTTGACTCGATCGGCGTAGGGGTTTTCCATAATGACAGGGGTACTAAGTCGTTCTCTAAAATCCACGTGTTTCACTCTACCCGAGTTCAATCCCACTAAGTTCGGTTAGTGTTTATTGCTACGTTCCCGTCTAAGGGTTTAAAGCAAAAGTGCCGCTTCCCTTTCAGGAAAGCGGCACTTAGTGCACTAAAGATTACGCAGCTTTAGGAGCTGAAGTGTCTTCAGGAAGGTTGTTCTTAGCAATTTCAACGAGTGCTGAGAATGCAGCAGGCTCGCTCACAGCAAGTTCAGCCAACATACGGCGATCAACCTCAACCTCAGCAGCCTTAAGGCCCTGGATGAAGCGGTTGTAGGTTAGGCCCTCTGCGCGTGCAGCTGCGTTGATGCGCTGAATCCAAAGACGGCGGAAGTCGCCCTTCTTTTTACGGCGGTGATCGTAGCTGTATACGAGCGAGTGCGTAACCTGCTCTTTAGCCTTGCGGTACAAGCGTGAACGCTGTCCACGGTAGCCGGATGCTCGATCGAGGATTACTCGACGCTTCTTGTGCGCGTTAACCGCGCGCTTCACACGTGCCACGTGTGTCTCCTTCGTCTTATGTCCTTACCGATCTCAATGTTTTATCGGCAAGGAGCGAGTCTAAAAAGTTTTTTGAGCCCTTATCGGGCACAAGTGTTCAAAAGAGTGAACGTTACTTGTTCAACATCTTCTTGATAACCTTTGCCTGACCACCGGTTACGATCTGGTCTGATGCCAGACGACGGGTCACGCGTGAGGACTTGTGCTCGAGGTAGTGGCGGCGGTTTGCCTGCTGGCGCTTAACTTTGCCAGTACCGGTGAGCTTGAAGCGCTTTTTAGCACCAGAGTGGGTCTTCTGCTTCGGCATAGCTGCCGTTCTCCTTACGTTCTGCTTTCGTCGTTCAAACGAAAGAACTCTTGAGCGAATTGGATTCGCGATTGCGAGGTGGATTCACGCCCTGCGGAAACCTGGGCTGTGCAACCAGAACCAAATGCCTCACTTTAGTGGAGTGAGTCGATGGTGTCCATTAGCTCGTCTAAGTCGTGCTCAGAATTACTCTGAGTCAGCCTGCTTAGCCTGGTTCTTCAATGCTTCGGGCATAGCCGCTGCGACTGAATTAGAAACAGGGGTGGCATTCTGAGTGTCAACGCGTTCGCGACCCTTGCGGCCACCAGCACGCTGCTGCTGTTGCTGTGATTCTTTACGTGCTTCCGCTTTACCGCGAAGAGGCGCAAGAACCATCACCATGTTACGACCGTCAACGCGGGGGTTTGACTCTACAGTGCAAACATCCGCTAGATCAGCAGCCATACGCTCCAGTAGGCGCACACCCATCTCGGGGCGCTGTTGTTCACGACCACGGAACTGAATCATAGCCTTGACTTTGTCACCACCGGCGAGGAAACGACGTGCGTGTCCCACCTTGGTTTCGTAGTCATGGGTATCAATCTTTAGACGGAAACGGATTTCCTTCAGAGCAGCGTTGACCTGCTTCTTTCGGGATTCACGTGCTTTAACTGCGGCTTCGTACTTGTACTTACCGAAGTCCATGAGCTTGCATACCGGCGGTTTAGCAGAGGGGGCAACCTCTACTAGGTCCAAGTCAGATTCCTGCGCAAGGCGCAGAGCATCTTCTACACGGACGATTCCGACCTGCTCGCCTGCTGGGCCAACGAGTCGAACTTCCGGTACACGAATACGTTCATTAATGCGTGGATCGCTAATGAGTAGCTCCTGTAGCTCAGTGGGTTTCCCCGTGAATATTGAGTGCAACAGTGGGTATAAAAAATGCCCCCGTTGCGTGCGCAAACGAAGGCTAAACTTCTTAAACCCTCCTTTACGGAGAGCTTTCGAGAAACCCGACAACCTGGAAACAGTTTTACTGTTTTTCACTCTCAGGATTTCATCTTCAGAGTGTGGTTGATGCGGGTGGGAGTAACCTCCGCTTGCATACTTTTATTGATTCTACTGAAAATTCTGCCATTTTTCAATGGTGAGCTGAGCTATAACCACCTGATACAACGTGAATACTTCCCATTCTGACTCCCAAATTCATCATTGCTAGCGCGAATGTGAGATTCTGAGATACATGACTGAAAACAATTCATTCCGCTTTAGCGACGACGCCGCAGACTCCACTTCACAGCCAGAGATTTCCCAAGAGCAAATTGACGCCGTCAACGATCAGATGCGCGATATTGCCGACGTTCCAGCGGTAGAAATTATCACCACCGCAGCCGTACACCTCATGAGCGCAGCAGCTGTCAAGTGCGGACTTGCCGCTGATGAAAACGCCGCTGAGCTTAAAGATTTGGACGAAGCTCGCAAACTCATCACCGCCCTGGCAGGTTTTGTGACCGCCGCAGCGCCCGAGATTGGCTCACAGCATGCAGCACCGCTACGCGATGGCTTACGCACTTTGCAGCTCGCTTTCCGCGAAGCGTCCTTTATGCCCGATGAGCCCGGTAAGGGACCGGGCGAAAAATTCACCGGGCCAGTGTTCTAACCCTGATTTCATAATATTTTCCGGCAGCTTGTATGAGTTGCCGTCACAAAAGAAGCCACCAGAGATAAAGACCCTTCTCAAAGGGAAAACCTCTGGTGGCTTCTGTGATTCTAACTCTCAGCTACACTCAAGCGGCAGCAAGGGAAAGCTGCACCGAGTCAATACTTTGAGAAAGAAAACGATCACTAGCAAGCAATTGCTGGAACGATTGGACTGCGTCATTGAGTTGACTTTGAGTAAGCCCCGGCACAAGCACCAACGTGATATTCAGTTCTGGTCCCGAGCCACCGCCAGCCAAACGTTGCCCCGCACGAGTCATAGTTGCCACGCCCTGCCCAGCTGCAATACGCACGTCAACCACTTCGGCAATAGGGGCAACCAACTTCTTCAAGCCCTCTAGAACTGCAGGATTCTTATACGAAGGAATCCACGCTTCGTCCTTAGCAATAGCCCACACCGCTGGACGACGCACCACAAAAGTCAGCTCAGCACCAGGATTAATAACCAAAAGCTGGTTTTCATCTTCAACTGCCGACAACGACGTCTTGCGCATATCCGCCGCCACCGGGCGTGCGGCGTCGTGCCACTCCGTCAAACTCGTAGCCGCAGTAAAAAGAGGAAGAGCCTTACGCCCGTCAGGAGCTTGCATACTCACCAACGCCATATCGGCTTCCTTGTCAGAAACCAACCCGTCTTCTCCAATCACCGCATGCGAAACCTCTGCCACCACCGGGGCAAAAATTCTCGCGGTCCGCAGGGCATCAACCACCTGCTCCTCGGCAATTTCCCCGCGGACAAAAGCATCGAAGGCCTGTTGCACGTGATCATCGGTGACACCATCGTCCCCAGAGAACTGGTGAACATGGCTTGTGCCTTCGCCAAGGTTACGCCCCTGCCACGCCTGCCCAGCGGTATCTGTTTCTCGTCCAGCACTGGCAAGCTGCGCCTGAATATGAGACGGCAGCTCTTTCTTATCCGTTGCCGGGATCTGTGGCGTGCGGCGGTCTTCGTAATTATTAGCCATGCGATATGCAGTGACCCTCTCATGGTGGTACTGGGCTGGTTGTTACTGAGCTTGATAGTTGTTAGTGGGCAGGGTTAGTTGTTACTGAATCGGGCTATTTGCCATGCTCAACGCTTCTTGAAGCGTGAACTTTCCAGCGTAGAGAGCTTTGCCCATAATGGCACCTTCAATACCCAGAGGAACAAGCTGGCGAAGCACCCTAATATCTTCAAGGTTAGAGATTCCACCAGAGGCAACCACAGGCTTTGCGGTGCGTTCAGCAACCTGCTTGAGCAACTCAACGTTAGGCCCTTGAAGGGTGCCGTCTTTGGTGACGTCAGTAACTACATAGCGAGCGCATCCATCTGCTTCCAACCGATCTAGAACTTCCCATAAATCTCCGCCATCTTTGGTCCAGCCACGAGCGGCTAAAGTCGTACCGCGCACGTCCAACCCCACAGCGATTTTCTCCCCGTACTTCTGGATGACGCGCGAGGTCCACTCAGGATTTTCAAGCGCAGCGGTTCCCAGGTTGACGCGCGCGGGGTTCAAAGAAAGCGCGCGCTCTAGGGATTCATCGTCACGGATCCCACCGGACATTTCGATTTTCAGATCTAGTTTCTGCGCGACTGAAGTCAAAACATCAATGTTATCGCCACGGCCAAATGCAGCGTCGAGGTCTACCAGGTGCAACCACTGCGCACCAGCTTTCTGCCATTCCAAAGCCGCTTCTAAAGGATCACCGTAACCCGTCTCGGATCCCGCTTCACCTTGCACCAAACGAACCGCCTGCCCGTTAGCAACATCCACAGCTGGCAGTAGTTCCAAAGGTTTAATTGTCATTCTAATCAGCCCTCACCAAATGAATATTTAATAATGAAAAAGAATAAAAGCACCGTAGGCAAAGAGACCTAACCCAACAACAGCCATAATTAGCTGCACCAGTAGGGGCAGTTTTTGGCGATGGAAAGACCAGGCACCACCTACAAAGAAAGCGCCAAAAGCCATTAATAACAAACCTGATACGGTAGTGCTCATGTTGTTGCGCCTTTCGAGTTCAGCCGGCCATTCTGCGGCAAGGTATTAATCCAGTTACGCAAAAGCTGAATACCTGCTTGCGAGGACTTCTCCGGGTGGAATTGAGTCGCGCATAACGGGCCATTTTCTATGGCCGCAATAAACCGACCCCCGTGATCTGACCATGTCACCAGCGGCGGATTCATTGTTTGGCTATTTTGTTCAAATTCCCAACTCTGTACACCGTAAGAATGTACAAAGTAGAAGCGCTCATTTTCGATTCCTTCAAAAAGACGAGAATTCTGAGGTACCTCGACCGTATTCCAACCCATGTGGGGTACAACGTCCGCCCGAAGTTTTTCTACCATACCGGGCCACTCCCCCATACCCTCGGTCTCAACTCCGTGTTCAACACCTTTGTCGAAAAGAATTTGCAACCCCACGCAGATACCCAGCACCGGACGCCCACCGGCAACACGTCGTCCAATCATCCGTAACGCCTGAACTTCTTTGAGCCCGTTCATTACCGCCTCAAATGCACCCACGCCAGGAACCACTAGACCATCGGCACCTAAAACATCAGCCTCGTTGTGCGAGAGGAATACAGAGGCCCCCGCCTCTTCAAGTGCCCGAACCACCGAATGCACATTTCCGGCACCGTAATCAAGAACAACAACCGAGGGTTGAGAATCCTGTGATTGGGAGGGATCTTTTGATTTTTCTTCACTAATCGGCATTAGAGCGCCCCCTTGGTTGATGGAATGTCATTATGACGTGGGTCAGATTCCACAGCTTCCCGTAGCGCCCGAGCTAACGCTTTGAATTGAGCCTCAGCAATATGGTGCGGATCACGACCACCCAGAACAGTCATATGTAAACAAATACCAGCGTGATACGCCAAAGCTTCTAGCACATGGCGCACCATTGAGCCCGTAAAATGACCGCCAATGAGGTGCATTTCAAATCCAGCAGGCTCGCCATCATGCACAAGATAAGGACGGCCGGAAATATCAACAACACAACGAGCAAGTGCTTCATCCAACGGAACTACCGCATAACCAAAACGGCGAATGCCCGCTTTATCACCCAAGGCTTTTTTGAGCGCATCGCCCAACACTATTGCAGTATCTTCTACTGTGTGGTGTACATCAATATGGGTATCACCCGTTGAGCGAATCTTCATGTCAATTAACGAGTGCTTGCTTAAAGCCGTAAGCATGTGGTCATAGAAAGGAACCGTTGTATCAATATCGGCTTGACCAGTGCCATCAAGATTGATGTCGACGTACACCGAAGATTCACTGGTACCACGGCTAACTTGAGCCATGCGAGGGTTCTGCCCAGTTGTTGAAAGAGACATTTTCTTCTTTTCAGGTTGAGGAGATTAAGGATTGAGAATAATTATCACATGTCTGCTTTTTAGCGTGCAGAATATGGGTGATCTAAAATGACACCTGAACTTTTTAACCGTTTTTGGCCAGGTATCTCTCAAGGCTTTCAAGAAATGCGGTGGTTTCTTCTTCAGTGCCGGCAGTGACTCTGAGATGCCCAGCAATGCCGTTATCGCGAACTAATACACCGTCATCTAGCAATGCCTGCCATGCTTCATGAGCATCTTTTAACCCACCAAAAAATACAAAGTTTGAATCGGAGCTAGCAGGTTCAAGCCCGAGTCTTTTGAGAGCACTGACAATGCGATCCCGCTGCCCACGAATATCTTGAACATTGCGCAATAACTGTTCACGATTTTCTAGTGCCGCCAGCGCCGTAGCCTGAGTAACCGCAGAGAGATGGTACGGCAAGCGCACCAATCGGACGGCGTCGCATACCGCGGGCGCAGCAGCAAAGTATCCCAACCGAGCCCCTGCCAACGCGAATGCTTTACTCATGGTTCGAGCAACCACCAGGTGAGAGCGTCCGGGCAACAGAGTCAACGCTGTTTTCTCAGGATCCTGAGCGAATTCAGCATAGGCCTCATCAACAATAGTGATGCCGTCGTGCTTCAACATGGCATCATACACAGCAGTGATAGTTTCTAACTCGAGTCCCGTACCCGTGGGGTTATTTGGGGAGCAAAGCACCACAATATTTGGGCGGTGTTTGCCTATTTGTTCTACTGCATGCTGAGTAGTGAGGGTGAAATCCTCACCTCTTTGCGCTGCAATAAATTCGGTATTCGTACCATCAGCAAGTAAGGGGTACATAGAGTAGGTGGGAACAAAGCTCATGATGCTTCGTCCTGGGCCACCAAACACCTGAAAGAGTTGTTGCAAGATTTCGTTAGAACCGTTGGCTGCCCAAATATGATTTGGCGTAAGACCATGACCTAGATAGCGTGCCAATTCTTGGCGTAGCTCAACGAACTCACGGTCGGGGTATCTATTGAGATTTTGTGCGGCTTTAGCTACCCGATGTGCAATCGCCTCGGATACTTCTTGTGGCATCGGATGCGTATTTTCATTTACGTTGAGCGTAATGGGAACGTCAATCATCGGAGCTCCATAGGGCGAGCGCCCACGAAGATCCTCACGCAGAGGCAATTTTTCTAGTTCAGGGATTACATCAAACACGATGCCAGTCTAACGAGAATACGCCAATTTAGCTTCTATTTCTCAGAATATAGAGGGACCTCTAATACCTGACCTGCATCGATTGAAGTGCTTGAGAGGTTATTGAGATCCATGATTTGCTCTACCACATCGCGAGTATCGCTAGAAGATCCCGTATTTTCGGCAATATCCCATAGGCTTTGCCCACCTTTGACAGTCACCATTTGCGTGACAGCGCTCTGAGAGCTGTGTGAATCAGCCTGAGCATCTGAGGGATGTAAAAATGAAATCGTACCCAAAATCAACAGGGCTACCACAGTAAGTAAGGGTAGTCCGCGCACTACGAACCGACCACGACGGGTAAGTTTGAAAGAACTCTTTTGCTGAGATCCGGGCTGATAAGGGGGAGCTGGTCGACGAAATGAAATTTTAGGTGCCGCATGAGACGACAATGCAATAGTGCTCATGAGAACTCTCCTTGATCAATGATGAGTGAATCTGGTAAATCGAAAGCTAACTTCGAAACTATGTTCTATTTTAGTATATATGTTCTATCAGAAAATTCGAATACAGTCGAGAAAATTAGAACAAACGTTTGGATTTTGTCGACTATTGATTTAATCTGGTGGATATAAGACTTATTCTTCGAACACGGGCTGACTACACCACTTAGTCTGAACGAAGGGTCTGACAAGATAAGCATCAAGGAGAACCCACTGTGAGCGATATCAAACACCACTCAAGCTCCGGCAAGAGAGCGCCCACACGGCGTCCTCTCACTGCACGCCAGCAGAAAATACTTACTGCCATTTCAGAAGCTATTGAGACGCGCGGATATCCGCCCTCTATGCGAGAAATTGGTGATATTGTGGGTCTCGCTTCACTTTCTTCAGTTACCCATCAGCTCAACCGACTCGAAGATTTAGGGTATATCCGTCGCGATCCTAAGCGCCCCCGCGCACTTGAAATATTGGCTGAAGAGCAGGATCAGCCGATTGATAGTCAAGAGAATGCTCCAATTATTCAGCTCCCCAGATTCGAACAGACCGATGAAGACTCGGCAGTAGTACCGTTAGTCGGACGCATCGCCGCAGGTGGTCCCATCACCGCAGAACAGACCGTTGAAGATGTCATGACTCTTCCCCGCCAAATTGTGGGTAGCGGTGAACTCTTTATGTTGCGCGTCAAAGGTGATTCCATGGTGGATGCCGCAATTTGTGACGGCGACTGGGTAGTGGTTCGCACCCAGAACACCGCTAATAATGGCGATATTGTAGCGGCATTGCTCGACGACGAAGCGACCGTCAAGACCTTCCGCCAGCGCGATGGTCACACCTGGTTACTTCCGCAGAACACTCAATACGAGCCCATATTGGGCGATCAAGCAACCATTATGGGAAAAGTTGTTTCGGTGTTGAGAAGCCTCTAAATAACTCTTGTTGGTACATAAACTTCGTTATAAAAATTTGGGGTGGGTACTTCTTTTTCAGAAGTACCCACCCCGATTTTTTACCCACCGATTATTTTTCTTCGATGTTAGTTGCCAGCCGCTCAAGAGCGCCTATCACCACATCTGTGCGTTGAGTGGTCCAAAAAGGCGGCAGAGCTTTGACGATAAAACTTCCATAGCGCTGCGTGGCTATTCGAGAATCGAGCACAGCTACCACACCGCGGTCACCCACTGAACGAATGAGTCTGCCGGCTCCCTGTGCCATGCGAATGGCGGCGTGATAAGCCGAGACAGCCATGAACCCGTTGCCCCCGTTCTGTGCGACAGCGCGCGTTCGCGCAGCCGAAAGGGGATCGTCCGGTCGCGGGAAGGGGATGCGATCCATCATCACCAAGCGGCACGAATCCCCTGGTACATCGACTCCTTGCCATAGGCTCATCGTGCCAAATAAGCAGGAATCTTGGTCCTCAGAGAATTCCTGCACCAATGCACGAAGCGACGATTCACCCTGTACCAAAATGTTCAAATCGGTACGCTCACGCACATACTCTGCAGCAATCTCTGCGGCTCGCTTCGACGAGAAAAGCCCCAGTGCGCCACCACGTGATGCCCTCACTAATTCGACCACCCGATCGAGTTGTTCTTCTGAGATTCCGCGTCCAGGTTTGGGCAGGTCAGAAGCAAGATACAGAACACCCTGTTTGGGGTAATCAAAGGGAGAACCGACGTCGATGCCCTCCCAGCGCGGGGCACCCGCTCCTTGCAATCCTAACGCGCCTGCTGCGGCCTCAAACGACTCACCCACCGTCAGCGTGGCGGAAGTCAGCACTACCGTGCGCCCGTCAAAAAGACCCTCCCGAAGACGGCCTGCCACGGAGAGCGGGGCAACATGTAAGGTTGCCGGGTCGGTATCGGATGCGGCAATGTATCCTCGACCTGGTTCCCAGGAACCGACGCGCGAAACCCACACCACCTCGTACTTTTCGTCGGCACCTAGCATTCGCTCCGATAATTCGAGGATCTCGGTGAGCTTGGCGCGAGCCATTTGGCGACCAGCATCAGAATCTTTGGCATCTGATTTGGTATCGGAAAGCGCTGCACGCGCGGCGTCACGCACACTCTGCATGGCAGTCGCAATTTTTTCTGGCAAACCACGCGGCAGTAGCTCAGCGGATACTCCGTCCAAGGCATTATCCAGCGCGCGAGCCGCTTGTTCGAGCGGCTCATGGCTCGCCTTGGTATTTTTTCGAACCGAGCGAGCTGCGCTAGAAACCATCAGAGGCGAAAGCGCGCCGGTGACAGCACCGGTCACTCGATCTGCCAGCTCATGGGCCTCATCGATAATGGCAACCTCATGCTCGGGCAGAACTCCCACCCCTTCAAAGGCGTTGATTGCCAAGAGAGCATGATTCGTAATCACGATATCTGCCTCATTCGCTCTGGTTCGAGCCAATTCGCTGAAGCACGACTCCACCAAAGGGCACCGCTTACCCAAGCATTCCGAGGCCGCAACGGAGACTTGGCGCCAAGCGCGATCAGAAACACCGGGCATCAATTCATCGCGATCACCGGTATCAGTGGTTTCTGCCCACTCGCGCAATCGCACGATTTCCTCCCCCAGCCGACCGTTAGCGCCGCCAGGTGACTGTTCCTCTAAGTCAAAGAGCGCTTCGGTTTCATCTGAGGGGTAACCACCTTCAATTTTGTGAAGGCACACGTAGTTATTGCGCCCCTTCAAAATTGCGACGTCCGTCTCGCTCTCGGGCTCCCCTTCCACCGATTCGAGTAATCGCGGAATATCACGATTGACGATCTGCGACTGTAGCGCCAACGTAGCGGTAGCAACGATGATAGGTTTATCGCTCGTTTGGGCATGGTGCAGTGCCGGCACAAGATAGCCTAGTGACTTTCCCGTACCGGTACCTGCCTGGACCAGCACATGCCGATCCATCTCCAGCGCCTGCGCAACGTGAGCTGCCATCATGCGCTGACCCGGTCGATTCTGCCCACCGCTTTGTTCCACGGCGTGATCGAGCAACTCTAAAACAGGTTTTGCCCCGGGTAGAGTCTCGGGTTCATTGCCGCGAGGGGCATGCACGTCATCTTCGCGAACGCTTGAGGGGTCTTGCTCACTCATGCGCGATGAGTCTCCACTGCCCCTGAGTCTTCTGCTGCTTCAATTTCAGGTTTGAGAACCTCAAAAAGCTCATCGTCCAAGTTGTATTCAGCAAGCATTGGCGCCGCTTCTTCACGCACCAAAACCTGCACGTACGTGCCATCAGAGACGAACGCTGTGCGCAAAATTTCAGCGTCCCACTCATGCAAGCGAGAGACAATTTCACCGTGCGAATAGGGAATCAGCAGGTTCAACTCAGTGGACGGGCGCGGAATCGTGTCTGCAATTTTCTGTTGCAGCTCCTCAATTCCCTCACCGGTACGAGCAGAGACCACCACGGTGTTACGTTCATGCTGACGCACGCGTTCCACCACAAAAGGATCGGCGGCATCGGCCTTGTTGAGCACAATAATTTCAGGAATATTCTGCGCATCAACTTCGCCCAGGACTTCGCGCACTGCCTTGATCTGCCCCTCGGGGTCAGGGTGGGAAGCGTCGACGACGTGCACAATGACGTCGGCATCGGCAACTTCCTCCAAGGTTGAGCGGAACGCCTCAACCAACTGAGTTGGTAGCGAGCGCACGAACCCCACGGTATCTGAGAGGGTGTAGCCCACACCGTCGGGAGTCTCCGCCTTACGGACGGTGGGATCAAGGGTTGCAAAGAGCGCGTTCTCAACAAGCACTCCGGCATCGGTGAGACGGTTGAGCAGCGATGACTTGCCAGCGTTGGTGTAACCGGCGATAGCAACGGAAGGCACGCGGTTACGCTTGCGATTCAGGCGGCGGGTCTCACGAGCTGGTGCCATTGCGGCAATTTCGCGGCGTAGCTTTGCCATGCGATGACGCAGACGACGGCGATCCATTTCGATCTTAGTTTCACCAGGACCGCGAGAACCGATACCTTCACCGGCTGCGGCGCGGCCACCTGCCTGGCGCGATAGCGAGGCACCCCAACCACGCAAACGCGGGAGCATGTATTCCAGCTGAGCTAGCTCAACTTGAGCGCGACCTTCACGGGATTTTGCGTGTTGCGCAAAGATGTCGAGAATCAGCGCGGTGCGGTCAATAACTTTGACCTTTACCACGTCTTCCAGTGCACGGCGCTGTGACGGGGCGAGTTCGGCGTCAACAATAACGGTATCTGCGCCGGTGCTGTGCACAATATCGCGCAGTTCAAGAGCCTTGCCGGAGCCCAAGAAAGTGCCGGGATCTGGTTTGAGGCGGCGCTGAACAATACCGTCGAGTACCTCTGAACCTGCGGTTTCAGCAAGCGCAGCTAGCTCACGTAGCGAGTTTTCGGCGTCGGTGACGGTACCTTCGGTCCATAGTCCTGCTAAGACAACGCGCTCTAGGCGGAGCTGGCGGTATTCAACTTCGGTGACGTCTTCGAGCTCGGTAGAGAGCCCTGCAACACGGCGTAGCGCGCGGCGCTCAGCTAGTTCTTCCTGTTCACCATCGAAGCTGGAATGTTCTTGCTGATTATCAGAGAGCTCGCGGGCTTTTTCGCCCAAAACTGAATGTTCTGCGGTGGTGTGAGGTGAGCGGCCCAAAACACGATCAACGGTCTCGCGCAACAGTTCGTTGCTGGGTTGGTTTTCGTTTTGGGGTTGAGATTCGTGGGTGCTCATAGTTCCTTTCGACAGATGTTTTATCTAGTTTATAGCGCAAAGAGGGGTTTGGGCAGGGGTGTTTTCTCACAGCGAGCCTGAACGGTTCTAGCTCTGCGGGTTCTTTCCCGTAAAGTATTTTCCATGGCAGTTGAGCATTATTTTTCTTCAGATCCCAGCGGTGATTTCACGCCCCGCACCATGAGCGTTGAACTTGCCGGCGAGCGGGTAAGTGTTAAAACCGGTCCGGGCATTTTTAGTCCCTCTGGAATAGATAAAGGCACTGCTATTTTGCTCGCCGAAGCTCCTGAACCGTTTGGGGATGCGGTACTTGATATTGGCACCGGGTGGGGACCCATCACCCTCACTTTGGCTAAGAAATTGCCGACGGCGCGCGTCATTGGCGTAGAGGTCAACCAACGATCTGCCCAATTAGCCGCCATGAATGCCCACGATTTGGGACTAGAAAATGTGGAGATTTATTCACCAGAGCAGGTTCCCGCCGATGTGCACTTTTCAACCATTTGGTCTAATCCCCCGATCCGCGTGGGCAAAGAAGTACTGCACGGTATCTTGAAGCAGTGGATGCCGCGATTAGCACCGGATGGACGGGCGTACCTCGTGGTACAGAAAAACCTTGGTTCGGATTCCTTGCAAAAGTGGTTGGATGAAGAACTGAGTAGCTCACACCCCGGTGAATTTTCGGTGAGCCGCTATGCTACGGCTAAAGGTTTTCGCATTCTTGAGGTACACCGAGCGGCTTAATTTTAGGGCTACACATCAAGTATCACCACGGATAAAGGTGGGCATCCGCACAGCGGATGCCCACCTTTATACTTCTGCGTTGACAAGGTCAGATAGCCCCACAGCTTAACGCTATCTGCCGCAGACCAAGTGTTAGTTCAGCGTCACTTTTCCCACCATCTCGGCAGGACCAGCAAGAACAACGTGTTCAAGTTCATCCGGCCCCAGCAAGAAAGTTACTGCCAAAGTACCACCGGGTACATGAACTAGCCATTCATCGGGTGCGTCTTCCCCACCCCAAAAACGAGTAGCTGCCGCCGCCGCGCAGGCACCCGTGCCACAAGAGAGGGTTTCTCCCACTCCACGCTCATGCACGCGCATCCGGATAGCACCCACGTTGGAAACCCCAGTTTCAGCCTCGGTGTCTTCAATTTCTTCGGGAACCACGAACTCAACGTTGGTGCCGTTAGGGGGTAGCGGCGTCACCTGGGGCACGGTTTCCAGGCCGAGACCGTCCAATTTTCCATCGGTACCCAAAGCCACCACGGTGTGCGGGTTGCCCATGGAAATTGACAGTGCAGGGCGCGCAGTCTTGAGACCGCGAACACTCACCAGAGAGTCCGATCCACCATCGCGTGCGGCGTCACCATCAATAAAGCCCCACGGACCCATATCAATCGCGTAGCCGTTATCGGTGCGGCCCACAGATTTGACGCCGGCGCGCGTACCGATCTGAACCCGCTCGCCTTCGTTAAGCACAATCAGATTTTCGGCACGCAGGTACTCCACGAATGCGCGCACTCCGTTGCCGCACATCTCAGAAATAGAGCCATCGCCATTGCGATAGTCCATGAACCACTGATCATCTGGGGCATTGGGATCCAGCGTAGAAGAATGAACCGCGCGAATAAAACCATCGGCACCAATACCAAAGTGGCGGTCGCAGACCGCAGCAATTAGCTCAGGAGTGAGGTTTAGTACGCCCTCGGGGTCCGTCACAAAGACAAAATCGTTACCGGTTCCGTGACCTTTGGTCAGAGCAACTCCCGATAAATCGCCCCATTTATTCTCGTGAATACTCAACGTCGTCCTTTCGTGAGCGGCTTGTGATCTTGTGGTTATTCTACGCTCAAATGAACTCACGCAGGTTGCAATGACGCCGGCGCTATCGCGTTATCGAGGGGTTCTGAAGCGATTTTTCAACCACCTGAAGTGCCGCATCGGTCGCGTGGGAATCGCCAAAATCGAACCAGGTTACTCGCGGGTCTGCGTTGAACCAGGTAATCTGACGCCGCGCAAATTGCCGGGTGGCAGTGGCGGTATCTTCTATAGCGTTTGCAATGTCGTACTTGTCGGCAATGTCGCCGCGTTCGGCGTCAAGAACTTTGAGAAATTCGCGGTAGCCAATGGCTCGAGAGGCTGTCTTTCCCTCGCGCAAGCCGTGCTCTTCCAGATTGCGAACCTCATCGAGCAGACCCTGCTGTGCCATGTGCTCTACCCGCACGTTGATGCGCTCATGCAGTTGCGAGCGCTCACCGTTCATCCCTAGCTGTAGCGCCGGGCGCACATACTTACGTCGGGGCATGAAAGAGGTAAACGTTCTACCCGTTACCTCCCACACCTCCAATGCGCGAACCAAGCGGCGATCGTCATTAATTCGGGCAGCAGAGTCCGGGTCAACTTCTTGCAGACGACGGTGCAACGCACCGGCACCTTGCTCGAGTAGCTCCTGCTCTAAGCGGGCGCGAACCTGCGGGTTGGTATCTGGAAATTCCAAAGAATCCAACGCCGCACGAACGTAGAGCCCAGAGCCTCCCACCAAAATGGGAAGCTTGCCTCGGGAGGAAATTTCTTCAAAGAGTTCGCGCGCCCGTTGCTGAAAGACTGCAACCGAAGCCTCTTGCCGCACGTCCAAAATATCGAGCAAATGGTGCGGAACACCGCGCATCTCCTCGGCTGTAATCTTGGCTGTCCCAATATCCATGCCCCGGTAAAACTGCATGGAATCAGCATTGATGCACTCGCCGTCAAAGGCGAGCGCCAATTCAATCGCAAGATTTGATTTACCACTGGCGGTTGGACCCACCACGGAAATCACAGGAAGTTGCTGCGACATTATTTACGAAGCGTGGGGAAACCGAGATTTACCGGTGCGCCGGGAACCTGAGTGGTGCCTGCTCCGGTACCACACGAATCTGTCTGTGCACGATCCCAGGCATCGCCTGCGCGCGAACGGCGAACAGAATACTGCTCGGGGGTCGGATCAGAAATCAGGTGGAACGAACCCGCTTCGGTAATGGGCAGCGTCACCAAATCCCCGGGGCGAGGCACCTCAGCCCCTTCGGGTACCGAGAAGTGAACCAGGCGCTGATCTTGCGCACGTCCAGAAAGACGCTGAGTCTGCTCAGCCTTACGGCCCGATTCAGCGGTCACCATCAGCTCAACGGTTTTGCCCAATTGTTTACGGTTCTCTTCACCGGCAATGCGGTCTTGAAGAGCCGTCAAACGCTCATAGCGCTCCTGAACAACTTCTTTAGGAACCTGATTCTCCATGGTTGCCGCAGGGGTTCCGGGGCGAATCGAGTATTGGAATGTGAATGCGGTAGAGAAGCGCGATTCTTCCACCACGCGCAAAGTCTCTTGGAAATCTTCTTCGGTTTCGCCGGGGAAACCCACGATGATATCGGTGGTAATCACAGCGTTAGGAATGCGATCACGCACCTTTTCTAAGATGCCCAAGAACTTCTTAGAACGGTATGAGCGGCGCATATCTTTGAGCACCTTATCGGAACCCGATTGCAACGGCATGTGCAGAACCGGCATGACATTAGGGGTCTCAGCCATCGCATCAATCACGTCATCGGTGAACATTGCAGGGTGCGGTGAGGTGAAGCGAACGCGCTCCAGACCTTCAATATCTCCACATGCTCGCAAAAGTTTTGAAAACGCCTGTCGGTCGCCAAAATCAACGCCGTAGGAGTTCACGTTCTGCCCGAGCAAAGTGACCTCGATGGCGCCGTCGTCCACAAGAGCCTGAACCTCAGCAAGAATATCGCCAGGGCGGCGGTCATTTTCTTTACCGCGCAAGCTCGGCACGATGCAGAAAGTGCACGTGTTGTTACAACCCACAGAGATCGAGACCCAGCCTGAGTAAACATGATCGCGCTTGGTGGGCAAAGTGGAGGGGAACACTTCAAGGGACTCTAGAAGTTCCGCCTGCGCTTCGTCATTATGACGAGCGCGCTCCAGCAAAGCAGGCAACGAGCCAATATTGTGGGTACCGAACACCACATCAACCCACGGGGCCTTTTTCAGAATGGTGTCTTGATCTTTCTGAGCCAAGCAACCGCCCACCGCAATCTGCATACCCTCGTTAGCGCGCTTGACCGGGGCGAGCATACCCAAGTTGCCGTAAAGCTTGTTATCGGCGTTCTCGCGCACAGCGCAGGTATTGAACACCACCAAATCGGGGGTCTCGCCATCTTCAACGGGAACGTACCCGTTAGATTCCAGCAAACCGCTCATGCGTTCAGAGTCGTGAACGTTCATCTGGCAACCATAGGTACGCACCTCGTAGGTGCGTGGTTCAGCAGATGTTTGAGCAGTATCAAGTTCAGAAAGATTCAAAGTCACCGTTCAAGAGTACTAGATACGCGATAATGGCTCTATGGCTGGTTCCTCATTATCTTCTGGATATTCCTCACTTTTGCACCGCGCAATCGCGCAGTACGAGCCATCGCCCGCAGATTCACCCGTTGACTCCCCAAAATTCTTGCGGTCCCTGGGGACGATGTTTGAAAGTTGCTACCGCTCTTTTTCCGCCGAAAACCGTGCTTTTGAACCAGCTTCGTTGAACATCTTGTCTGCAGGTATGCGCTCGGTGGTATTGCGCGTGAGCTTTCTCCCTTCGTTCGGAGAGCCGCACTCACTGATACTCAAGCATTTTAGGCGCAAAGACTCTGCCACCAATTCTGGTGGTTTTGGATATTTACGCGAAAAACACGGGCTACGCACGCTGAGTCAGCTTCCGCATCAACCGTATGCGGAGCTGGTTTTTGCCGACGACGCCGCGCGGGTTCTGGGAATTGAAGACGTTCCGGGAACTCCGTGTGCCCGCAATTTGCTGGATGCTTCGGCGTCATTTACCAACGCCGAAGCTGCCCTTGTGCACTGGAAAAACTTTTGGACGCAAGTAGTGAACGCCCAAGCATGCGAACCATTTGCTCGTTTGCGCTCCGATTTTTCTCTGGCACTAGTGAAAGCTGATCCGGACGCGCGGCAACCGGGTATGCTCGCGTCGTCGTCAATGGCGGTAAAGGGGCTCGAAAAATTGCGCACCGAAGAATCCGTCGATCACGAAATCACTTTCGAAACGGTACTTTCTCCGGCAAACCCCCACCAGTTAGTGCTGAGCTCGGCAGATTTTTCACCATTCAATGTTTTGCACACGCACGACGCCGCCCGCGGGATCGACGCCGAAGGCACCAGCATCCACCACCTACTGCTACCGGTGGCGGAAATGCTCTTGGGTTTCCCTTCCGCCGGTGTGCACCATAATTTTCGACGGCATTTTAGTAGTGAGCAGTGGAAAAACCACTGTGAATCTTTCTACCGCGACATCGCTGTGACCCCAAGGTCAACCATGGAAGACGACCCTGACTTGCGCGTTGCGGTATTGCTCACCCGCAGTGTACTGAGGGAGCAGGGTGTTTTCACTCGTTCGCCCTGGTCATAGGGTTGTTTTCCAATGTGTGAAATTGCTGTGCTGCTAATTAGTTTTTCTCTAAACTGGTCGTTTTGAGAACACTATTTCGCGCGTAGATATGCCGTTCTACCCACCACTTTGCCGCCGGCTACGGTGAAATCCCAGCTAATGCCGTTCTTAGTCAGTACTTCTGCTCGTAGCTCATCTGTCATCGCAAAAGATTTATCGGCGTAGCCGAGCAAGTATTCGTCAAATGCCGGCAGCTCATAGGTGCCCGCTAGAGCATCCTGTAACTCTGTTTCACTCACGTTTTCTTGCCAGGTGGGCACCCAATACTGCTCGCCGCCAAGCTCCATGGTGCTCACATTCTGCGCCATATCAAAGGCTTTACGACAATCACGCTGGGTCAGATAAGCCCACCACGCTAAATCTTTGATAGTCACTGGGCCGTGCCCGTTGATATAACGAGTCCCCAGCTCTGCCAGTGCTTCATCGCCGCTGAGTTCCCGCTGAGTATGGGGCAAGCTATCCACATGCCAGAACGTTTCTGCATTACCCGCTAGTGCGCCCTGCACAACCTCGCCCAGTCCTCCCAAAGCACGTAAGAGGTGCGGTCCGCGTCCTTGTTCCGGGTTTACTCCGGCTTTCTCAAAAACTCGATAGGCATCTTTGCGTTCAAGACCAGATCCCCGGGGTAACTGCGCAAGATGTGTATACAGGGCACTTTGTGCGGTTTCAAAATCACCCTCCTTAAACCCCAATGCACCCCGACGCCGGGCAGCGCCGGATTCAATGCGTGGCGAGCACAACTGCATCAGCCAGCGTACGTCTTCTACGGGCATAAAGTGTAAAGTCCCTCTCATGGGCCAACCGCGAACGATGTGATGAGAGGCTATTGCTTGATGCACCTCTTCATCGTGCATTCCTGCACCGTTATTGCACCGCAACGCTATGGCGCGCACGCCGGCGCGATACGTTTGCCCTTGTAAAGCCAATAAGTGTTGTGCAACATCCACCGGTGAATCCAGAGAAGGACGCGCCGCTGAAAAAGCAAGCCCCTGGGCAATGAGTCTGCGTGCTTGAAGTTCTTGAACCGGATCCATAGAAGTTTCTTTCTCACTGAGATTTAAAGATGAAATAACAGAGCCCTTGAGAACTAGAAATAGTCAGAAAACGAATCCGCCGAATCAATGCCCTGTTCTTCCACATAGGCATCAATTTCCTCACGCACCACTGAAAATGCCATGCCCGAAGGGTACCCTTTGCGAGCCAACATGCTGACGAGTCGCCGCATAATTTTGTCTTTCTCCGAACGATCCGAAAAATCCATGGAGGGTCGAATCTTTTTACGAACCAGTTCGTGGGCATCTGCGCGTTCGTCCTCTTCGCTACGTTGCTCCAGCGCCACCTCAGCCAACTCGCCCTCAACGCCCTTTTGCTTGAGCTCGCGCCGAATAGCATTGCGAGATAATTTTTTGACGTTCGCTCGCGTGCGAACATACATCTGCGCAAACTCTTCGTCGTTGATGAGTTTGACGTCTTCAAATCTCTGCAAAACATCTTCTGCAACTTCTGGGCTAATCTCTTTATCCGCGAGCTTTTTCTGAAGTTGCGCACGAGATTTTGCCGAAGCAGCCAATTGATTGAGCACAATATTCTTGGCTTGGGTAAATTCTGATTCAGGCTGTTTAGCAGATTTTCTACCGCGACCGCCTGGAGTGGTTCCTTGAATTAAAAGTTCGTCGCTAGGCAGAGCATCATCTGCCTGTGCTAATGAGCTATCAGCTCGAAATTGAACCTGAGATTTCTTTCGAGCAGGTTTCTTGGGCTCCTCTGGCGCTGCCCCAAAAGCTGGGGCGAAGGGACTGTGTGGGTTCGGTTTAGGTTTCCGGAAGCCTTTTTTGTACCCCTCGCGATATCTGCGAGGACGCGAGGCACCCCCAGTTTTCGACCCCTCAGATGTACCCGTTGCGCGAGAGCCTCGTTGCAGAGTACTTTTTTGCAGAGTGTTTTGTTGCGCTGAGGAAGTTTTGCTTCCCCCATAGGGAACGCCTACGCGTTCGGCGTCGGCGGTGGCATACGTGGTGGTGCCGGGCAAGTCTTCGCTCTCCCCTAGCGCAGCAGGGTGCCACGCGGGAAACTCGTTGGGATTGCTCATCTCACCTACCATCGCCTCACTGTTTACTTTCGAATATGCGTCAAGAACACTTTGCATTCTACAAAATATGCACAAAAGGAGGGCTACTCCTCCATCGCGGTAAAGGCGCATAACGCCTTATCATGCAACGAGTGTAACCCTCCTCTGCGCAAGAAAAGTCAGAAGCTCACAGCTTAGAACTTTTCACTCACAACATCGAGCGGATCGATTTCTTCTGAGAACGCATCAGTTTCAACTTCTGCGCTCTCGCCGTCTTCTTCTTCGCCTTCAACAATGCCAAGGTGAACCAACGTCTTGAACTTGATTTCTTCGGCAAGTTCGGGGTTATCTTTGAGCAAACGACGAGCGTTTTCTTTACCCTGCCCCAACTGGTCGCCGTCATAGGTAAACCATGCGCCAGACTTCTTGACGATGCCGCTTTCAACACCCATATCAATAATGGTGCCTTCTACGGAGATGCCTTCACCGTAGAGGATGTCGAATTCAGCTTGCTTGAAGGGCGGTGCCATTTTGTTCTTTACAATCTTGGCACGGGTACGGTTACCAATGGGGTTAACACCGTCTTTGAGGGTCTCAATACGGCGGATATCGATGCGTACTGAGGCGTAGAACTTTAGCGCTTTACCACCGGTAGTGGTTTCGGGTGAACCGAAGAAGACGCCGATTTTCTCGCGTAACTGGTTGATGAAGATTGCGGTGGTGCCGGTCTGAGCCAAGCGACCGGTAATCTTACGCAAAGCTTGCGACATCAAACGAGCCTGGAGGCCCACGTGGGAGTCGCCCATTTCGCCTTCGATTTCAGCGCGAGGAACCAGTGCAGCTACCGAGTCGACCACGATGATGTCAACGGAGCCAGAGCCCACCAACATGTCCATGATTTCAAGAGCCTGCTCACCGGTATCGGGCTGAGACACCAAAAGTGCATCGGTATCTACACCGAGCTTTGCTGCATAAACCGGATCAAGTGCGTGCTCGGCGTCAATGAACGCTGCGATGCCGCCGTTCTTCTGCACGTTAGCAACTGCGTGCAACGCCACGGTGGTTTTACCTGATGATTCAGGACCGTAGATCTCGACGACGCGGCCGCGAGGCAAACCGCCGATGCCCAACGCGGCGTCCAAAGAAAGCGCGCCCGTGGAAATGGTTTCTACCTTGACGGCCTGCTTATCGCCCAAGCGCATGACTGCGCCTTTGCCATAGTTCTTATCGATCTGAGCAAGCACAGCGTCAAGAGCTTTTTCGCGACCTTCTTCTGATACACGACTTACTTGCTGGGTATTGCGAGCCTTAGCTGCCATATTCTCTACCTCACTAAAGTTTCTGCGGTGAGTGTTCACCGTTGTTCTTTACTCACCACAGTAAAGGCACCGACTGACAATTTAGAGCGATTTTCACTATCTGTGGATAAATCTCCGCTAAATTTTCAATTTATTTCTATCTGTGCACAAAGTTTACCGATTTTCGAACATATTTTCTAGTAGTTCGAGTTAATTAGAACAAAATTCCGAATATCTACGGCTTGGGTGCAACATCTGGCCCCCAGCGGCGCTCGTCGGGGATTTCTTGAACATCGCAAATTGCATTCCACACTGCCTTGACGTCTTCCCCACGATCTAGCGCCTCTTGAGCGGTGATATTGCCAAAAGAACTCAACACCAGGTCTCGAGCCAAAACTCGCGAATATCCGCGGGTAAATTCATGATCCATCAGAAACCAAAATTCACTGAGTTTCATTCAACCTCTCCAGTATAAAAAGACTGCGCATTCTTCAAGAATGCGCAGTCTTTCCATGATGAGCGTTAGTAACCTGCAAGGTCACCACGCATCACCTATGAACGGGTGCCGCTAAGCGGGCGTTCCGTTGCAGGAATGTCTTTTGATGAAGTGGCGGCAATGCCATATTCACGCTTGAACTGCTCTGAAAATTCGGTAGGAACGGTATCGGGAACCGAGAAACCTTCTTCAACAGCCATACGCTCTGAAACCTCTGCAAGCATCTGCGAGAGGGAGATATTCAAAGCCTGGCAGATGGACGCGAGAAGTTCGGAGGAGGCTTCTTTCTGCCCACGCTCTACTTCGCTGAGGTAACCCAGTGAAACTCGAGCGCTATGGGAAACCTCGCGCAAGGTGCGACCCTGGCGCTGACGAACGTCTCGAAGCACCTCACCAATAGCGTGGCGCAACAAGATAACTTGAGGTTCACGATGAGTGGGTGCAGTGTTTGCGGACTGACCCACATCCTTCCAACGGACGACACCGTTCACGGATACGGGCTGCTTAGTC
>JAUMUA010000116.1 GCA_030530925.1 Rothia sp. (in: high G+C Gram-positive bacteria) | reverse complement strand
AAGAGTTCCATCTTCGAAACGAAGAAGTTCATTAGCCATTGCAGAGGGAAGACCCTCGACGCGGGCGATACCGTCAGATGCTGACGATACGCGGCCCACCTCTACTCGTTCTACATTGCCGGGTTCGTAAGACGCCGCGAAATCGTTTAGCGCATTACGAACATCATCGGCATTGATGGTCAAATCGGCCATCTGTGTCCCTGCTCTCCTTATACATGATCTTCATTCTGCAAGAGAAAGAAAATCGAAAACTTGCTTAGTACAGTTACGTTCCCGTCCACAATCTGCTGTGTACGGGAACGGGGCCGTACACGTGTATCTGCTAAATCAGAGTTTGCTGATTCGCGCTTTATGAAAACGAACGATTGAGATCGTTGAGTCGAGTCTGGACTGACCCGTCCATAATCTCGTCGCCAACCTGCACGCGCAAACCGCCAATCAATGACGGATCAACTGAAATATCTAGTTTCAGTTCACGACCATATGCTTGAGAAAGACCTTGACGGAGTTTCTCAATTTGGGCTTCGCTCATAGGCTGTGCCGCTGCAACACGTGCGATGGAACGGTTCTGTTGTTTGACAATGGTATTGACAAACTGTTCAGCCAAACGTGCCGGTGTTAAACCTCGCGATGATTCAGCTATACGTTGCACTAGCAACTGACCTTCGACGGTATCAGGGTTACCTGCTAGCGCTAAGGCAAGTTTGAACTTCGCGTTGTTTGAAGCACGTGCGTCGGTTAGAGCAACCTGCGCTTCTGCTGAGCCATCTGTGGAGTTGATGAAGGTCAAAAGTTCGTTAATAACGATCTCAAGAGCCTCAACACCACCACGGTTCTGAGCAGAAAGAGCTGCGGCAATAACGCCAGCATGCTCCAGGGCATCTGCCAAATCGCGTTCCTTGGACCATCGTGCTGAAACAGCTTCATTGACAACATGAAGCACTGATTCAGAGATCTTTCCATTGAAGATTTGGCGGCAAATTCCAGTGCGAGAATCAGCTGATCGGGAAGGATCAGTGAGTGCTCGGCGCAAACCACCATTTGCTTCAAGAACGTCAACTACAGCAAACAGTTCTTTAGCGAGTTGTTCAGGGTTCTCAGCTGCATTAGCTTTGAGCGTCTGTTCAACTTTTTCCAATGATTCAGTAGATACTCCTGCCATTACCGAGTAGCACCTGCATTTCGCTTCTCGGAATCTAGGTCAGCAAGAAAACGATCTACCACGCGAGCCGATCGCTCATCATCATTGAGGGATTCGCCCACAATCTTGCCTGCCAACGCAGTTGCAAGAGTTCCAACCTCTGAGCGGAGCGAAACAACTGCTGCTGCACGTTCTGCTTCGATAGTCTTTTGAGCGTTATCGGTAATGCGCTGCGCCTCAACATTGGCACGATCCTTGAATTCTGCAAGAATTGCTTCGCCTTCAAGGCGTGCTTCTTCGCGAATTTTCTGAGCTTCCAAACGAGCGCTTTCGAGCTGTTGGTTGTACTCTTCGCGAGCTGCTGCGGCTTCTGCTTGAGCTTTTTCAGCTTTTGCAAGACCGCCCTCAATCGCTTCCTTACGATCCTGATAGATCTTTTCGAACATCGGGACGACGTACTTGGAAACGATGAAGAAGAGGATCAGGAACCCAATGAGCGTAATGACCATTTCCCAAATATTTGGGACGAGCGGGCTAGCGCCGTGCTCTGCAGCCATCAGATATGACATAAGGGAAATTCCTGTTCTATAGATTGGTCAAAAAGTAAAAATTTATTATTACTTGATGAAGGCCAGAACTAGACCAAGAATTGCCAAAGCTTCAACCACTGCGAAGCCCATGAAAAGCATTGGCTGAAGGGTGCGCTGTGATTCTGGCTGGCGAGCAACAGAAGTCATGTAAGCAGCGAAGATGAGACCTACGCCGATACCGCCACCGATGGAAGCGAGACCGTAACCAATTGCGCTCAAGGAGCCGGTGATTTCCATGTTGTTTCCTTTCAACAGTGCTCGTGAGAAAAATTTAGTAACGAGCAGAGTTTTGATTTATGCAATCACTACCCGCGGGTGCGGGTCGCTATATTCATCAGATGATTTACATCTGAGAAAACTTATTAGTGGCCTTCTGAGACCGATCCCTGAATGTAAACAGCGAGCAACAAGGCAAATATGTATGCCTGGATGCACTGAATCAAGAATTCAAGGAAGTAGAGGAAG
>JAUMUA010000017.1:11529-34419 GCA_030530925.1 Rothia sp. (in: high G+C Gram-positive bacteria) | reverse complement strand
ACGCTGCCGTTCCCGATTTGTCCGGCGCTGGCGTTGGCGGCTTCTGCGTCCCTAATGCACAGCACGCATCACGCCAGGCTCTCAAGCTTGCTGAGAACATCTTGGCAGCTCGCCGCGGCGAATCATTGACCGACTACTACCACGAGACCCTTGGGGTTGTAGCAGGTCTTGGTGCTTGGAAAGGTGTTGCTAACTTCAAGGGCAAGACCATTGGTGGCCCACTTGCTTGGTTGATGCACCGCGCTTACCACGGTTACGCAATTCCTACCGTTGAGCGTACCGCTCGCGTGATGGGTGTTTGGGCTATGAACCAGATCTTTGGTCGCGATACCTCAAGCATCCGTCACCAGCGTTCACCTCGCCGTGCGTTCCAGAGCGCAACCGGTACCGCTCCTGCAAAGAGCAAGGCTCGCTTGTAATCTTTCATTTATGAGAGCGTTATAGTTTCTGGTATAAATAACTAGGAACATTTCTTGCGCCAGTTACTCTTGTGGCTGGCACAAGTAAGCTCCTATAGCCCAATTGGCAGAGGCAGAGGACTTAAAATCCTTGTGTTCTGGGTTCGAGTCCCAGTAGGAGCACAGCACTAGTAGCAATGTTTTAGTAGCGTATTGCGGGTTCAGTAAATACCCGTTGAATTGCTGATGTAAAAAGACCGCCT
The DNA here is from genome assembly GCA_030530925.1 of Rothia sp. (in: high G+C Gram-positive bacteria). Taxonomy (GTDB): domain Bacteria; phylum Actinomycetota; class Actinomycetes; order Actinomycetales; family Micrococcaceae; genus Rothia. The sequence goes on along the minus strand of JAUMUA010000017.1, from coordinate 33,758 downwards.
GATAACTTGTCAGGCGGTCTTTTTACATCTCATTACGCAAGGCGTTCTGGCGGAACATGATCGCGACCCAAAACCGAGGGATCTTCTAGCCCCATATAAGTGAGCGCGAGTAAATTCGCACCGCAGGCGGTACCCAAGCTAATCGCGTCTGCACCGTCGTCGCTGATAAGCACTTCAGTGCTATCCCAGAGCATCTTCTCTTCAATTGCGCTCTGGAGAACCTCAATAAATTTTCGCGAGCAGGTCATCGGACCGGTGAGTACAACGGACGCAGGGTCTAATATAAGTGCCCCGTTGACGATGGCTTCGACTGAAAGATCCAGGTACTCTTTTTCCTCTTTACCATCTACGTTAGCCAGAATTTTTTCGGCAGTTTTTTCGTAGTCCAAGTAGGTAACCCCATAGATTTCACTGTTAGTACGATCCGGTACACCCAGCTCTTTAAGGGCCTGATTGAGTTGCTTGTGGTGAGACTGGATGTATCCCATAGCGCCTGCGCGACCGCTTGCACCGCGATAGATAGTGTTCCCTAGTGCAAATGCTCCTTGTACACCCTCTGCCAAGTGAACGCCAAAGGTGGCTGGGCTATTGCGAGCCACACCGTGGGTGATTTCGTGAAGCAACGCCCAGTTGATGGTTTCATCTACTAACACGGGGCAATTAAGTTTGTGAGAAAGCAACCCAAAGAAATCAACCGGTTCTTCGGTGTAAGGCGAATCAGGCAAAGCAATCAGTTGCTGGGTTATGGGATTCACCGAGGTCATAACCGCCGCTGTTGCCGCCAAGAAAGGACCGTGAGCAAGGGCGATGACGCTATCTAAGAGTTTCTCAACCGCTTCGTAGGATTTTGCGTGGGTTTCCCACACATGATCTTCATATTTTTGTTCCAGCAAATTCCCGCGTAAATCGTAGAGTGAGACCGTCACTCCCAGAACATTGACCACGACGGTGAGAACGGAACCGATGTCGTCGGCAATATCGTAGAGTTCGGGAACGCGCCCACGTTTACCCGAAGCGCCGGCGTCCTTCTCTAGAGTCTTGATGTACTTGCGTTCTGAAAGACGCAAAGCGGCTTCTGACGCGGTGGGGCGGGAAAGATCGTGCTTGGCGGCGATTTCTGCGCGGGAGCTAGGACCATTCTTGAGCAAGTAAGAAAAGAAGAGCCGGTCAGAGGCCGGTGCAGGAGAAATCTCGTGGAGATGACGGTTCACAGGTCAATCCTTACTGCGTTAGAAATTGATGTTTGATGAAACATCATCTCTATCACGGGTAAATATTTTTTTGAGGGTGGGGAAGCGTAATAAATTTTTTATCAAGAGATTTTCTTAAGTTAGTGACATTCTAAGGGTACTTTGGATACTAGACAACGGAGTTAGACCTAAGGAGCAGATATGTCACTCAAACTCATAGCAACGGATATGGATGGAACGTTGCTGACCGATAACGATAAAACTTTTGACCGCGAGTTCTTTGGCGAGCTTCTTGATCGCATGGACCGCTTGGGCGTGAAGTTCGTGGTGGCAAGTGGTAATCAGTTCAAAAAACTGCAGGAATACATGCAAGGATTCCACCACCGCGGCATTTTATACATTGCAGAAAACGGTGCTTATATTGCTAACGACGAGCGCGAAATTCTGGTTTCTGGGTTTTCGCAGCACACGGTAGAGCAGGTAGTGAAAGTCCTCGATAAATTCCCACGGATTGGTTTTGTCATTTCGGGGCAAAAAGGTGCTTATATGCTGAGAAATCGTGCCGAACCTATTTCACGAATTATTCGTGAGCATATGGAATTTTTGGGTGCGGACGTCACTCCTGAGATTGATTATCTTGATTTTATTAACCGTTTTTACCCTGGAACAAAAACCATTGACTCGTTAGAGGAAATGGGGGACGACACAGTGGTGAAGTTTGCGTTGCAAACGCATCGCCGCGATATCGAAAACATTTATCAAGAATTACTGGAATTACTACCTTCTAAAGTTGTTCCGGTCACGAGTGGATTTGGTGCTATTGACCTGGTCTCTCGCGGGGTCAATAAGGGCTCAGCTCTGAAATGGGTGGGCGAAAAATTGGATATTGACGCCGAGGACATGATTGCTTTTGGCGATAACTCTAACGATTTAGAAATGTTGCAGTTTGTGGGGGAGGGTATTGCTGTTTCAAATGCTGCCCCGCAGGTTCGTTCTGCTGCTGATATTGTGATCGGTGATAATAACGCCGGATCAGTGCTGAATTACATTGAAACTAAGCTCGTGCAATTAGAAGAAGCACAAAAATAAAAACCATTTTTTGCCTGCTATGGGTGAATTACCCTGGGGGCTAAACCCCTCGTTATACAGCAGAGAATTAGATAGGCTAATTAAAAGGTTTTTTTAACACCCCGACGAAGGAGCACATGCCTTGGCTGGCAACCCGCTGATTCAAAACATTACCAATGCCGAAAAGCGCGATTCACGCTTTGGCCAGTTTGGCGCTGGCGGCGCATATGGTGGCGCGCAGAGTACCCAATATGCGCAGGCTCAATACAACCAACCATATGGCAACTACTCGGCGGCACCGAATACCCAGTTTGGTCAGCAGAATCCTTCTGCTCAAGACTTGAACTCAATGTATAACGCGCCCGCGGCTGGTCCTGCTCAAACGGGACAGCTCACCATTAACGACGTCATTGTTAAGACCGGTCTGAACCTTGCCATTGTGGTGGTAGGCGCAGCTCTTGGTTGGTTTATGCCGATCTTGATGTTCCTGGGTGTTATTGGTGGCCTCGTCTTTGGTCTTATCAACTCTTTCAAAAAGAAGGTATCGCCGGCATTGGTGATGCTTTACTCACTCTTTGAAGGTATGGCATTGGGCGGCATCTCAATGTTCTTTGAAGCGCAGTTCGCAGGAATTGTGGGGCAGGCTGTTCTAGCAACGCTCATTGTTTTTGCCACTATGCTCTTCCTCTTCCGTTCAGGACGCGTTCGTGAATCTGCCAAAATTACCAAAATCTTTATGGGGGCTATGATTGCTTACCTGATTTTTGGTTTGGTGAACATGGGCATGATGATGTTTGGCGGCATGAACATGCGCTCCTTTGAAATCTTCGGTATTCCCCTAGGTCTCATCGTGGGTCTTGTGGCGATCGTGATGGGTGCTTACTCGCTCGTTATGGACTTCACCAACATTGGTGAGGCAGTCCGCTTTGGTGCACCAGAGCGCGAATCATGGCGTTTGGCATTTGGCCTTGTGGTTACCTTGGTCTGGCTCTACTTGGAAATTCTGCGCGTGATTTACTATGCACGATCATTAGCAGACGACTAAACTTTCACATAGTCACAAAAGCGTGCAGGGTTTTATTACCCTGCCCGCTTTTTATGTTTATCCCCTGAATTTTATGCTCTAATGTAAAAGTTAAAGCAATCTCTATGACTCATTGACAGTAGTAACGGACGCACAATTATGAATGATGAAATTTCTCAAAAGCCGCTGGTAGCGCGTTCTTCTGGATCTCGGCGGGCTCCTGAGGTGCGCATTCCTTTCGCCCTCAATCTAGCTTCTGCCTGGTCGTGGCGCCTGATTGTGGTTGCCATTGCTATTTATGGCATGTTTACTGCGCTTTCAAAAGTCAGTTTGGTTATTATTGCTGTTGCCATCGCTGCTCTTCTAGCTGGTCTTATTTATCCCGTGGTGTATTTCTTGCGTAGGCACAAGGTCCGCGCGGGGATCGCTACTGCAATTGCTGAACTTGGTTTTATTTTTTTGGTGCTCATGTTGCTGGCTTTAGTGGGTCAACAACTCACCGTTGGTTTTGCCAATCTTTCTGATCAGGTGGTTAAGGGCTACCAGCAACTCATGGTTACCATGAACAATTTGCCATTTAACGTGGGCGTTGATCGGATTGATCAGTATATTTCGGGGATTACAGACTGGGTTCAAAAGAACTCGAACACCGTACTTTCAGGGGTGGCTTCAGTGGGTGCTACTGCTGCCGACTTCGGTACCGGTTTGCTGATTTGCTTGTTCACACTCATCTTCTTCTTACTTGAGGGTGAGAAGATTTGGCTCTTCTTGGTGAGGCTTTTTCCCCGCGAGGCTCGTGCGGCAATAAATGGTGCAGGCCGCCGAGGCTGGCGCTCATTGGTGAGCTATGTTCATGTGCAGGTTCTGGTAGCGTTTATTGACGCCTTGGGCATTGCATTGTCGGCATTCTTCTTAGGTGTTCCACTCGCTTTCCCGCTGGGTGTTTTGGTGTTTATCGGTTCATTTATTCCAGTGGTTGGTGCGCTATTCACCGGTGCCATCGCAGTATTGTTAGCACTCGTTGCACTGGGGCCGATTAAAGCCTTGATTATGTTACTTATGGTGTTGGTTGTGCAACAGGTTGAATCTCATGTTCTGCAACCTTTGGTAATGGGTAAAGCTGTTTCGTTGCACCCTCTTGCTGTGGTACTTGCAGTAGCAGTGAACTCTTTACTATTCGGTATTGTGGGAGCGCTCTTCGCTGTTCCGGCTTTGGCTGTGGCTAATACCGTGATTCGTTACCTGGCGCACCGTGAATGGGAGGACGACGACGATATTCGCACCGAAGCGTTCATGTTTCCCCATGAGATAGAACGGAGCCGTCAAAAAGCTCTGGCTCAACGGTTCAAAGAACGAGCACAGAGGAACAAGGAAGCGGAGCCAGCTAGTATCTCAACTGATGAAACAGCTTAAAATGATGTTCCTTTGCCGATTTATGCTTTAGTCACAGAGCTAAAAGCCTTAAGAGATGAGAAGGACCTCACGTTGCCTGATGCTTCACCCAAATTTTCGGTTGGTTTAGAAGACATTGTTTCTGCGGCAGATATGTTGCAGCCAGTCATTGAACATACGCCAGTGGAGCATTCTCGGGCTCTCTCAGCTGAGCTAGGCTCTGAGGTTTATCTCAAATGTGAGAATTTGCAGCGTTCAGGTTCGTTCAAGGTACGCGGTGCTTATGTGCGCATGGCAAAGCTTTCGGATGAAGAAAAAACCCGAGGCGTGGTGGCGGCCTCGGCAGGCAACCACGCCCAAGGCGTGGCTCTTGCGGCAGAACAATTGGGTATTAATGCCCGAATCTATATGCCCCTAGGTGCCGCTTTGCCTAAGGTTGCGGCAACTCGATCGCGTGGAGCTGAAGTTATTTTGTATGGGGCTACGGTTGACGAGGCGTTATCGGCGGCTCAACAATACGCGCAGGAAACCGGTGCGATTTTTGTTCACCCCTTTGATAATCCAGACATCATTGCAGGTCAAGGCACTATTGGTCTGGAGATTCTTGAACAAGTACCCGATGTTGAGACCATTATCGTGGGAGTAGGCGGCGGTGGTCTTCTCGCCGGTGTCTCACTTGCGGTGCGCGCAATGGAAGAAAAACTTGGACGCAAGATTCGTATTATCGGTGTTCAGGCAGAACATGCCGCCGCATACCCACCTTCTTTGGCAGCAGATGCGCTAGTGCCGCTCAAAAAGGTTTCAACCATTGCCGATGGCATCGCTGTGGGCAAGCCGGGGCAACTTCCGTTCGCCATCATTAAAGAGCTGGTGGACGACGTCCATACGGTTTCCGAAGACGACATTGCTCGGGCACTCATTTTCTTGATGGAACGCAACAAGCTAGTGGTTGAACCGGCTGGTTCGGTGCCAGTGGCTGCGGTCATGGACCATGAAATAGAGAAGAAATATGGCAGCCTCGGCACTACCGTGTGCTTGTTATCGGGGGGAAATATTGACCCCATGCTGATGCTCAAAGTGATTCAGCGCGGTTTATCGGCAGCCGGGCGTTATCTGACGATCAAAATGATGCTTACGGACCGCCCTGGCGAATTGACCACCATTTCATCAATCATCTCGTCGATGGACGCCAATGTTACCGGTGTAGACCACACGCGAGTTGGCGGTGCACTGTCAATGGGCGATGTTTCCATCACCATTGACATGGAGACAAAGGGCAACGAGCACTGTGAAGAAGTGCTGGCGGCGCTCACCGACGCCGGTTACCAACCTATAGTGGTCTACTAAACCAGGCGATTAAACCAAAAGCGGGGCGGTTCTTCTGAGTGAAGAACCGCCCCGCTTTTCTGTGGCAAAATCATTGCCCCTCAGTTTTATTATGCTGAGAAAGGCTTAGCAGATTTGATAATAACCTTCATGGACTTGCCGTTGGGAGCTTCGTAGGAAACCTCGTCGCCCACCTTGTGACCGTGAATAGCCGAACCCATGGGTGACTTTTCAGAGAACACCTGCAAATCAGAATCGCCCACCAATGTATCAGCAACTTCGCGAGAACCGAGCAAGAACTTCATGGCCTTGCCAGCAATCTCAGCTTCAACAACCATGCCAGGTTCTACGACACCGTCGTCCTTGAGGGGCTCACCCACCTCAGCATTTTCGAGTAGGTACTTGAGCTGGGCAATGCGTGCCTCGTTCTTGCCCTGTTCCTCACGAGCTGCGTGGTAACCACCGTTTTCTTTGAGGTCGCCTTCATCGCGAGCAGCAGCGATACGCTCAATGATTTCTTGGCGGTAGGGGCCAGAGATACGGTCTAACTCTTCTTGCAAGCGATCATAAGCTTCCTGGGTGAGCCAAGCCCCAGTTGTTTCTTCAGTCATGATGTTCTCCTTTCAATGTCTTATTCGACATGTGAATGTGTGAAAAAATAATAGGGGCTCATGATGAACCCCGCACTTTGCCATTTATTCTACGTGTACTTAGTGTATCTGCATAATAGGGAAAGTGCTGTTGGTCTCATGGGCAGGGTCTATTTTTGCGAGATATTCCAACAATTATCAACGGTTACCGTAGTAGCTTCGCTCAGCACTCGAACCTTGGTGGTTTCTTGACGCACGGTGCTATCGCCTTGTTCGGCATTGTTTGGGCCCACAGTTACCTCGGTCCAACCTACCGGGGCGCGTTTGTTGTTCAGCGCTTTGATGGCACAAACTGAGGTTGCCTTGGGGTCTTTAACTACCTGAAAAGTCAAGGAAACTTCGTCAGAACTCGTGAGTTCATGCGAAACATCTTTGAAATCTGGCGCAGCGGTAGAGCGGTCAGATTGTACCCACGCCACAAAAGCAATACTGAGTACTGAGGCAATAACTGCCAGCGTAATCCAGAACGAGGCAGGGCGTTGAGCACGACGTTGAGAAGATCCGTAACGGGATTCTAAGTTGGTGCTCATGATTCTCCCACTTCACACTGGTTAACATCGAACTAAGAGTTTTGAACTCTATTAGCTAAACTAATCTATGGCGCTGTGAAAGCGCTGAGGCGTAAAAACCTCTTTCTACTGTACCGAACAAAGCATGGAGTACCTAGGTGAGCGCTGAGAATAAGTCGTCGAACGCGTCAGCATTTACGCAAAACTCGTTAGAGCAACAACTTGTTCCGCTAGAGAACGATTATGCGGGATTGCGGATTCTTGCAGTACACGCGCATCCGGACGATGAATCCTCCAAGGGGGCGGCATCGATGGTTGCTTATGCGCGCCGTGGTGCGCGCGTCATGGTTGCTACCATGACCGGCGGCGAACGCGGCTCGGTACTCAACCAGGCTGTTAAAGAACATCCCGGTGCTGTGCGCGATTTGCCAGGGTTACGACGAGTTGAGATGGCTCATGCACAAGAAATCTTGGGAATCGAACACCGCTGGATTGGTTTTGTGGATTCCGGATTACCAGAGGGCGATCCGTTGCCGCCTTTGCCTTGGGGTAGCTTTGCAACGTTGCCGTTAGATCGTGTGGCAGCACCTTTGGTCCGTCTCGTGCGTAATTTCAAGCCTCATGTGATTTTGGCGTATGACGAGAATGGTGGTTACCCGCATCCCGATCATATTATGAGTCATAAAGTGGCTAAAGAAGCCTACGAAAAAGCTGGTGATCCGAACGCGTATCCTAATGAGGGCGCGCCGTGGGAGCCCTTGAAACTGTATTATGACCTGCAGTTTAGCCCCGCAAAAATTGAAGCTTTCCACACGTTCTTGATGGAGAAATCGGGGGAGAGCCCCTTTAATCAGTGGTTTACTATGCGCGAGCAAATGGAAGAAAACCACCAGGCACCCATGATACAACATGAGATCACCACGCGAATTCCTTGCGCTGAGTATTTTCCAGTTCGAGAAAAAGCGCTGTTGGCTCATCAAACGCAGGTGGCGCCCACTGACTTATTCTTTGCGATTACTCCTGAAGACCAAAATAATCTGTGGCCGTGGGAAGATTACGCTCTGATTGATTCGCGCGTAAAAACTGAACTGCCGGAGTACAGCTTTTCTACAGGTATTGACTTCAAAGCAAGCTAAAAGTTTATCCGCGTAGAATGAGCTATAAGTAAGCGCAAAATTCTGCCAACCTTATTAACTTGGATGCGAGAAACGTGATTCACCCTTTGATTGCTGAAGCTGTGATTGTTGCAGCCGATGCCACCCCGCAACAGTACAACCAAGACGGTTCGCCCACGGGTTCACCGGGATTCTTGGGGTTTGTGGTAACCATGGTTGTAGGTATCGGTATTATCTTGTTGATGCTTGATATGACTCGACGCGCGCGCCGAATGCGTTACCGTAACGAGTACGCGATGGCTCGTGAGGCTGAGGAAAGAGCTCGGCAGGGTTCGACACCGGTTGGTGTTGAACCTTCAACGGGAAATGCCATGCCAGACACCGCAGACAGCAGCTCACAGCGAGCTGACGATTTGAAGGCGTCCGAGAACACCACGCCGCATCGCGAGAGCTTTCACTAAAGTCTTCAGATATTTCAAAAAAGCCAGCAAACGGTATTAACGTTTGCTGGCTTTTTTATCGTTTCTTCTCGATATTCTGCAAGATCAGTCTAAGCCGCCGCGACCACGGCGAATGTGACGGCGATGTAGTGCATCGTGAAACCCACCACCGTGCACACATGAAAAAGCTCGTGGAAACCAAAAATATGCGGTCGCAGATGGGGCCGCTTGCTACCGTAAAAAACTGCGCCCACAATATAGAACACTCCACCTGTAGCAACAAGAATCGCCGCAACAGGGGAAACCCTCCAAAAGTCCCCAAGATAAAAGACCGCGAGGCACCCCATCACCACGTAAATCGGGGTGTACAGCCAGCGCGGGGCGTGCGTCCACAACACTCGAAAGAGCACCACAGCCAGCGCACACAGCCAAATCACCCAGAGTAAAAATCGTGCTTTAGCTGGTTCTAAGAGAGTGATTGCCAAAGGGGTGTACGTACCAGCAATAACGAGTGCAATGTTGGCGTGGTCAAGGCGCTTGAACAAGAGTCGAAGTCGATCTGGCCAGTATGCCCTGTGATACATGCCCGAAACACCAAAGAGCATGACGCCGGTGAGCCCAAAGATTGCGCAGGCAAGACCAACTTTCCCGCCACCTGAAATTGCGATCAGCACTAAGCCTGCTACAAAGACTATGGGGGCAAAAATTGCGTGAATCCACCCGCGCAACGCGGGCTTGAGTTCCACACCACCTACGGTGAGGGGGCGCGGCATTTTTTTATGAGACTGCCTGTGAGAGGCGCTTGCAATGGACATGGTCACCTCAGAGAAATCATTGTTAGGGGGTGAGTGGGGCTCAGATAAGACCGAACTCTGCTTATAATATACGTCAGCAACCTCTGAAGCTACATGAGTTTTCCCTCTGAAAAATTTCTCTACCCCCCTCTTTGTTGCAAGGTGAGTTTCTGGTCTATTGGGGGAAACACGGTACGATAAAAGCAGTCCTTTTGAGCATTGCCATTAACTTATTGCTCGCTCAACATCACGTCTAAGGAGCCGAGAATCGTGAAGCTTTCGCAGCCACTGTATAACGTGTATGAGCGGTCTTTGGCTGGCACGATTCTCGCAGAGCAATTACCAGCGCACATTGGCGTGTTGATGGACGGCAACCGCCGGTGGGCTGCGCAATTGGGTGAGAGCACTAAGCACGGGCATCAGGCTGGGGCGGAGCGCGTCATTGATTTTCTTTCGTGGTGCCGGGAACTTGGTATTCCGATGGTGACTTTGTATATGCTCTCCACCGAAAACCTAAAGCGTAACCCCGCAGAATTGCACGATTTGTTGGAAGTTATTGAACGCCTCATTGAATCGTTGGCGCAGAGCAAAGTGGGCAAGATTCGTGCGGTGGGGCAGTTGAGCGCGCTTCCTGAATCGCTGAGTGCAGCTTTTGATGTAGCAAGTAGCCAAACCGAATCCATTGACGAATTACAGGTCAACATTGCGGTGGGCTACGGTGGGCGTCAAGAAATTGTGGACGCCGTCCGCGAAGTTTTGCTCGACGCCGCCCAAGAGGGGAAAAGATTGCAGGATTTGGCGCAGTCCTTAGATATTGAGGACATTAATCATCACCTGTACACCCGGGGGATGCCGGATCCTGATTTGTTGATCCGCACCTCGGGGGAGCAGCGCCTCTCTGGTTTTTTGACGTGGCAATCTGCTTATTCAGAGTTTTATTTTTGTGAAGCTTTGTGGCCTGATTTTAGGCGCGTAGATTTTTTGCGGGCATTGCGTGACTACGCGCAGCGCCAGCGACGTTTTGGCTCTTAAGAGGAGTCTGTAATGCTACAACGAATCATGCACTATGCGCCTCTAGCTCAGGGTGAGTACCCTATTGCGTGGATCCAAGCAATTTTGCTTGTGGTGGTCACTCTTATTTTTGTGGTGCAGTCGGTTCGGTTGAGCGTCATTGATATTCGTACGCATCGGTTGCCCGATCGGCTAGTGTTACCGCTTTACGGTTTGATTGCGTTGCCGCTGTTTGCCGTCATGCTCATCGACCAAGACTTTGTGCGCGCACGCAATACTGCCTACGGCACGGTGGTGCTCTTTGGGTTCTACTATCTGTTGCGCAAACTCTCGCGAAACACACTGGGTTTTGGCGACGTCAAACTAGCTGGCGTTATCGGCATGATTTGTGCTTTTGTCGCTCCGATGAATATGGTGTGGGCAACCGTGCTCGCCTTTCTCTTGGGCGGGGTGGGTAGTCTTCTCTTGCTCATTAGCAAAAAAGCTACCGCGACCACCCATATACCCTTTGGCCCGTTTATGCTTGCCGGCGCTCTCTTAGCGCTGTGCATTCCTGCCTAACATTTTCTACGATTGGATACCTATGCCAACCCCAGATTTTATTGTGGATCTCCGCCAAAAAATTGAACACGACATGCTGTGGCTATCGGGGGCAACCGCTGTCATTCAGCGAGAAAGTGATCAGAAGATTCTGCTGGTGCGCCGGGCAGATAACAACCGCTGGACGCCGGTTACCGGCATCGTAGATCCTGGCGAGAACCCGGCGCTCACGGTGTTTCGCGAAGCCCAAGAAGAAGCCAACGTGCATATTGAGGTAGTGGCTTTGGCACAGCTCAAAGCTGATCCGCCGCAAGAATTTTCAAACGGCGACAAGTGCCAGTTTCTCGATCACACCTTTTACTGCCGCTATGTGAGCGGCGAAGCCCGAGTGAACGACGAAGAGTCGGCAGAGGTGCGCTGGGTGAGCGTGGACGAAGCTACTCAGCTGTGTGGCGACCGCATGGTCGATCGTATTGACGCCGCGTTGAACTATCAGGGCGGCACCCGATTCGGTTTTGAACAGGTATAGCCCAACGGTACTAAAAAATCCCCGGGGTGATTTCATCACCTGATGAATCACCCCGGGGATTTTTCTATGGCTTAGAGGCTAAAACCTCAGAGCTTTTGACTCGTTGCTTAGAACTGACGCCACGCGCGAGCGTTACGAATGTTCGAGCGAGCCATAGCTACAGCTTCACCGGCACCGCGGTTGAGCGCAATCTTTGACAGCGAGGTAGCAAAACCAACAATCTGAGCGGCTTCAACCTCAGGAGGCATGGATAGCGCGTTGGGATCGGTAATAACCTCAACCAATGAAGGACCGTTATGAGCCAAAGCCTTCTTGTAGGCGCCGTCCAAATCCTTGGGTTTGGTTACGCGCTGAGCCTGGAATCCCATTGCGGTGGCGATGTCGGCGTAGTTGGTATCGGGAACGTCTACACCGTAATCTTCAAAGCCCTGAACGAGCTGCTCTAGCTTAACCATGCCCAGCGTGGAGTTGTTGAAGACCACCACGGTCAAAGGTAGGTTGTACATCTTTGCGGTGAGCAAATCGCCAAGGAGCATTGAGAGTCCGCCGTCGCCGGAGACCGAAATAACCTGACGGTTGGGTTGAGATACCTGAGCACCAATTGCCTGAGGCATAGCGTTAGCCATTGAACCGTGCAAGAACGAACCCAACAGTTCACGCTTACCGTTAGGGGTGATGTAGCGTGCAGTCCACACGTTGCACATACCGGTATCTGCGGTGAAAATAGCGTCATCAGAAGCTAGTTCATCGAGAACTGACATGGCGTATTCGGGGTGAATCGGACCATTCTTAGAAGGCTTCTTGGTGTAAGCCCCAACTACCTTGGTCATAATAGTTTCGTTCTTCTTGAGCAAAGCTTCAAGGAACTTGCGATTCTTCTTGCGCTCAAGAAGTGGAAGTACAGCGCGCAAAGTTGCGGCAACGTCGCCCTCAACTAACAAGCTGACGTTGGTGCGGCGTCCCATAACCTCTGCGGCGCGGTCAATCTGAATGGTGTCAGTATCGGGGAGGAATTGATCATAGGGGAAGTCAGTACCAATCAAGAGCATCAAATCAGCGTCTTTGAGGCCCTCTGCTGCCTGACCGTAGCCAAGAAGTCCGGTCATGCCCACGTCAAAGGGGTTGTCGTACTGAACGTACATCTTGCCGCGCATTGAGTGCCCCACAGGGGCTGCGGCGGCGTCAGCAAGCTGAACAATCTCATCATGTGCGCCCTCGGCACCTGCACCGGCGAAGATCGCAACCTTCTTGGCGTGGTTGATGCGGTTAGCGATTTCACGCACGGTAGCGTCGTCGGGAACCATGTGGCCGCGGCGCAAGTCGCCCCACTCGGGAACATAGTCTACGGCAGCTTCAGCAGCAATATCACCGGGAATTGAAACCACGGCAACACCGCGCTGACCCACAGCGTGACGCATAGCGGAGTTCAAGATGCGTAAGGTCTGCTGAGGGTTGAGTGCCATTTCTGAGTAAGAAGAGCACTCAGCAAAGAGACGATCGGGGTGAGTCTCCTGGAAGTAGCTGGTACCAATCTGCGCAGAAGGGATGTGAGAGGCAATCGCCAAAACGGGAGCGTGCGAACGGTGCGCGTCGTAAAGACCGTTAATGAGGTGGGTATTTCCTGGACCACAAGAACCTGCACACACAGCGAGCTCACCGGTGAGCTGTGCTTCGGCGCCAGCAGCGAATGCCGCTACCTCTTCGTGACGCACGTGAACCCAGTCGATACCACCTTTGGCAGAACCGCCAGATTCGCGGACGGCGTCCACAATCGGGTTGAGCGAATCGCCCACCACACCGTAAATACGCTTTACACCAGCGTCAATGAGTTGCTGAATGATTTGTTCTGCAAGTTTCATCTTTACCTCAATCCTCTAACTAGGTCTTTCTTATAGGTCTAACAGAATTTTCTCGCAAAAATTTCTAAAACTAAGCCTACTGTGATTGAAAACTAAGCGGTAGGTATGCACGCTCACAAAGCATGGGTCATAAAACGCAAAAATCCCCACCTTTTCAGCGGAAAAGGCGGGGATTTCTAGGTGAGCTATAAACGGCTCAGAGGTACGGCTTAGTAGTTGCCGAGCATCTTGGTGACGTCGAGAGCTTCATCAAGCTGAGCCTCGGTGACTTCACCGCGCTCTACGTAACCTAGGGCAATAACAGCCTCACGAACGGTGGTCTTGTTCGCTACGGAGTACTTAGCAATCTTTGCTGCTGCTTCGTAGCCAATGAGCTTGTTCATGGGGGTTACGGTTGAAGGTGATGCCTCTGCCAAGAAGCGAGCGCGCTCAACGTTAGCTTCGAGACCGTCAATCATCTTGTCTGCCATAACTCGTGAGGAGTTAGCGAGCAAGCGGATGGACTGCAAGAGGTTAGCTGCCATGACGGGAATACCCACGTTGAGCTCGAACGCACCGTTGGTGGAAGAGAGGGCGATGGTGGTGTCGTTACCAATCACCTGAGCTGCCACCATGATGGTTGCTTCGCAAATTACGGGGTTGACCTTACCGGGCATAATTGATGAGCCGGGCTGAAGATCAGGAATGTGTAACTCACCCAAACCGGTGTTGGGGCCTGAACCCATCCAACGGATATCGTTGCAAATCTTCATGATCGAGTACGCAATGTTGCGCAATTGGCCTGATGCTTCAATCAAACCGTCGCGGTTAGCCTGAGCCTCAAAGTGGTTGCGTGCTTCGGTCAAGGGCAAGCCGGTCTCTTCTGCCAAGAGTTCAATCACGCGAGCGGAGAAACCGTCGGGGGTATTGATGCCGGTGCCCACAGCGGTACCACCCAAAGGAACCTCAGCCACGCGAGGAAGGGACGCGTCAATGCGCTCGATGCCGTAGCGAATCTGAGCTGCATAACCGGAGAATTCCTGACCCAAGGTCACCGGAGTTGCATCCATCAAGTGGGTACGGCCGGACTTGACGACGTCCTTGAATTCCTCTGACTTCTTCTCAAGAGAGGTAGCCAAGTAATCAAGAGCTGGCTTGAGGTCATTAATAAGAGCCGAAGTTGCGGCTACGTGCACAGAGGTGGGGAAAACGTCGTTCGATGACTGTGAAGCGTTCACGTGGTCATTGGGGTGAACGGAAACGTCTTTGCCCTCAAGCTTCTGGTTAGCAAGATTAGCCAGAACCTCGTTGGTGTTCATGTTCGAGGAGGTACCCGAACCGGTCTGAAACACATCGATAGGGAAGTGCTCATCAAATTCACCGGTTGCTACCTGATCGGCGGCGTCGCGAATTGCCTGGGCGCGCTCGCCATCGAGCACCTTCAGTTCTTCGTTTGCGGTTGCTGCAGCTTTCTTGATCAAAGCAAGAGCTTTGATGTGAGCTGATTCGAGGGTTTGACCCGAGATAGGGAAGTTCTCGACGGCGCGCTGAGTCTGCGCGCTGTAGAGTGCGTTTTTGGGCACGCGAACTTCGCCCATGGTGTCATGTTCAATGCGGTATTCAGTGTTATCTGCCATAGTTCCAGCTTAGTCCGTTTAGGTGCGCACTACCTTATCGAGTGCTGAAAAAGTTGCAACTTTGCGAAATATTGACTGCGCTAAACCCCTCGAATCAAAGAGTGCTGTAGCTTACAAATTCTCTGACTTAAACACGATTTCCACCTTGCCATCAGCTAAGTGGTAGAACATGCCCAACACGGCGGTTTTATCATCCGCTACTGCCTGCGCGATCAGGTGGGATTGTTCCAAAATGCGTGCGGAGGTTTGGCGGGTATGCTCCACCACCATGTCATTGACCGACGCATTCTCAGGTAAGTCAGGGGAGATCACCGAGGGCAAAATGGGCTCGACCAAATTACGAATATATCCACCGGGTAGTTGACCAGCTTCTAGCGACTGCTTAGCGGCAGTCACCGCACCGCACGAGTCATGGCCTAGCACAACCACCAGCGGGGTGTTGAGTTCTACGACGGCGTACTCTAGTGAGCCCAGCACTGCCGATTCCACCACGTGCCCTGCGGTGCGGACCACAAACATATCGCCGAGCCCCTGGTCAAAAATAACCTCTGCAGCTAGGCGAGAATCACCGCACCCGAACATGGTGACAAACGGCGCCTGACCCTGCGCCAAATCGGCGCGACGTTCGGCGTCCTGATTCGGGTGTTGCACCTGCCCCTGCACAAAACGCTGGTTGCCCGAAAGTAGCTCTTCGAGGGCTTGTGAGGGGGTCAAAGTCTTATCCATGATGCTCCAAAAAATCAGGGTGCGTACTATCTTTTTTAGTATAGGTGGTGTTGCAAAAATTCCCGCACCAACAGGTGCGGGAATGAGGTTTAGTTAATACCGGAGCTTGCGCTAGGTTCGGTGGTTTTGGTGGGGTGCTGGTTGTAATCAACGACGGCGGTAGCTAGTTGCTCGAATTCGTTGGGGTCAGCCTCGCCCTTGAGAATCACCGTGGTGCCACCCACCTGACCAATGTAAGAAGTGGTGGTCTTCTCTTCTTTTCTATCGGAGAGGGTTCGAATTTCCCAGGTGACTCCCGCAATGTCTTTTTGGTCTGAGATTGCTGCGTTATCTACTTTGTTAGCAATCCAGGTTGGGTTTGCGCCCTTGGCTTGAAGTAGCTCAATGTACTTTTGGTTTTTAGTGACCTGGCCGGTGTTCCAATAGTCAATGCCGTCGGCTTGTTTAGTATTCCACCTCGCAAAATTGTAGGTCCAGCCATCTAGCTCGGGGGCGGCGACCGGGTATTTTGCTTCTTGCGAAGCATGGTAGGCGGTACCGGCTAATTCCACGTTGGGGTGGTAAAAGTTTTTGGTGTTCGTGAGGTGCGGTGCCAACCAGAGCACCGGAATCAAAATCGCAATCATCACCACCATGGAGATAATCATGTTGCGCGCTGGAGCATTGATGCGAGCCGCTTGTTTTTCAGTAATCTGCGGCTTCACAGAGTTTTGCTCTGCTTCGGTAGACACTGATGCGCTCGAGTTGGTGGACGGCGCTGAATGGGGCTGCTGTTGCTCAGGGTTAATACTCACCCCCACATTTTCCCCTAACGCGGCAGAAAAATCTAAACGAATCGATACACCAGAGCAAAATGCTGGTAATACACAGAAAAGTGAGCGGTAATCACCGCATAGCTCTGCGCAGGCAACTAAGGTGGAGGGGTAGCCCAAAGCAAAGACGCTTTGGCACAGACCTGAAAACGGTTGACCTAATACTCGAAGGTGAGGATTACATGGCAGAGAAGCTGACTGCAGAGAAAAATATCCACGGAGATCGCAACCTAGCTCTTGAGCTTGTTCGTGCAACAGAGGCAGCTGCTATTGCTGCTGGTCCGTGGGTGGGTGCCGGTGATAAGAATAAGGCGGACGGCGCCGCTGTGGACGCCATGCGTTACAGACTTTCTACGGTTCGTTTTAACGGCACGGTAGTCATTGGCGAGGGCGAAAAAGACGAAGCCCCTATGCTTTTCAACGGCGAAAAGGTAGGCGATGGCACCGGTCCCTCACTCGATGTTGCAGTAGATCCTATTGACGGCACGCGCCTCACCGCTTTGGGCATGGACAACGCACTTTCTGTTTTGGCAGTGGCTGAAGGCGGCTCCATGTTTGACCCCTCCGCTGTGTTCTACATGGAAAAGCTCGTGGTTGGTCCTGAAGCTGCCGACTTTGTTGATCTTCGCCTACCCATCAAGCAAAATCTTTACCTCACCGCTAAAGCTTTGGGTAAGCCCATTAACCAGATGACCGTTTGCATCTTGGATCGCCCCCGTCACGCCAAACTCATTGAAGAGATTCGCGCAACTGGCGCTCGTACCCGCATGATTTTGGACGGCGACGTTGCAGGCGCAATCGCCGCTGTTCGCGAAAACACCGGAGTGGACATGATGGTTGGCACCGGCGGCACTCCCGAGGGCATTGTTGCCGCGTGTGCTATCAAGGCAACTGGTGGCATTATTCAGGGCCGTTTGGCACCTACCGACGATACCGAAAAGCAGAAGGCGCTCGAGGCTGGGCACGATCTTGATCGCGTTTTGACCACCGACGATCTTGTGACTTCTGATGACTGTTTCTTTGCCGCAACCGGCATCACCGATGGCAAATTGCTCCCCGGTATCAAATACGGTCGCCACCGCAACGTGGTGACCACCTCTTCGCTGGTAATGCGTTCAAAGTCAGGCACCGTACGCACCATCGAAGCTGAGCACGATCTTTCTCGTTGGGAAGAGCTGCTCTCTCGCACCGCGCGTCCAAAAATGGGCTAACACGTACACCGCGTTGTTGCACAAAACATAAAGTGAGGGCCCCGGAGAAATCCGGGGCCCTCACTTTATAGAGATAATCGAAAGCTACGCGAGAAGCACACGCGTTATTTCTTCAACTTATTCTTGGCGACGTTTTTGACTGCGCTCTGAGCTTTTGCAGCCCAAGCCTTTGCCTGGGGGAGCACCTTGTGTTGAAGAGTTTTCTTAGCCGAAAGAACACTCTCTCGTGCGGTACGAATGCCCTCATAAGCGCGATACCCCTGAGTAGAAACTGGCATGTCCCAGGTGCCGGGGTATGCCACCGAGCGGCCACCAAAGGACTTCTTAAACTTAGTAAAGCCTGCCCACTCGTGCGCGGGATCATCGTTGGGCGCAATGCCAAAGAGATCCACGTACTTCAAACCTTTTTCCTTGGCATCCAAAATCATGGTGGTAACCAACGGATTGTTGGCGCTGAGCTTACGGTGCTCAAAAGAGTAGCTAGCGTGCGCATAGGTGCGGGTGTCATCGGAATCATACACAAAGGTGGAGCCAATCGCCTCACCGTTTTCGTCCCGAATAATAATCAACCGAGCGGCGTCCTCAGGCATCAAAACACGGGCAACCTGCTTGAGGTAGTCGTCGTGCTGACGGTTGAAATCGTTACGTTGCGCCGTCTGCTCAAGATATTTCGTCAGAATATCGATGTCTTCGGGGTTATGAGAAACCTCAAAAGTTACACCTTTTTTGTGAATATTGCGGTGCAAGTTGCGGTTGGTAGCTCGCATCGCTTTGAGAATCTCTTCTTCGCTCTGATCAAGGTCAATGATCTGCGTGTGACCGGGTTGAATTTGACGAGGCGAACGCTTGAAACCACGCGCTGCCAAGAATGACTCACCCGAACCGACACCCCAAATATCAGAGTTGGTGGGTTCAACACGAATGAACCAGCACTTATTCTCTGCAGCCACACGCTTCATATCTGTAATAGCGGCGTCAAAAGCTTGCGCGTTTTTTGCCTCAGGACCATAAGGGGAGTAGAGATAGCGACCAGTTTTGCCGCCCTCTAGGGTGGCAATGTAACGCCACCCTTCACCCTCGCCACGGAAAACCTGATGACCGTTTGATTCTTGGAATTTCGCCCAGATATCTGACTGCAGAATATTACTCATGCGTTTCAGCATACCGGGTTGAGTTGCCAATTAGGGAACCGAGCAGGTGCCATTTTCCGTGAGTTCTGAAACGGTTTGAATGGTGATTGACGAGCGTAGCGGTTGCGCCTGAACCTTCTGAGTGCCGCCCCAAAAACCAGCTGCCTCCACCGCAGGGGTAGGGGTAATACCGGTCTTAGAATTCTCCAAAACCTGCTGAACATCAGCGTGGAGCTGATCGAAATCAGGGTAGGTGGGGAAGGTATCGGAGTAATACGGAGGACCTGCGGCATACTGAATGAGCTCAAAATTCTTAGACTTGAGTGCCACATCCGCCAAGCCGCTCAATGCGTCCTCAGGAATATTCGTCTCCACAATCTGCTCACCGGAAGCGGCAATATCACTGAACTTGGTGAGCACGTTAGAGGGGTTGAGTTGCTTGAGCATAGCCGATTGCACACAGCGCTGGCGCGCCTCGCGGTCATAGTCAGATGCGCCCTCGCGCGAGCGGGCATACCAGAGCGCATGAAAACCATCGAGCTTTTGCACACCGGGTTCAATGTACCCGTCAATCGGGTTCTTCTCACCCGTTTCTAAGTTGGTGCCACCGCCAATCGGCACGCGACCTCCCACGTCAATGGTGATGCCGCCCAAAGCGTCAATCAACTGGGCAAAACCGTCCATATCAACCAGCATGTAGTTGTTGATTTCCAGCCCCAGCACGCCAGAGACGGCGTCCATAGTTGCCTCGGCACCGGGATCGTTGGAGTTGGGGTAGAGGTCTTGATGGTTTTGCATCACATCGGTATAGAGCGCGTTGATAATGCACTCGTCACCACAGTTAAAACCGTCGGGGTACACCTGCCACAACGGAGAATCTGCCGAGAAAATCGCGTTCTGAGTATTTCGCGGTACCGAAATTGTCACTGCCTGCCCGGTCTTTGCATCTACCGAAATCACGGTCATGGAGTCCGGACGGCGCCCCACGCGATCCGCACCGGCGTCACCACCCATGAGCAAAATATTGTAGCGGCCATTAACCTCTTTGAGATCGGTGCCGCCAGCAAAGATTTTGTTCAGCGCACCGCGGCCAGTATTAGCCACATAGGCGCTGTACCCGATGCCGCCACCGACCACCAGCATCATGGCAACAATGCCCAAAACTACTGGTCCTTTAGCTTTTTCGGGAAGGTATTTGACGCGAATAATGCGCAGAGTATCAATAAAGAGATAGAGCCACCCCAAGCCCAAAACAATGAGCGCCACAATTAACACGATGAGGAAGAAATTGTGGGTGAGCAACGAAAGCACCACGGTGCGCTTTACGAACGCCAAAACAACCAGCAAAATCACCAGCGACCACACCGCAAGAGTTACGGTCAGAGCGCGCTTGCCCAAAATCTTCTTATCGGTAATGAGTTGCACTGAACCAGGCAGAAAAAATGTGAGGGCAATAAAAAGCCACGCACGCTTGACCTTGGTGTGGTCAGATGCAAACTCCGGATGATTGAGCGGATCCGAATACGTTTCTTGACCCAGGCGTTGCCCGCGCACTCTCGTTGCCGAGATAGCGCTCCGTTGAGCTCTCGCATCAGATTTTCGGGAACGAGCGGGGTGCTCGCCGTCAAAATCTTCTCTATGCACGGGGTTACTCCTGGAAGTTAAGAAAAGGTGGTCGGAAAGATTTAGGTATCTTTTTTCTTTCCGACCACCATATATAAACAAACTGGGAACAAGCGAATAATGTGCCTGCTCAGAATACTGTTGTGGGTAAACCAGCCTACAAAATGTGGTGCTTAGGGTGCGTAGGGCTTCATCTCATCGACTCCACCAATCAATTCTTGCTGATCAGGTGTGTTTGATTTGCGTTCTGAGGTTGAATTTTGGTGCTCTTCTGCGCGTGCAGAAACTTTAGTGCGCAGCGCAGCACCCTTATCGATGGCACTTTGACGCAAGTCAGAAGCAAAATTTTGCAAGTCAGAGCGAACCTCTTCGGCAAAGCTGTCTGTACCTGCACCCAAGATGCGTAGGGCAAGTAGACCAGCGTTGCGGGCACCGTTAATTGAAACGGTAGCTACGGGAACACCAGCAGGCATCTGCACAATCGAAAGAAGCGAATCCATGCCCTCAAGGTTCTTCAGACGCACCGGCACACCAATCACCGGCAGGGGAGTGACCGAAGCCAGCATGCCAGGCAAATGTGCAGCTCCCCCGGCACCGGCAATAATCGCGCGGATTCCGCGATCCGCTGCGCTCTTGCCGTATTCAATCATGTCTTCGGGCATGCGGTGAGCCGAGACGACGTCCGCCTCGTAGGCAATGCCGAATTCTTCGAGAATTTCTGCGGCGGCTTCCATAGTGGGCCAGTCCGAATCGGACCCCATTACAATACCGACCACAGGTGACTGGGAATCATATGGTGAGCTCATGGGGCTCCCCTTTCTCTTTATTTGGTGGATTGACCTTCGGCGATCAGCTGGGCAACCTTGGTTGCAGCTGCTCGCAACTCTTCGGTGTCGGAAGTGGCTCCGCCTATATTGATGTGTCCAATTTTTCGACCGGGGCGTACGCCTTTGCCGTAAAAATGGACTTTTGCGCGGGGTTCTGCGGCAAGAGCGGTGGCGTACATTCCAAAAATATCCCCATTCGCTCCGCCCAAAAAGTTCTTCATAATGGCAACTTCGCCTTTAAGATCAGTTGCTCCCAGTGGCAGGTTGAGCACTGCGCGTAAGTGCTGTTCGAACTGGCTAGTGACTGAGCCATCTTGGGTCCAGTGCCCGGAATTGTGCGGGCGCATCGCCAGTTCATTTACTAAGAAACCGTGTTCGGTACCAGGTACTTCAAACAATTCGGCAGCCATGACGCCGGTGACACCCAGCTCGGAGGCGAGAGTGATAGCGGCCTGAGCGGCAGCTTCAGCAACTTGCGCATCAATAGAAGGAGCGGGGGCAATGACTTCATCACACACCGAGTTCACCTGGATTGATTCAGCAACCGGCCACGCTTTGACTTCGCCTGAATCGCGGCGCGCCACAAGTGCTGAAAGCTCGCGAGTAAATGGTACCTTTTCTTCGGCAAGAAGGGATGAGAAATCTTCGCGTTCGGGAAGCTCGGCAAACCAGCGCTTGACGTCGGCGCTTTGCCCCTGCACGGCGTCGTCAAGAACCATAACGCCCTTGCCGTCATAACCACCGCGAGGAGTCTTGAGTACAATGGGCCAACCGATTTTCTCACCAAAAGCCAGCAGCTCTTCAAGGGTTGTTACCTCTGCCCACTGCGGATTGGGC
>JAUMUA010000017.1:0-11519 GCA_030530925.1 Rothia sp. (in: high G+C Gram-positive bacteria) | reverse complement strand
AAGTTTGTCTTGGGCATGGATTAGAGCTTGCGGGCGAGGCTGAACGTTGACGCCCTCATCAATCAAAGTCTGTAAAAACTTCGTTGGTACATGCTCATGATCGAAAGTCACCACGTCTTTATCGCGGGCAAATGCGCGCAGCGCTTCGAGATTTTTGTAATCTCCCACAGGTGCATGCGGCACCACGTGTACCGCGCATACGTCGTCAGATTCGGCAAGAATCTGCAGTTCAAATCCGAGTTCATGAGCGGCAGGGGCCATCATGCGAGCAAGTTGCCCGCCGCCAACAACGCCAATTTTTGGTCCAGTTACAGGGTAAGTCACATCACTAGGCTATCGTGTTCACTGGTCTGAGTGAAAACATGAAGGAGATATTGCCCGTACTGTGTTGGTTTCAACGTTATTTTGGTCTTAATTTAGAGTTACATCGGTCTGTCTTGCACAAGAACAAGACGTGAGCTTTAGAATTTGATGAGCAGAACCACACAAACACTTCAGGCGGTTATAAGTTGAGTAATCTTGGCGAACGTTTTACCCGAGTCTGGCACCTCTTTGTTAAAGAGGTCTTGAAATTTGCCACCGTTGGTGGGCTGGCATTTATTGTCAACGCTAGCGTTACCTGGTTTTTGATGCACGGCATTTTTGTCGATTCCCACGGTAAAGCCAAGATAGTGGCAGGTATTGTTGCCACCATTTTCTCGTGGATTATGAACCGCCTGTGGACCTTCCGTGAGAAGCGCACCG
This sequence comes from Rothia sp. (in: high G+C Gram-positive bacteria), assembly GCA_030530925.1. Taxonomy (GTDB): domain Bacteria; phylum Actinomycetota; class Actinomycetes; order Actinomycetales; family Micrococcaceae; genus Rothia. Next base: position 10,775 of record JAUMUA010000017.1, on the reverse strand, counting down.
ATAACAAGTGGCGTGAAGCTCTGGAATTCGCCATCGTCAATGCCATTGGTATTGGCGTGGAACTAGGCTGTGTGTTGGTCAGCTTCTACGTTCTTGGCTTGACCTCCCCCACCGCCTCATTTGTTTCAGGCACCATCATTGGTACCGTGCTTGGCACGATTGTTCGCTACTTTATGTACCGCTTCTGGGTGTTCGGCAAAGACCGCGGCTCCTCCGAGAGCACTCGCGAAGAAACCATCGCCAACTTCTTGGAAGAAGCTACCGAAGTTATTACCGGCTCACTGCCGATTGTAAAACCCTCGAACAACGCAGTTAAGCCCTCGAACCACGCCAAGAGCGGATCAAAGCGGAGCTAATCTTTCGCTACGCGTACTGCCAGCTCAGCGTCAAGAATTTGTTGCACCTGTGTCTTGTCCCAATTGTGGGCGGGATCAAGGACGAGCGTTGCTTGGTGCCGATAAAGCACAGCCAGCGTGCTCATCAGGTATTCGGCGTTGAGTGCTGGGGGAGTATGCAGAGCGACGGCGTGCGCTTGCGCCTCTTCTGAATTTACCTGCTCGGCTTGTGCGCTGATACGGTGCAGTATTTCCTCTGCGGTGATTCCCTCAAGTGATTCGCTGTGAAGGGAGGGGATTTCGAAGGCAGAATACACATCGCCGTAGGATCTTACTTCCGCGCAGTAATCCAGTACCTCTGCAGGAAGCGTACCCATATACCGCGGGGAAAGCGGGCCTTTATCAACAATCACGCGGTATTCGGCGTCGAGCTGCTCTAATTGCTCATTTGATGCAGAGAAAATTACGTCGCTATCATCGGCTGTAAACCTAAGGTGGGCACCTACGCGCAGAGCGGCCAGAGCAATAATGATGCTGCGCCAATGCGTCTGCATCAGAATACTCACGGTCTGCTCTGCCTCAACGTCGCATTCTTCCACCAAAAAATTTGCCGTTTTGCTGACCCAGTTCTCTAGAACTTTGCCAGAAAGTTCAATACGCTCGTCAAGGCCCGAGTACCATAGGACGGCGGGTGTCTGTGATCTCTTGAGGTGTGCAAAATATTGTTCGAACGAGGTGAGCGGGTCAGGGATGTTTTGCATAGACCCCACTGTATCCAACTGAGGCACCTTCAGAACATTTTTTACAATAATTCCTTGTCAAAGCGTATATAAGTGCACAGAATGCGGAATTTGGCAAGAGGTTGGGGCTAATACCACGAATTAGTTGAATATTTTGTGATTATTTCGCAATTTTAGGAGAATTTTTTCTCTCAGCTTGACGAAACACACGTTACACGCGTGTAATTATATGCAGGGTTAGTGCCCTACCCCATAAATGGTGTGATGCAAACAGCGCAGAAGAACTCTGTGCTCGGCGCCAAATCTCGCAAATTGGCAATCGCAGACCAGAGTTTATGAGGTAGCGCCAACCTTGGTGTTACAGACATAGGGAGAGTAACGCCTATTTACATCCTCCAAATCAGGGATACGGAAGGGACGACACATGAGTTTATCTGTCACTGGCTAAGAACCATAGGTTCTTAGTTGGGGCTTAGATCAAGACTCAGTAAAAAATACTATGCAATCGGCTCAATACCTCGAAGAACAAGCAAATGCGTTTCTCGCTGCGGCAGAATCTCGTCAAGAGAATCAGCCTTCCCCCGCGCAACAGAAGAACATTGATTTGTTCTCATCTGATCCCGAAGCGCTCTCGCTTTGGGAAGCGGCCGCTGGGCTCTATAGCACTGATGGTGAAGATGGTGAACTTGCCTGGCAAGCAGATGCGCTGTGCGCCCAAACAGATCCTGAAGCTTTCTTTCCAGAAAAAGGTGGATCAACACGAGACGCTAAACGAGTATGCAACGAGTGCCCGGTACGTGATGCATGCTTAGAATATGCCATGGAAAATGATGAACGTTTCGGTATATGGGGCGGTCTTTCAGAGCGCGAACGCCGTCGTCTGCGTAAACAGGCAATCTAGAAATTAGGAAAATCTTTTATGGCACAGGCTCGTTCTTGCTCGCGACAAACTTGCACCCGCGAAGCGATTTACACTCTCAACTATGCGTACAGTGAGCAGCTAGCGGTTATCGCACCGCTTTCTGAACACCGCGAACCACACGCATATGATTTGTGCGAATTTCATGCAGACCGGTTGACGGCGCCGCAGGGCTGGCAAGTGGTGCGTGAGCATGGACAGAGCGCCTAGTGTCTAAAGTTATTAACAAAAACGTTTTAAGGTTTTGACCTTTCCCCTGATTCGCAAAAACGTTTGAGCAGTATATTTTTTATTACCCCGCAACCTTTTGAAGGCAGGCATTTTTCGGTGCACCAGAATCCAGCCCCTTTTCCCCATTCAAAAATTCTTGCTCGTCGTCCTTTTTTGACGGCGTCTGTTCTGGGCGCTGGCGCGTTATCGCTGAGCGCCTGTGGTTCTAATACCCAGCAGAACACAGCAACAGAATCTTCGTCCGCATCAGCTTCTGCCAAGCCCTCAACGTCGAGTGCGCCGGTAAAGTTTGCAGGCTCTGTTCAGGTAACTCCTGCGACTGATGAAGTTGAAATCAACCCGGTAGATCCCGTAAAAGTTACTGCCACTGACGCTACATTGACGAGCGTTCAAGTGAAGACCCTTGATGCCCAAGGTATGGAAGTACCGGCAGAAGGCACACTCAATAAAGATAAAACGGTGTGGACCAGTAGCGCCCCGCTGAACTTTGATTCGCAGTACACCGTAACGTGGGCTGCCAAAGACGTACAGGGAACCGTGGGTTCTGGTGAATCAGTGTTCTCAACGGTCTCGGCAGCGAATGAAGCCGATCTGAGCATGAACGTCAAAGAAGGCGCTCAATACGGTGTGGGGCAGATTATCGAAATTCGTTTCTCTGAACCGGTGACCAATAAAGCTGACGTTGAAAAAGCCATCAAGATAACCGGTGGTGGAAACCAAAAAGGTAAATTCCGCTGGTACAGCGATAACATGGTGCGCTACCGACCAGAGAAATACTGGGCAGCTAACTCTGCTGTTAAAGTGCAAGCTAATGTGCTGGGCGTCGATTTTGGTAACGGCATGATTGGTAATGCTAATGTGACGCGTAACTTTAAAACAGGCGATAAACACTACGCCTATGCTGATGACAACACCAAGACCATCAAGCTTTACGTCAACGACAAGCTGGTGCGTGAGAACCCCATTACCCTCGGCGATCCCGAATGGCCTTCGGTGGTAGGTCAGCTCGTCATTATGGAACAGTCTCAAAAGTACTTCTTTAACCCCGAGTCGCTCGGTCTCAAAAAGGGCGACCCCCACTGGTATGAACCGTTCTACGCCACCAACGTTTCGCGCCTTACCGAATCTGGGGTGTTTGTTCACCAGGCGCTACCAAGTGCATATCCCTATGTGGGTGTGGCAGATATTTCCCACGGTTGTATTGGCATGCTCCCCGAAGACATCCAGTATTTCTTTGACCTTTTCAAGGTGGGGGACATCGTAGAAACCCAAAATACCGGCTACCAACAAGCGAATCCTGATAACGGTTATGGCGACTGGAACATTCCGTTTGAGCACTACCAAGATGCCTCCTGGAAAGGCAACTGGTAAGAGGTCTATGGTATTGGGATTTCCCACTGACATGGAAATTCCCAATTTTTTTGAGGTAGGTAGCGCCCCGTTGGCGGTGCGGTGCCATAAGAGCTACATCACGATAACCGCCTGCGCTGGCGGTAAGGAGAAAACCACGTGGCAACACCCCGCAACGAATTCGAGCAGAACAACGGACGAGACTGGGAAAAGCTCTCTCCTGCCATTTCTCACAGTAACGACAGCGCCGGTAGCGTGAACGCTGACCGTTTACTTTCTGCTCGCCGCGGCGAGCGTCAGAACCCTGATGTTGCCGATGATGCCGGTGTTGAGCTCCTTGAATCTGAGGTGGTCTCCGAATCTATTGCCCCTGTTCAACCGCTTGAGTCGACGGTAGAGAGCGCACCCTGGGGTGCACCTGAAGAGAACTCGGATGAGTATATTACCGACTCGGTCAAAGCCGTTCGCGCGCGGTCATTTTCTACGATTGCCGAACAAGAGAATGAGGCGAATCGCCGCGCTGAAGCCCGTGAAATTGCGGTGGCTGACCGCCCTAAATTCTTGAAATTACGTGCCGTCATTATGGCGCTTGCTGTGCCGCTGACTATCTTGACGCTCGCAATTCGTGCCGTTTCGTCCTCAGCATTTCTATGGCTCGAATACCACCGCCCCGGTTTTCCTGCCGATGACTATGGTTTTACTACCGATGAGCGCATGACGTACGGCTCATACGGCATTCACTACATCCTCAACTTTGCTCCGTCAAGTTTTCTCTCATCGTTGCACACCGCACACGGTAGCAAACTCTTTCTCGAGTCTGAGGTGGGGCACATGAGCGATGTTAAGCACCTCATGCTGATCGTGATGGTCGCGGCAACGGCTCTCTTTTTACTGGCTCTGCTGTGTTCGCGCTCCTTGCGGGTGCGAGCGCCCGGCGTCATTCAAAAATCTATTTTTGCCGGGACCATTCTGACCCTGGTGCTCATGATGGCGCTTGGCGTTCTAGGTGCACTCGGTTGGGAATCGTTCTTCACAAGCTTCCATCACCTGCTCTTTCCGCAAGGCAATTGGACGTTTCGCCGCTCTGATACGCTGATTCGTCTGTATCCGCCGCAGTTCTGGGTTGACGCCGCCCTCGCTGTTACGGCTATTACCTTGGTGCTTACTTTGCTCGCAATGTTCTTGAGCTGGCCCACTAAATTCCGCCGTGCATTAGCACGCAAGCGTGCCGACGAGCGTCTTGAACTACGCCGTCGCCTCACCCACCAATACTGACCAAAACTCTGTTCTCTGCTGTGTAAACGCTGAAGCGAGCGCTCACCTAGTGGGTGCTCCCTTCAAAGCTTGTACTATTGCTTAGGTGAAGAGAACAGAGACTGATCCCGTGACCTCGCACGCTGTTATGACGTTGCCGCAGGCTTTTTCCGCGCAGGCTATTCGTGCGCGTTTGGCGGTGCCTATGGTGCCTCTTCCTCGGTGGGGATGGGGGCCACCGCTGGTGGTGGTCATTTTGGCAGCGGTGCTACGGTTCTGGAATCTGGGCAATCCTAACGCGATCGTCTTTGATGAGACGTATTACGCCAAAGATGCGTATTCAATGTTGCATTTTGGGTACGAACGTAACTGGTCTGATGATGCCAACGCATCGTTCGTGGCGGGGCATCCTTCGGGTATTTTGAGTACCGGCGAGTATGTGGTGCATCCACCGGTGGGTAAATGGATGATCGCTTGTGGCATGTGGCTCTTTGGCGATAATAACCCGGTGGGGTGGCGATTCTCGGCTGCGCTCGTCGGTACGCTCTCTGTTGCGCTGATTGCGATTGCCGGGTGGCTTATTTTCCGCTCGGTCACTGTATCTACTCTGGCAGCCCTCTTCTTAGCTATAGACGGGTTGCATTTGGTGCAATCTCGTTTTGCGCTCCTCGATATTTTCTTGATGTTCTGGCTCTTTGCTACCTTTTTGTGCCTGGTTCTTGATCGCATTCAAGCCCGACGACGGTTAGCGGAGCGCGTCTCAGCCCATGCTGAGGCGCACGGGGGTATGCCTACCGATGAGTTTATGAGGTATGGGCCCTGGCTGGGAGTTCGTTGGTGGCGTGTGCTCGCCGGGGTATGCGCGGGTCTTGCTATGGGCACTAAATGGAATGCTCTCTTCTTTATTGCCATCTTTGGTTTACTCACCGTTTTTTGGGATATGAACGCGCGTCGTATTGCAGGAATCAAGAATTGGATAATTCCCGGTATCGTGCGCGATGGCATCCCCGCGTTTTTCTCGATGATTATTCTGGGCTTTGGTGTGTACTTGAGCACCTGGGCTGGCTGGTTCGCCTCTGAATCGGCGTACGACCGTCAGTGGGCAGCAAATCACCCCTCAGAAGGGGTGCAGTGGCTACCGCCTGCTCTGCGCTCGTTGTGGGAATACCACCGCTCAGCCTTTGAATTTCACCAGGGTCTTGATACCCCGCACACCTACCAGGCTGCTGCGTGGCAGTGGCTCATTCTGGGTCGCCCAACTTCGTATTACTACGAATCTCCTGCCACCGGAGTGAACGGCTGCGTCGCCGCCAAATGCTCCGAAGCGGTATTGAACATTGGTAACCCACTGCTGTGGTGGTCCTTCATTGTGGTGGCTGTTTATGCGCTCGCCCTGTTGATGATTCGCCGCGATTGGCGCTTTGGCGCGCTCTTTATGGTTTTCGCTGCAGGCTACTTCCCGTGGTTCGCTTACCCGCATCGCACCATGTTCTATTTCTACGCGCTCTCCTTCGAGCCCTACCTGGTACTCATGCTCGCCGGCTTGCTGGGACTAGCGCTAGGACGACGCGGTGACACCGTAAGCAGAAAACGCTGGGGCATTGCGGTGGTTGGCTTATTCACCGTTGGGGTTTTGCTGATTTCTATACACTTTTGGCCCATTTGGACCGCGCAAACCATCCCTTATGATTCATGGCGTTTGCGCATGTGGTTTGACGCGTGGATTTAGGAGATTTTCATGTTTGAGAACGAAGATACAACACCCGATTCCGCCGGCGGACTAGACCATGATGTTCTTGGTGAATCCGCAGGTCAAAAACCATTTATGCACCCCGGCGGTGTCTTGGTTTTAGGTGGCACCCCCATTGGAAACCTTGGTGACGCCACCGACCGGCTCAAGCAATATCTTGCCCACGCTGATGTGATTGCCGTTGAGGACACCCGTATGCTCCGCCGTCTGAGCTCAGGTCTGGGTGTACACACCCGCGGGCGCGTCATCACCAATCACGATCACAACGAAGGCGCGCGATCAGCACAAATTGTGCAGGCGGTAGAGTCTGGGCAGATGGTGTTATTGATGTCCGACGCCGGCATGCCCACGGTCTCTGACCCCGGGTACGCGGCGGCGCAAGCCGTTGCCGAGGCAGATCTGCCGGTAACCGTAGCACCCGGACCCTCTGCCGTTTTGTCTGCCCTTGCCGTATCGGGTTTACCTAGCGGACGTTTTACCTTTGAAGGATTTCTAGCGCGTAAGGGGAGCGACCGCACCAAGCGTTTGCGCTCGCTGGAATCTGAAGAGCGCACCATGGTGTTCTACGAATCTCCACACCGCACTGCGGCAACCCTGCGCGATTTTGCCCAGACATTCGGCGAAGACCGCCGCGCCGTCGTCTGCCGCGAACTGACCAAACTTCATGAAGAGGTGCTACGCGGTACCCTCGCCGAACTCTGCCAGTGGGCAGAGAACACCCAAGTGCGCGGGGAAATTGCCCTTGTGGTTGCCGGTGCCGAAGAGCCAGAACCAGAATCTGCCGAAAACTTGACCGATAAGGTACAAGAACTGGTGGATTCCGGCATGCGCCTCAAACAAGCGGCGGGACAGATTGCCGCCGAATATGGAGTCTCCAAGCGGGAACTCTACGAAGCCACGCTATCCGCTCGCGAACACTAATCTTCAAGGAGCTAGATCTATGTGCCACAACCAGTCGTGCCTCACTGACACCGAACTCTCAGAACTTGCCCAACAGTGGAGGCTCACCCCTCCAGAAGAAACTGAACTCACCGGTTCAATTTTTGACGCCGCACCGGCGGTTAAAGAGGGACAGACTCCACCTGCCTACGAAGCGCAACGCTACGATACGGATGACGAAGAATCGGGGGAAGGCACCCGTCGTCGTTCCACAACGGGTCAGAACGGGCGCTCGCGTAACCTGATTTTTCCGCCGGCACCGGCACCTTTGCCGTTCCCCATTGTTGATAACCATACCCACATGGATTTGTTGGATGGTGATGTGAACATCACCGCTAAAGATGCGCTCGATACGGGTGAGGCATTGGGCGTTGGCAAGATTGTGCAGGTGGGATGTGATATTCCCTCTTCCATCTATGCCGTAGCAGCAGCGAACGCTGATTCTCGGGTGTTGGCAGCAGTAGCAATCCACCCCAACGAAGCCCCTGAGCTCGAAGAGGCTGGAAAGCTTGATTCTGCGTTAGAATCCATTGAAAAACTGGCAATGGACGCGCGTGTCCGCGCACTGGGCGAAACCGGTTTGGACTATTTCCGCACCGGTGAAGAGGGGACAGAGGCGCAAAAGAAGAGCTTTCGCGAACATATTAGAATCGCCAAAAAACTGGGCAAGGCGTTACAAATTCACGATCGTGATGCGCACGATGACGTAGTGCAGCTTCTGCTTGAAGAAGGCGCGCCTGAGCGCACCGTCTTTCACTGCTACTCGGGAGATGCTACCCTGGCTAAGATTTGTAACGAGCACGGCTGGTATATGAGCTTCGCAGGAACGGTGACGTTCAAGAACTCTCACGGTGTGCAAGAATCACTCAAGATCGCTCGTCCGGAACTCATTCTGGCAGAGACCGACGCGCCGTTCTTGACGCCGCACCCCTACCGTGGCCGCCCCAACGCTTCGTATATGACGAACTATACGGTGCGGTTTATGGCTGAGCATTTGGGAAAGGATTTGGAGCAGCTATGCCGCACCATTGCCCAAAACTCTGAGCGGGTTTACGGTAGCTGGGAATCCTAGCCTGCGTATCTTAGGTAAACTGAATCCGTGACTGAACAGCAACTACTTGGCCCTCAAGAAATTCGCGATCTCGCCACCCAGCTCGGCATTCGCCCCACCAAAACACTGGGGCAGAACTTTGTGATTGACCCTAATACGATTCGTCGTATTGTGTCGGTGGCAAAGATCGGTGCCGACGAGACGGTGTTGGAGGTTGGTCCGGGGCTCGGCTCTTTGACGTTGGGCATTTTGGACGTCGCGCGCGACATGGTGGCGATTGAGATTGATCCTCCCTTGGCGCAGCAGTTGCCGCACACTATTGCTACTTTCCGCTCCGGTTCTGAGCAGCGCATTGACGTGGTGCTCAATGACGCGCTGAAGGTCTTTGAGCTACCAAAGACGCCCACCGCCCTGGTGGCTAATTTGCCGTATAACGTGGCAGTGCCGGTGCTGCTTCACCTATTTGCGCAGTTCCCTTCGATTGAACATGCTTTGGTGATGGTTCAGGACGAAGTAGCGGATCGCCTTTCAGCTACCCCTGGCTCAAAAATCTACGGCGTGCCTTCGGTGAAGGCTAATTGGTTCTGCGAGGTGCAAAAAGCCGGTGTGATTGGCACTAACGTTTTTTGGCCCGCGCCCAAAATCAAATCAGGTTTGGTGGCGTTTACGCGCCGTGCGCAACCGCTGTCTGACGTTCCGCGGGAGCTTGTCTTCGCAATTATCGATGCGGCTTTTGCGCAGCGTCGTAAGACTCTTCGTGCCGCTTTGGCAACCTGGGCTGGTAGTTCCGCTTTGGCGGGGCAAGTACTTGACCACGCCGGTGTTGACTCCACGTTGCGCGGGGAAAAGCTCGATATTCATGACTTCGTCAAAATTGCCGAATCAGCGCATGAGCTAAATATTGGCGAAAAATCTGATGTGCGCACCATCGCCGCGGAGGGAAAGAACTAGGCTGTGGCAACAACTATCGAAGTTTCAGCACCGGGAAAAATCAACCTGTATTTTGCGGTGGGAGCGGTACAGCCCAACGGGTATCACCCGGTAGCTAGCTTGTATTCTGCGGTCTCGTTGCGCGAGAAAGTGGTTCTGAGCGAGAGCACCACCGCTGGTATCTCCCTCTCAGTTTCTCTTGCCGAGGATTCACCGCTGGCAGCTATGGCAACTACGGGCGCATTCGATATTGCAGAAGTGCCGCTTGACGAGCGCAATCTTGCCTATAAGGCTGCCGTTGCGATTCTGCAAGCTCACGGTTTGAACGCTACTGATATTTCGATCAACCTTCATCTGGAAAAAGCTGTGCCGGTTGCCGGCGGGATGGGTGGCGGTTCTGCCGACGCCGCTGCGGCGCTGGTGGCAGTAAACCGCTATGTGAATGCACGCGGTTTAGTTTCGGCTGAGCTCTCCACTGAGGAGCTCTTGAAGATTGCAGCGCCCTTGGGCGCAGACGTACCTTTTGCACTCCAAGGCGGCATGGCAGTGGGTCTGGGCGTGGGCGATCAGCTCAGCGCCGTGCAAATCCCAGCAGAAGCCGAACCTCTGCACCTGGTCATGGTTCCGGCGTCCTATGGGCTTTCAACACCCGCCGTATTTGCCGAACTTGATCAAGGACGCGCGTCAGGACAGTACCTACAACCCACTGAGTTGAGCGTGCCCCAAGATTTGTTGGATGCCCTGCAATCTTGCGTGGCACCGATGGCGCGATTGCATGAAATCGAGCATTATGTGCGCAACGATTTGGCGGCACCGGCGTGCTCTCTTGCCCCCGATTTGAAGAAAACCTTGGGTGTACAGGACGAAGCTATTGTTGGCTCGTTTGTCTCTGGCTCGGGCCCCACCGTGGCTTTGTTGACCGATTCACAAGAGTCTGCAGAACGTATTGCGGCAGCCCTACGACGCCGCGGTAAGTTCGCGGTGGCGGTACAGGCGCCGGATGCTGGTGCTCGGTAAGCTGTCTTTGAGCCCTTAAGAGTTAGCTTTGCTAATCCAATACGTTTCTGTGGTTGGTAGGGTTTCGGGCTGATTGAGCCTGAGTTGTTCGGGGTCCATGAGCTCAATTTGACTCACATAATTTTTAAGGTGAGCGTATTTAGAATCCCTATCAATAGATATTTCATATTTAGTGGTGTTTGGGGCATTCTTTTGTATTTGTTGATCAGCCTTTTTGCTCCAGCTATAAGGTAATTCCTCGTAAAATCCCAAACTTACT
>JAUMUA010000016.1:27408-36154 GCA_030530925.1 Rothia sp. (in: high G+C Gram-positive bacteria) | reverse complement strand
CGGCAGTACACAATCACTTGTTGCGTTCGGCGATTCGCACCAAAGCATCGCTCATTGTAGAAACCGGCGAGGTGCGCGAGGTGCACCATATCGCCACCTTGATGGGTTACGGCGCTTCGGCAGTGAATCCTTACCTGGCCATGGAATCCGTGGAACAACTGGTGCGAGAGGGCGACATCGAGGGGCTCACCGAAGAACAAGCGGTGCAAAACCTCATTAAAGCATTGGGCAAAGGTCTGCAGAAGATTATGTCCAAGATGGGTATCTCCACCGTCGCCTCATACTGTGGTGCGCAGACTTTCGAGGCGCTGGGATTATCCCGTGCGTTGGTGCAAGAATACTTCACCGGTACACATTCGCAGATGGACGGCATTGGTCTTGATGTTATTGCCGCCGAGGTCAGCGCGCGTCACGAACATGCGTATCCCAAGGACGGTGTCAGTGTTGCCTATCGCGAGTTAGAAACCGGTGGTGAGTACGATTGGCGCCGCGACGGTGCCCCGCACCTGTTCAATCCACAAACCGTTTTTCGTTTGCAACACGCAACTAAAACTGGCAGGTACGACATTTTTAAGTCGTACACCAAGCTGGTTGACGATCAGTCAAAAACACTGATGACCCTGCGCGGGCTCATGGAATTTGCCGAGCGCACACCCATTTCTATTGATGAGGTTGAGCCGATTGAAAGTATCGTTCGGCGGTTCTCAACCGGTGCGATGTCCTACGGGTCTATTTCTCAAGAGGCACACGAGACGTTGGCAATTGCCATGAACCGCCTAGGTGCTAAATCCAATACCGGTGAAGGTGGCGAGGACGTCGATCGCCTCCTAGACCCCCAACGACGCTCGGCTATTAAACAAGTAGCTTCGGGTCGCTTCGGCGTCACCAGCTTGTACCTGACCAACGCCGACGACATTCAAATCAAAATGGCGCAGGGGGCTAAACCCGGAGAGGGTGGGCAGCTCATGAGCCAGAAAGTGTACCCGTGGGTAGCGCATACGCGCCATTCGACCCCCGGCGTCACACTGATTTCGCCACCGCCGCACCACGATATTTACTCCATCGAAGATTTGGCACAACTGATTTACGATCTTAAGCGGGCAAACCCCGCCGCTAGAATCCACGTGAAGTTGGTTTCTGAAATGGGAATCGGCACGGTAGCATCGGGCGTCACCAAGGCTAAGGCGGATGTTGTGCTGATTTCAGGGCATGACGGCGGTACCGGTGCCGCTCCGCTGAATTCGCTTAAGCACGCCGGAGCACCCTGGGAATTGGGTCTTGCCGAAGCACAACAAACTTTGCTCATCAACGGTTTGCGTGATCGCGTGGTCGTACAAGCTGACGGGCAACTCAAAACCGGACGCGACGTCGTCATCGCCGCACTGCTAGGAGCAGAAGAATTTGGTTTCGCGACGGCGCCGCTAGTAGTTGAGGGTTGCATTATGATGCGCAAGTGCCACCTTGATACGTGCCCGGTAGGTATTGCCACGCAAAATCCGTTGTTGCGCGAGCGATTCACCGGTAAAGCAGAGCATGTGGTCAATTTCTTTGAGTTCATCGCTCAAGAGGTTCGCGAATACCTGGCACAACTTGGATTCCGTTCTCTCGAAGAAGCGGTGGGCCATGTAGAGGCGCTCAACGTGCGTGCAGCGGTGGAGCACTGGAAGGCATCTGGATTAGACCTTTCGAAAATCCTCAAACCAGCCTTGGACGTGTGCAAAGACCAGGCACTGCACCACACACAGAATCAAAACCACGAACTCGATCAGCATCTAGATAACCGTCTGATTGAACTGGCGCAACCGGCACTAACTCATCGTGAACCGGTGGTACTTTCCGCCAACGTCGTCAATACCGATCGCTCGGTAGGCACGATGCTGGGCCATCACGTCACCAAAACTTTTGGCATCGAGGTGCTAGAACACGACACCATCACGGTAAATCTGACCGGGCACGCTGGCCAATCTTTGGGCGCCTATTTGCCGCAGGGTATTACGGTGGTGTTGCACGGTGACGCCAATGATTACGCCGCTAAGGGACTTTCCGGCGGGCGCGTGATTCTTCGCCCCACCGCTGATTCGCCATTGACGGCGGAACACAATGTGGTTGCCGGCAACGTCATTGGCTACGGTGCCACCAGCGGGCGAATCTTTGTGCGCGGAATCGTGGGCGAGCGCTTCTTGGTTCGCAACTCCGGTGCCACCGCTGTGGTCGAAGGAATCGGCGATCACGGTTTGGAATACATGACCGGGGGAGTCGCCCTCATTGTTGGCGAGACCGGACGCAACCTCGGTGCCGGCATGAGCGGCGGTGTCGCATACGTTTTGGATTTGCAACACAGCAATCTCAACAAACAAGCACGCGAAAGCGGCGAACTTCTGTTGCAATCGCTCAGTGAATCAGATCAAGAGACCGTGCGCGATGTGCTCACTCAACACCAGATTCACACCGAATCGCAGCGGGCAGCGGAACTGCTGGCAGATTTCGAAAACAGCATCAACCGATTCACTAAAATCATTCCGCGCGATTATGCCGCCGTCACCGAGGTGCTAGAGCAAGCCCAACAACGGGGCATCGACCGCGATTCAATGCACGTGTGGAACAACATTATGGAGGTAACCCGTGGCTGATCCTCAAGGCTTTATCAAAGTTCCCCAGCGTGAAGACCGACCCAAGCGACCCGTTCCGGTGCGCATTTTGGACTATCACGAAGTGCAACTGAGCCAAGATTCAGCGGTACTCAAACAGCAAGCTTCTCGTTGTATGGATTGCGGCATACCGTTTTGCCACGCCGGGTGCCCGCTGGGCAATCTCATTCCCGAATGGAACGATTTGGTATGGCGCGATCAACCGGCAGAAGCAGTGGCGCGCATGCACGCCACCAACAATTTTCCAGAGTTCACCGGACGCGTGTGCCCAGCACCCTGCGAATCCTCGTGCGTGCTGGGAATCAATCAAGAACCGGTCACCATCAAACAAATCGAGTACTCCATTGGCGAGATGGGATTCGACGCCGATTTGATTCAGCCGATTATGCCCGCGCGAATGCTTGATTATCGAGTGGCTGTGGTGGGCTCAGGCCCTGCCGGACTCGCCGCCGCGCAACAGCTCACCCAAGCCGGTTACACCGTGGTGCTCTACGAACGAGACGACAAAATCGGTGGACTGCTCCGTTATGGTATCCCCGATTTCAAACTCGAAAAATCGGTGCTCGAACGCCGTCTTGTCGTTATGGAAACCGAAGGCACCCGCTTCCGCACCGGGGTCACCATTGGGAAAGATATTTCCTGGCGCGATCTAAAGCATCGCTTCGACGCCGTGATTGTGGCAACCGGTGCTACCGCACCGCGCGAACTGCCCATCCCCGGTTCCGATCTAGAAGGCATTCACTATGCCATGCCTTTCCTCACTGAATCTAACCGTGTGGTAGCAGGTGATGTTGCCGAACCAACCTTCAACGTCACAGGCAAAAACGTGATTGTGCTGGGTGGTGGCGACACCGGATCGGACTGTGTGGGCACCGCCGTACGTCAAGGAGCTGCTTCCATCACCACCCTCGCTATCGGCAAAAAACCACCCGTTGACCGCGCCGATCACGAACCCTGGCCCATGTTCCCGCAACTTTTTGAGGTCTCATCGTCCCACGAGGAAGGCGGTGAACGGCAATACTTGGCCTCCACTGTGGAATTCGTGGGTGAAAACGGGGTGCTTACCGGCCTCAAAGTAGCCGAAACCGAATACGGTGAAGACGGAACGCGCTCGCTCAGAGCAGGCACCGAGCACGTGATTCCTGCCGACGTTGTGTTCTTGGCACTGGGCTTTACCGGTCAAGATTCGAAGGCGATCACCGAGCAATTGGGTGTTGATTTTGATGAGCGTCAAAACGTAGCGCGTGATGAATCGTTTATGACCAATATTCCCGGTGTCTTCTCATGCGGTGACGCCGGTCGCGGGCAATCGCTGGTGGTGTGGGCTATTGCGGAAGGGCGCGCCGCCGCAGCAGCATGCGAGCGTTACCTCAACGGTTCAACCGAGCTACCCGAGCCGGTGGGACCGAACGATCGTCCGATTGATTTGGCGGTATAGCGACCAGTAAAAATAACTGAGGCGGTATCTTCTTTTACGAAGATACCGCCTCAGCTTTTGCTGAAAATATACTGTTCAGTAATCTGCTGTCTAAAAGCAAATGTTCAGAAATGAGATTTAGATATTAGTCAAGATAAGTTTGCACGGTCTGCACCAAGGGATCAATGTCGGCGCGGTTGGTGTAGTCACCACCGCCGTTATCAAACGATTCCACCATTTGCTTGTCGTATTCGTTGGCATGGGGTTTGAGCTTGTACGCCGTGCGCACACCTGCCAGCACGGTTTTGTGGGTGCGGGTCATTTGTGAAAGGTCTAGACCGCCGCGGAAGTGGAATGTTGGGCGTCCGCCAGCGATTTCTTCTTTGTAGCTTTTGAGAACGCGGTTATCGAGGTATTCGCGCGGGTACACGGCAAGTCCGTTGAAGCAGACGGTAAAGAAGACGCGGTGGGGAACTTTTGCCATGGCCTCTTTGCGTTTACGTAAGGTAGGGGCGCCGGTGAGGAAGCCGCCAAGGTAGCTTGCGCCCACAATGAGCACGTCTGCTGATTCGATGAGTTCGTCGGTGGCTTCAGCAATGGGACTGAGCTGAACCTGAGGTTTCTCATTAAGTTGTTGCAGGTCTTCAGCAATCCAGCGGGAATAGCGTTCGGTGAATCCGTAGTTTGAACCGTAGAGAATCACAATATTTTTGGTGCTCAAGATTGTTCCTTTGAACGGGGTCTAAGGACTTTGACAGGCGCCCCTAGATTTATTCTTTCCTTGCAAGAATAGAACACTGGCAAACAGATGAAAACCTCTAGGCGTTATGTGCGATTTTGTGGGATAGCGATGTGCTAATGGCTGAATTTCTAGGAATAGACCCAGCAAAGCCACAGAAAACAACCTATACTGAGAGAAATACATGTGGGGATTTGCCTGGCTGCATGTGATTCTGTGGGATTGGGTGAGAAAAACATTCAATGTGCACATATTCTCAGCTTGTTGCTACCCCTGGTGTAATACCCTCGATAATGACTAAGGTTTTAGGTATGAGACGCGCAAAAATCGTATGTACTATTGGTCCAGCAATTTCCTCCCCAGATAAACTAGCGGCTGCTATCGAAGCTGGCATGAATGTTGCCCGCCTGAATATGAGCCACGGTGATCACAGCGTTCACACAGAGTCTTATAAGAACCTTCGCCAGCAGAGCGAAAAGCTTGGTCGCAACGTGGCTATTTTAGCCGATTTGCAGGGTCCTAAAATTCGTTTGTCAACTTTCAAGAACGGCGCTGAAATCCTTGAGCCCGGTGATACTTTCAAGATTACCGTTGATGATGTTGAAGGCACCAAAGAAATCGTTGGCACAACGTTTAAGGGTCTTCCTGGCGACGTCAAGCCCGGTGATACTCTCTTGGTGGATGACGGTAAGATCCGACTTCAGGCAGTGACCGTTGATGAGCGCACGGTGACCACTCGCGTCATTGTGGGCGGCCCCGTTTCTAACAACAAGGGTCTTAACCTTCCTGGTGCTGCAGTGTCTATTCCAGCACTGACCGAAAAGGACGAGCGCGATTTGCGCTTTGCGTTGCAGATGGGCGTAGATATCATCGCGCTATCATTCGTGCGTTTTGGTGATGACATCTCACGCGTTCACGAAATCATGGACGAAGAAGGTATCCACCTTCCTGTTATTGCAAAGATTGAGAAACCGCAAGCGGTTGAAAACTTGCAGGACATCGTTGATAAGTTTGACGGCATCATGGTCGCCCGCGGTGATCTTGGCGTGGAGTTCCCCCTTGAAGAAGTTCCTTTGGTTCAAAAGCGTGCTATTGAGCTGGCTCGCCGCTGGGCTAAACCGGTTATCGTGGCAACTCAGGTGCTTGAGACCATGATTGAGAACCCGATCCCTACCCGTGCTGAGGCTTCGGACTGCGCTAACGCAATTCTTGACGGCGCCGATGCTGTGATGCTCTCGGGTGAAACCTCTGTGGGTAAGTACCCCATTATTACCATTCAGACTATGGCTCGCATTGTCTCCGCTACTGAAGAGCGCGGTCTGTATCGTGTGGCTCCTTTGGGTACGACCCCTAAGACTCGTGGCGGTGCGATTACTCGTGCGGCGGTGACCGTAGCTGATCAGCTCAACGTTGATTACATCACCGCGTTCACCCAGTCTGGTGATACTGCTCGCCGTCTGGCTCGTTTGCGTCCGTCAAAGCCTGTGATTGCTTTTACTCCGGACCCCAAGGTTCGCGCGTTTTTGGCGCTGCTGTGGGGTGTGCAGACGGTGCAAACGAATCATGTGGGCGATACTGACGAAATGACTGCGCTGGTAGATCGCTACTTGTTGGCTAATGAGCTGTCTCAGCCCGGTCAGATGATTGTGATGGCTGCTGGTTCACCTCCCGGTGTGGCTGGTTCTACCAACTTGTTGAAGGTTCACCGCGTGGGAGACATGGACGACGCCGGAGCTGTTCTTCCCGAAGAGCGCGAGAAGCTTGGCCCCTGGTTGGATGATCAGAACATTCACGAGTAAACCTCGATAATCAAAATGACCCGACACCGAAAAGGTGGCGGGTCATTTTTTTTGGGGGTGAAGAGAGAGACCAGTAGTTTGCCAACCATACAAACTACGAACCATGTAATCTACTGATTCACATTAAACAGCATAAAAAATTCCCGAAGACCTAAATCTTCGGGAATTTCTGTTTTGTGCCCAAGGTGGGACTCGAACCCACACTCCGTGAAGAACTGCATTTTGAGTGCAGCGCGTCTGCCAATTCCGCCACTTGGGCTCATCGTGAACTACTGTCGTAATTCCGAGTGCTTTACTACTGTACACCGAAACAACTGGAAAACAAAAATTGGTGAAGCGATTAATTTTTCCTGGGGGAGAAGCCCCGCAAATTCACCGAAAATCAGGGGTAGAAATATTCAGAAAATTCATTGTCTGCCCCTAAATCGTGCGAAGATTGAGGTTAAACCAATGGACTGAAGGAGAAATGCATGTCAGAAGACTCGGCCCTAGATTCAGTCAGCGAAGAACAAGAGTCTGCTCGCACCGTTGTCGTTGCTGAAGATGAAGCGCTCATCCGCATGGATATCGTCGAAATTTTGCGCGATCAAGGTTTCGACGTCGTCGCTGAAGCGGATAACGGTCAGCGTGCCGTAGAACTTGCAGAAGAGCACAAACCGGATTTGGTGCTTATGGACGTCAAAATGCCCATCATGGATGGCATTACGGCGGCGGAGAAAATTTCACAGAAGCAAATTGCTCCCGTCGTTTTGCTCACCGCGTTTAGCCAAAAAGAATTGGTAGACCGCGCCACCGAAGCGGGTGCAATGGCATATGTGGTCAAACCTTTTGGGCCGCACGATTTGGTGCCCGCTATCGAGGTAGCCATTAGCCGCTACGAGCAAATCAAAGCGCTCCAAAACGAAGTCAGCTCTATCAAGGAGCAGTTCGAAACGCGTAAGTTAGTTGATCGCGCTAAATCACTGTTGATTTCTAAGATGGGATTGACCGAACCCGAAGCGTTCCGCTGGATTCAGAAAACTTCGATGGATCGTAGACTTTCCATGCGTGAAGTTGCCGAGACCATCGTCAATCAGGTCTCCTAGGCTTTGTGAACCACAAGAATCAGGCGGGGTGTCAATATCATGGTGACACCCCGCCGTATTTTTTCAACAAACAGATAAATTAGTTATTTTCTTGGATCGTTAGAACTAGGACCAATTCCCCAAAGTGCCATTGCGCAGCAAATGGTGACTCCCAGCCACCACAATCCGCCGTAATTTAGAGCGGTTATCAAGAGTGCTATGGTCGCCAGCAGAAAAATAATGCCAATAGTGTGCCGGTTCATGCGGCATGTTCTTTCGTGCGTTGCGGACGTACCGGAATAATAGTGTTGGTCATACGACCGGTGCTAATAAGCTTTCCTGCCTCATCGCGAATTTCTACGGTATGCACGCACTGGCTTCGTCCTAGTTTTGCCGCCACACAGACGGCGCGCACCAGCCCTTCGGTAGCCGAACGGACGTGCGTAATGCTCAGTTCGGTGCCTACTGCAACGTGACCCTCTGGCGCGGCACAATTGGAGGCAAAAGAACCGAGCGTTTCAAGGAGGGCAGCGCTTGCGCCACCGTGCAATAGCCCACCGGGCTGTGTGTTTTCGGCAACCGGCATGGTGGCTACGGTTCGCTCAGCCGAGAGCTCTTCAAAATGAATACCTAATTTGGGTACCAACTTGCCCAACGCATGTTGCGAGTAATGCGCAAAATATTTTTTAGGGATGCCGTGCGCTCGAAGAATTTCTTGGATATCTTCGGAGGGATGTTCGGTGAACGATTCCATGGGTCTCTCTTTCAAGTTGGTCTTGATGAAATTATGTACAGGCACAGGAGCTAAGTTCAACATGGCTTCGGCGGTTCGTTGCGTTTAGGATGGAATGCGTGAGTACAACAGATGCAGTTAATACCAAGCCCAAACTACTTCTCATTGATGGCCATTCGCTGGCATTTAGGTCTTTTTACGGTAGCCCCGTAGATGTTTTTGTAACCAGTTATGGTCAGCACACCAACGCCGTGCACGGCTTTCTCTCTACGTTGCTCAGCCTCATTAAGAGCGAGCAACCCACGCGCATTATTACTGCATTTGACCTTGCCGGCGGCACCTTCCG
>JAUMUA010000016.1:3689-27398 GCA_030530925.1 Rothia sp. (in: high G+C Gram-positive bacteria) | reverse complement strand
GAACAATACCAAGAGTACAAAGGTGGCCGTAACGAGACTCCTGAAGAGTTCGCTGGTCAGATTGAACTCATTGGGCGCGTTCTTGAGGCACTTAATATTCCCTCAGTCACGGTGGAGAACTACGAGGCCGATGACATCGTAGCAACCCTGGCAAAAACCGGTGTGGCTCAGGGGTATGAAGTTCAAATCGTCTCCGGTGATCGCGATGCTTTTCAGCTAATTAATGACGACGTCACGATTCTTTACCCCGTGACCACCGGCCCCACGAAGGGAATTCGCCGAATGGACGCCGCTGCGGTGGAAGAAAAATACAAAATACCCCCGCACCTGTACCCCGATCTGGCGGCCTTGACCGGCGAGCAAGCCGATAACCTGCCCGGTGTACCCGGTGTTGGTCCTGGATTTGCCGCTAAATGGATTAACGAATTTGGTGACTTGAACGGAATTATTCAAAACCAAGATCAGATAAAGGGTAAAAAGGGTGAGGCGCTACGCGAACACCTCGAGGACGTCTTGCGTAACCGCCGTCTAAATCGCCTGGTCGATGATTTGGAGCTACCGGTAGCGCTCGAATCACTCGAAGATTTTGGTCCTCGCGACTCGCAAGAACTCGAGGATCTCTTTGACGAACTCGAATTCAGTACTATTCGCAAGCGCACAGCTGAGCTTTTCTCGCAAATGGCGCAGGCGGCAGCAGTGCAGGTCGAATTGCTGGTGGACGAAGTAAAAACTCTTGAGTCTGCCGATGATTTTTCAGATTTCATTCAGAGCGCACAGCAATCTATTGGCGAAGTAACGCGCCCTCAACCGGTTTCCGATCGCCTCTCACAAGCGCTGGTGCTTTTGCCCATTGCAGATGAGGACGCCGCCCCGGCAGGCTTTGCCCACGAACAGAATTTACTGGGCGTCATGATTTTTGGCGGTGATCAGGGTGCGTTTATTAACCTTGAAGAAATTTCTCCCGCGCTCGATTCTGTGTTGACTGCCTGGCTCGAAGAAGCGGGCGCGCCCAAGATTGTCTACGACGTTAAGCAACAGTTTAAATCTTTCAACGCGCGCGGCGTACAATTAGCTGGCGTCATTGAAGACCCGTTGCTCAGCTCCTACGTCTGTGGTCATGTGCCCACCGCGCGTCGTCGTTCATTTTCTGCCATGATGCAGGATTTGTGCGAGCAATATCTGCACGTAGAGTTCCCCGAGCAAGACAAAGCCGAGCACGGCCAGGGGGAGTTGTTCTCTACCGAGCCTGCGGTAGATGTGGATTACTATGCGCTCGTAGCGCGCCATATTCAAGAGCTCGCCTATGCCCTTGATATGGATTTGAAGGAGCAAAACCAGCTCAAACTCTATGAAGAGATTGAACTTCCGCTGGCTACCGTGTTGGCGCAGATGGAAATTGTGGGTATTGCCGTCAATACCGAGGTGATGGCTGAGCTGAAGGATTACTACCAGTCCTTTATCAACCAGGCTACGCAAGAGGCATATTCTCTGATTGATCACGAGGTCAATTTGGGATCGCCCAAGCAATTGCAGGCTGTGCTCTTTGAAGAGCTGGAACTGCCCACCACCCGCAAACTCAAATCAGGATTTTCCACCGACGCCGAATCTATGGCAGATTTGCTCACCAAAGTAAACCCAGATTCTAAGGGTGCCCAGTTTTTGGTGGCTTTGCAGATGTACCGCGATTTCACTAAGCTCAAGCAAACGGTTGAGGGTTTACAGAAAGCAACAGCTGAGGACGGACGTGTGCACACCACGTTCCAGCAGAATGTTGCGGCAACTGGTCGGCTCTCTTCGACTGATCCGAACCTACAGAACATTCCGATTCGTACCGAAGAGGGGCGCAAGATTCGCGATGCCTTCATTGTTGACCCTAAAGAAATCAACGGCACCAAATTCGCTACCTTACTCACCGCTGATTACTCACAAATCGAAATGCGCATCATGGTGCATTTAGCGCAGGATGAAAAGCTGATACAGGCATACCTGGATGGTGAAGACTTACACCGCTTTGTGGGTTCAGAGGTCTTTGGTGTTGCTCCTGAGAACGTCACCTCAGAGATGCGTTCAAAGGTTAAAGCGATGTCCTACGGCTTGGCGTATGGGTTGTCCCGTTTTGGTCTGTCCAAGCAGCTCGGTATCCCTGTGGATGAAGCGGCGGAGCTAACTGTCAACTATTTCAAACGATTTGGCGACGTCGGGCGTTTCTTGCGCGGGACCGTCAAAGAAGCGCACAAGCATGGTTACACCGAAACCATGTTCGGACGCCGCCGTATTCTCTCTGATTTGAATAGCTCCAACCGCCAGCGTCGTGATGCTGCAGAGCGCGCGGCGCTCAACGCGCCGATTCAGGGAACAGCTGCAGACATCATGAAGATTGCCATGATCGGTGTGCAAAACCGTTTGAAAGCAGAGAACCTTACCTCACGCATGTTGCTACAGATTCACGATGAATTAATTCTTGAGGTTGCCCCTGGCGAAGAAGAGCGCGCAGCGCAACTGTTGCAAGAAGAGATGGGCAACGCGGTTCATCTTAAAGTACCCATGGATGTGCAGGTGGGTACCGGTGTGTCGTGGCATCAGGCAGGGCACTAGATGAGCAACTTTTTATCTGAAAAAATCGCGCAGAACCTTCAGT
Organism: Rothia sp. (in: high G+C Gram-positive bacteria); assembly: GCA_030530925.1. Classification (GTDB taxonomy): domain Bacteria; phylum Actinomycetota; class Actinomycetes; order Actinomycetales; family Micrococcaceae; genus Rothia. The sequence continues at coordinate 24,760 of JAUMUA010000016.1, read as the reverse complement.
GGGGTGAAGATAACACCCCTCGCAACGTCGTCATTACCTATTTAGAGATGTTTTCACCTCCGCACGAAATGCCAACAAAGGTGCCTGCGGGGGCGGGCATTGCCCGCGCTGAACATGCCACACCAGAACTGGTGCGGTGGCTGTATTCGGTGGTGGGTGGGCCATACCGCTGGTATGAACGTTTGGGCTGGTCCCGCGAGGACTGGCACGCTGAATTGTGTGATGCCGGTAGTGAGATTTGGCTACTCACCGTTGGCGGAACCCCGGCAGGGTACTGCCAGCTTCACGCCGAAATCAATGCCCAAGGCACCACCGAAACGGAGATTCTCTATTTCGGTCTGATGAATTGGGCGCAGGGGCAGGGGCTGGGCAAGGTGTTCTTGCAACAAATGTTGCAGCACGCATGGGATTTGGACGCGCGGCACCCTTTGCCCCCGGTGAGTCGCGTGTGGGTACACACCTGCGATCTGGACGGTGAACACGCACTGAATAACTATCAGGGGCGCGGGCTAGTGGTGAGTAAACGGGAAACCCATCAAGAAGTGGTTCTGAAAGAACCGTTGAGTTCTTGGGATGCCATGTTTGCCCACTGAAGCTGTTTGCTCGCTAGATTTTGGGCAAGAGGACGGGCATAAAGTGGCGTGACACACCCGAACGCGTCGTCAAGTGAATTAACCTAGAATTTTGCTAAATTATCCGCGGTATTAACCGCGCCTAGCATTGACCAAAGCAACTCTCAACCCTAAAATTGATGGAGTGCGTGTATTATGCGCACATTGTCCGAATAAACGCTCGATGCAGAGCTGAACCACTTGGACTGATACCACCGCCCAGATTCATTGAGTCTGAGCAGTGGGGGATTTTCAACTGTATCGACCTACCAAATCTATCCATATTGGAGCCCTTTACTACATGAGCACCAACACTCCTCAGGTTGCAATCAACGACATCGGAACTGAAGAAGACTTCCTCAAAGCCGTTGATGAAACCATCAAGTACTTCAACGATGGCGATCTCGTCTCAGGTGAAGTTGTTAAGGTTGACCGCGACGAGGTTCTTCTCGACATTGGTTACAAGACCGAAGGCGTCATCCCCTCACGCGAACTTTCCATCAAGCACGACGTCGATCCCGGCGAAGTTGTCTCCGTTGGTGACGAAGTTGAGGCCCTGGTTCTAACCAAGGAAGACAAAGAAGGTCGCCTGATTCTCTCCAAGAAGCGCGCACAGTACGAGCGTGCCTGGGGCGACATCGAGCAGATCAAGGAAAACGACGGCGTTGTTACCGGTACCGTCATCGAGGTTGTCAAGGGCGGCCTTATCCTTGACATCGGTCTTCGTGGCTTCCTTCCCGCTTCTCTCGTTGAAATGCGCCGTGTTCGCGACCTCGCTCCTTACATCGGCCAGGAAATCGAAGCTAAGATCATCGAGCTCGACAAGAACCGCAACAACGTTGTGCTTTCACGTCGCGCATGGCTCGAGCAGACTCAGTCAGAAGTACGTTCATCCTTCTTGCACCAGCTTGAAAAGGGTCAGGTACGTCCCGGCGTTGTCTCCTCGATCGTTAACTTCGGTGCATTCGTTGACCTTGGCGGCGTAGACGGCCTTGTTCACGTTTCCGAACTTTCTTGGAAGCACATTGATCACCCCTCAGAGGTTGTTGAGGTTGGCACCGAGGTAACCGTTGAGGTTCTCGAAGTTGATCTAGACCGCGAGCGCGTATCACTTTCATTGAAGGCTACCCAGGAAGATCCTTGGCAGACCTTCGCACGCACCCACGCATTGGGTCAGGTTGTACCCGGTAAGGTCACCAAGCTTGTTCCCTTCGGCGCATTCGTTCGCGTTGAAGACGGCATTGAGGGCCTCGTGCACATCTCAGAGTTGGCAGTTCGCCACGTAGATCTTGCTGAGCAGGTTGTTTCCGTTGGAGACGAACTGTTCGTGAAGGTTATCGACATCGATCTTGATCGCCGTCGTATCTCCCTCTCACTCAAGCAGGCTAACGAAGGCGTTGACCCTGAGGGCACCGAGTTCGATCCTGCACTCTACGGCATGGCTGCAGAGTACGACGAAGAGGGCAACTACAAGTACCCCGAGGGCTTCGATCCTGAGACCAACGAATGGCTCGAAGGTTACGAGACCCAGCGCGCAGCTTGGGAGCAGCAGTACGCTGACGCTCAGGCTCGCTGGGAAGCTCACAAGGTACAGGTTGCTAAGGCTGTTGAAGCCGACGCAGAAGCAGCAGTTGAGTCATCATCTGCAGCACCTGCCGCAGCAGCACCTACCTCTTACTCCTCTGACGAGAAGGCTTCCGAGTCCGGAACCCTCGCATCAGATGAGGCTTTGGCTGAACTTCGCAAGAAGCTCACCGGCAACTAATTCAGGCAATGAGCTTCTGTATGAGGCTCGCTGAATGAATGTCAAAAGACCACACGAGTGAATCGGGTGGTCTTTTGCGTTTAAGTTTTCTTGAAAATCCTTCAGAGCAGGGGAAGCCAAATGTTATTGGTGGAGCGGAATATCCACCCATTCTGTACCAGACCACTCAATGGTACTCTGCCCTGCGGTGAGCTCCGCGACGTGTTCTTGCGCTTGATTCTGCTGATCCTGCGCGTCAAAAACCCCAAGGTGCACTGTGGCATGGGTGGACTCATACTCAGTACCCAAAACTGTATAACCCAACGCGCGAACATTATTTTCGAACTTACCGGCCTCGGCATGCGGCAAAGCGATCGCCCCCAAGCGGAGCCGTTGGCGTGAACACAATGCGGTGGCCTCCAGCGTTTGCACCACAGCATCGGTGTAAGCACGCACCAAACCGCCAGCGCCTAGCTTGATACCGCCAAAGTACCGAACGACGACGGCGCACACATCGGAAAGATCCGTACTTTCATCCGCTAGATCAGCTTCGGCACCAAGGAGGGGCGAAGTTCGCCGCGACAACAGTGCTTGCAACATGGGAATACCTGCGGTGCCGGCGGGTTCGCCGTCGTCAGAAGAGCGCTGAATATCGCGGTCAGCGCCAATGATAAAAGCTGAGCAGACGTGCCGCGCGTCGTGAAATTGTTTGCGCAAACTTTCGATGAAAGCACGAGCATCTGCCTCAGATTCCACCCGTTTCACAAACCCATAAAATTCACTGCGCTTTATTTCTAGAAGCGTTTCGGTGGGTTCGAAGGTGGCAGGAACGGTGTATTGATTGGCTCTGCTTTCTGGGGTGCTCACCTTCACAGTGTAAATGCCATAGCATGGTGTTTTAAAATTGCGTGTGCGAAAGGATGAGTTCAATGAAGCGTATAGGTCTCACCGGTGGTATCGGTTCGGGCAAATCGACGGTAGCTGCCATGTTCGCTGAGCTAGGCGCTGTGATTATTGACGCCGATGCGATCTCGCGAGAGCTCATGGAACCGGGGCAGGCGGTGTTAGCGCAAACGGTGGCTGAGTTTGGGCAGGGGATTGTGGGCGAGTCCGGTGAACTTAATAGAGCCGCTCTTGCGTCTATCGTTTTTGCTGATGAGCGCGCACGGGAACGCTTGAATGCTATTGTTCATCCCGCGGTGCGTGCTGAATCGCAACGTATTGCTGATGAAGCCTTGCGCGAGCGTCGACAAGAGAGCGTGATTATTGAAGACATACCCTTGCTCACAGAAACGGGGCAGGCGAATCGCTTTGATGCGGTAATAGTAGTTTTTGCTCGCGAAGAGGTGCGTTTGCATCGGCTGGTCCATGATCGCAAAATGCACGTCGACGATGCCCGAGCACGCATTAGAGCTCAGGCAAGTGACGACGAGCGTGCCGAAATTGCCACGTGGACCATCGATAACTCAGACACCCTAGAGAGCACTCAGCAACAGGTGCAAAAAATTTGGGCTGAGATTACAACACGCCGAAAAGCCTAAAGGGCGTGCCGGAAGTGGAGACCCACCCGCCGTATGCTCTGATGCCTAGTAGCCAGCATCTTATTTTAAAAGACAAAGACGGGGCGGGGCTAATGAATTTTTCATCAACCCCGCCCTCTGAAGTTAATCTCAGTACCTATTGTCTAGCGAAATCTTTCTTAGGAGTTTTGCTGGGCAATCGCCTCACGCACGCGAGCGCCAAGTTCTGGGTGAACGTTATCCCAGTACTTCATGCCGCGTTCGCGAATCTCATCTGATTTCACAATGCCCAGGTGCCCTGCAATGTTGGATACCAAGCGTTCTTGAGCGGCCTCATCCATGACCTCTTTGTATAAGGTGCCAGCCTGGCCGAAGTCGTCGTCCTCAGAATGCAAGGTGTTAGCGGCGTGCACAAGCTCGCCGTCGGACTCCCAGCCGCGGGATTCAAATGCGCGATCGGGATCAGCTACGGGACCACCGGCGCTATTAGGCGCGTAATTCGGTGCTCCAGCAGGAATGTGCGAGTAGCGCATAGCGCCATCGACCGAGTAGCTGTTGTCATTAGCCTTCTTCGGGGCATTGACGGGCAACTGGTGAGCGTTGGCCCCCACGCGGTAGCGGTGTGCATCTGCGTAGGCGAACATGCGAGTCATCAACATCTTGTCCGGTGAGGGACCGATGCCGGGAACAAAGTTACCGGGTGAGAAAGACGCCTGTTCTATATCCGCAAAGAAGTTCTCAGGGTTGCGGTTGAGCGTCAGGGTGCCCACCTTAATCAGCGGGTAATCCTTCTGCGAGATGGTCTTGGTGACGTCGAAAGGATTGAAGCGGTAGGTCTTAGCCTCTTCGTACGGCATGATCTGCACGTAGAGAGTCCACGAGGGGAAGTTGCCCTCTTCAATAGCGTTGAAGAGATCCTCTCGGTGATAATCCGGTGACTCGCCAGCGATCTTAGTAGCTTCTTCTTCGGTCAAATAATCAATACCTTGATCGGTCTTGAAATGATACTTGATCCAGAAACGTTCGCCTTCTGCGTTAATCCACTGGAAAGTGTGCGAACCAAAACCGTCCATATGGCGCCATGAGCGGGGAAGACCGCGATCACCCATCAGCCAGGTAACTTGGTGAGCTGATTCAGGGGAGAGGCTCCAGAAATCCCACTGCATATCGTGGCTACGCAAACCGGTCTGAGGCACACGCTTTTGCGAGTGAATGAAGTCAGGGAACTTGATGCCATCACGAATAAAGAAGATGGGGGTGTTATTACCCACGAGGTCGTAGTTACCTTCGGTGGTGTAAAACTTCATCGAGAAACCGCGAGGGTCGCGCCAGGTATCGGGCGAACCCTGTTCGCCTGCCACCGTGGAGAAACGAATCATCATGTCCGTGGTGGTGCCGGGTTGAAAGAGAGCTGCCTTGGTGTACGCCGAAACATCCTCGGTGACTTTGAGCTCACCGAACGCGCCACTACCCTTAGCGTGTACCACACGTTCGGGAATGCGCTCACGGTTGAACTGAGCAAGTTTCTCAACAGTGTATACATCGTGCAAAACAATAGGGCCATCGGGACCAACGCTGAGGGAATGGGCGTCAGAGGCAACCGGTGTACCGGTGGTAGTAGTGGTGAAATCTTCGCGTTTGTTCACGTGCGATTCGCTCGTAACTGCCTCTTTGATCTTTTGAAGAGGATTCTCAGCCATGATTATTCCTTTCGGATGGGGTGAATCTTCGGTAGGGAAAGATGTATATCCCTACTTTCTATAGTATCTTATTGTGAGTAATTCACAATAAGCATATTTCGTATATTTATTCTAGTGGCATAGCTGGAAGCACTGTATTCTAGTGAGCATGAGTCTTGCCCAAAAGATCAAACGTGTAGTTGCCCCCTTCGAAGTTATTTCTGAATTTAAACCAGCCGGTGATCAGCCCAAAGCCATTGCCGAACTTACCGAGCGCGTCAACGCGGGTGAAAAAGATGTCGTGCTCTTGGGTGCAACGGGTACCGGTAAATCCGCAACAGCGGCTTGGCTCATTGAGTCGGTGCAACGCCCCACGCTCATCATGGTGCAAAACAAAACCCTGGCAGCTCAGCTCGCCAATGAACTGCGCGAGCTTTTGCCAAACAACGCGGTGGAATACTTCGTTTCCTACTATGACTACTATCAACCCGAGGCGTACGTACCACAGACGGATACTTTCATTGAGAAAGACTCCTCCATCAACGAAGAGGTAGAGCGCTTGCGTCACTCTGCCACTAACTCGTTGCTCACGCGCCGGGACGTCGTCGTGGTGTCTACGGTCTCGTGTATCTACGGTTTGGGCACACCCGAAGAATATATTGAGCAGATGGTCACCTTACGTCAGGGTGAAGAGATGGACCGCGACGCGCTCTTGCGCCAGTTCGTGAACATGCAATATGTGCGCAATGACATGGACTTTCACCGTGGCACCTTCCGTGTTCGCGGCGATACCGTAGAAATCATCCCCATGTACGAAGAGAACGCGATTCGCATTGAGTTCTTTGGCGATGAAATCGAAGCCATTTACACCTTGCACCCGCTCACCGGCAATATCATTCGCGAAGAAACCGAAATGTATGTATTTCCCGCCTCACACTATGTGGCAGGTGCTGATCGAATGTCGCGGGCGATTCATTCCATTGAGCATGAACTGGGCGAGCGCCTGCGCGAACTCGAATCGCAAAATAAACTTCTTGAAGCTCAGCGCTTGCGCATGCGCACCCAATACGATTTGGAAATGATGGAGCAGATGGGCTTCTGCAACGGTATTGAGAACTACTCCCGCCATATTGACGGGCGCGCCGCCGGTTCTGCACCACACTGTTTGCTGGATTATTTCCCAGACGATTTCTTGTTAGTGGTAGACGAATCGCATGTGACGATTCCTCAGATTGGCGCCATGTACGAGGGTGATATGAGCCGTAAACGCACCCTGGTGGAATTCGGTTTCCGCCTGCCCTCTGCTATGGATAACCGACCTTTGAAGTGGGGGGAGTTCTTAGAACGCATTGGGCAAACCGTGTACATGTCGGCAACTCCTGGCAAATACGAGCTCTCACAGGCTGATGGTTATGTGGAGCAAATTATTCGCCCCACCGGTCTCATTGATCCTGAGGTGATTGTGAAACCCACCAAGGGTCAGATTGATGATTTGCTTGAAGAAATTCGGGTGCGTGTTGAGAAAGACGAGCGGGTTTTGGTTACCACCCTCACCAAGCGCATGGCAGAAGATTTGACCGAGTACCTGGCACAGCACGGGGTGCGTGTGCAGTATTTGCACTCCGACGTCGACACCCTCAAGCGTATTGAACTGTTGCGCGAATTGCGCATGGGTTCTTACGACGTGCTGGTGGGTATTAACCTCTTGCGTGAGGGACTCGATCTTCCCGAAGTTTCCTTGGTGGCGATTTTGGACGCCGATAAGGAAGGCTTCTTGCGCTCAACCACGTCGCTGATTCAGACGATTGGTCGTGCTGCTCGTAACGTTTCGGGTCAGGTACACATGTACGCCGATAAAATCACGAACTCTATGCGCACTGCGATTGATGAGACAAACCGTCGTCGCGAAATTCAGCAAGCGTACAACAGGGAACACGGTATTGATCCGCAGCCATTGCGTAAGAAGATTGCTGATATTACCGATCAGCTCTCGCGTGAGGCAGAAGATACCAACGAATTGTTAGCCCAGCGTAAGGCGGCGAATGGCAAGCTGGCACCGGTTTCTCAGAAGAAGGGAAGCAAAGGCAAGGCCGAGGCTAAGGGTGAAGCTGCAGATGTGCTGGCAAAAGCTGAGGCACGTGTTCGGGCGGACGGTTTGGCGGCGGCTCCTGCAGAAGACCTGATGGATCTGATTGAGGACATGACGGCGCAGATGATGAAGGCCGCAGAGGAACTCAAGTTCGAGCTTGCGGGGCGATTGCGTGATGAAATCGCTGATCTGAAAAAGGAACTGCGCCAGATGAAGAACGCAGGTCACGCTTAGACAGATGGGCTTTTGGATCTGAGCTGGTGAGCGCCAACAGATTTCGCGCCCGATAGACCAGTAGCGCAGTAGCCCAGCACCGTAAGAAAGCAGTACCCTCCCAAAAATAACAAAATAGAAATGCCCGGTTGCTCCTGTTAGGTAGCAACCGGGCATTTTTTGGGCGAGAAATCAGGGTTTATCCCCAGAGTTCATTCCACTTTTTGAGTTCTTCAGCTTGGCGTGCCTTACCCTGTGCATTGAGGGTAATGACGGCATCTTTGGGGGTTTGCGCCACATTCATATCGGTGGGAATTTTCCATTCGATGGATCCTCCCCAGAACTGCTGCACCTCATAATCTTTGCCATTTTCAGTGATGATCTTGGCATTTTCAACGGGCAAGCCGAGCACTGTGGCATCGGGAGTTGCCATACCGCCAATGTAATCACCATGGGCCCATTCGGCTGCTTGAGTCCACAACCCACGGGTTTGATTTTCATCGGTGAAACCTAGCCAGGTTGAGCGGTATGGGGTTGCCCCAGGAGCGGGGGTACCAGCGGCAGTTGCTGCAATAATGACGGCGGAGTGCCCATCTTGATAGAACAGTGCGTTTTGCAAGGGGCTATAGGTTGCTTTGCTCCAGTCGATTTTTGCGGGATCAATGGGGGCGCCGTCTTTGGGCTCGTGATCAATCACGCCGTAGCTACGCGATACAAGTTCAGAGCCATTCCAGGTCTCAATTTCATAAGAGACCGAAGCGGTTTGTTTGCCGTGTGCGGTGATGAACTGACCGTTATCGCGTAGGAAGGTTGTGCCGGTGTAGTTAAATTCTGGTCCACCGAGCCCGTCACCAATCTTCAGCGAGCTATAGAGGGTGCCAAAGAAGCTGGGGTTCTTGATGTATTCGTCATAGACAGCTTGTTCTAACTGGAATACTCTGCCGCTGGTGACGTCGTGAACTAAAACAATGCTGCCAAGATCTTCTGCCCACAAGTGATCGTTGATCTGCATGAAATTACCGGTTCCCCCATGCATGATAGCTGCATTCTTGACGCCGTCGGCGTTGAGCTTCACCGTCGCAGGCTTTGGGGTATTGAGGCGAGAGCGGTAATCAATCTCGGACTTATTCCAGGTGACCACACCACCGGAGAACTGCTGAGTCATTACATCACCATTCCACTGGGGTGCGGCAGTAGGGTATCCCGCGCCGTCTAGATTCATGAGCGGATAATCGGTAACAGATGCCAGCCACGGAACTTCATAGACAGGTGCGCTTGCGACTGCTTTGCCGCTGCTATCGGCAGCTTTCATGTAGCTCTTGCCGTCCACGGTGACGTACACTGCGTGATCCCCGGTAGAGGTAGCTTTTGACCAGTCTATAACGGGGGTGTTGGACGATGTGGCGGAGGAGTCAAAGCACGCTTTTGAGGTGGTGCGAGTTGCTTTCCACTGGGCTGCTGCAGCTGAGTTCAGATCAAGGTGTGAGCCGACGGTTCCTTGAGCGCCACCCACCACGAGCAGGTGGCGAGTAGCGCCGTCGAAGGTGGTGAGAACGGGCCCGCAATATGCGTTCATCCAGACATCACTTTCAAGTGCGCCCAATGTGGCGACGTTACCGGCTTCCCAATAAGTCTTAGCGGCGGGGCCACCGTGTAGAACCTGTGTACCGGTTCGGGTGTTCCAGGTGATGGCGGCGTTTTCGAAGAGCTGGGCACAACCTTTTCCTTTGACGCATTTTTCGGCGGCGAGGGGCGCGCCCAGCTCGTCAGAATTTTTTTGCCACACTTTGGTAATGGCGGCATGAGGGTTCATATTGATGGTGGGTTTTTCGGTAGCTGAAGCTATGGTTGGCGTAGCGCTAAGTAATAAGGTCGCCGACAAAATGGCAGAGCCGATAGCGCGGGTATTTTTTCCCATGGGTAGTTTCTCCTGGTGCATAAAGTGTGCAGAGTTTTTGTAGAGTGCGAAGTTCGTTGGTGCTGAAGCAATCAATTGCCAACTGCGGAGGGCGGTGTCTCTTTCCTATAGCTTTTCTGGGGTTGAACTATGTCGGTCTAGCCTATAAATATTCCCCCAAAATGTGGTGTTGGCGAGGGTAAATGTTGCAAAATGTCCCCTTAAAAGGGTAGGTTTCTACGACTTTTTCACCCTGTTTGTCGTATGAGTTTTGAGTAAGGATGCTAATTAAACTCTACTTACAAATGCGGGAAGAAATGCGCAACAGCTGTAGTTGTAGAAAGTATAAGTTCGCTAAAATTCACAAAAATTAAAGGAAAGAAACGTTATGAAACTTGCAGGGGTCGAGATTCGGCGTAACCTCACTGCTGCCGCACCCAAAGGGCGTTTCATTCTGGATGAATACCGCAAGCACGCAGGATTACTTCAGTGGACGATGCTCGCACCCTCACCCGTCATTGCCCCTGGCGTTCGCACCGGTGAATACAGCTCCGAACTCAACACGGTAGCTGGTTTCTTCGTCTCAGCCGAAGACTTTGCGGTAGCTCTGGTGGACGAGTCAGAAAAAGCTGAGCACGTAGGAGAGCGCTTCACTGCGGGGTCGGTTGATGCTGAAGCAGCCCAGGGTAAATAAATCTCTATGACTCTTCGCAGACTTATTGAAGCTAAAACCCTCCCTTGCTGATTCTTACGGTGAGGGAGGGTTTTTGTTTTCCCGCGCATCTATAACCAGTAGTATCGGGTATATGGGTGATAAAACAGTTCTCATTACGGGGGTAGGAAGATCCCACGGCATCGGCTATGGTATTGCCAAACAACTTGCTCAGGATGGCTGGAATCTCGTCTTGAATTATTGGCATCCTTACGATCAAAGATTAGGGATGAATCCCAACGAGCAAGAGCTCATTATGTTTCAACGAGAATGTGAAATGTTGGGGTCCAAAGTCACTTTGGTATCAGCAAATCTTGAATTACCAGAGACACCCGAACAACTCATCGATGCCGCTGTGGAACAAGGCGAGCTCCGCGCACTTGTTCTCTCTCACTGTGAATCAGTTGATAGCGATATTTTCTCTACCACCTTAGAAGCATGGGATCGCACTTTTGCAGTCAATACGCGAGCGTCATGGCTTCTACTCAAGCACTTTGCGCAACAGACCAAGGATCAGCACGAACACCTCAAGAAAATTGTGGCTCTCACAAGCGATCACACAGCCTTCAACCTTCCCTACGGTGCATCTAAAGGTGCACTCGATCGGCTCATTATCGCCGCAGGGATTGAACTAGGACCTCAAGGGTTCCGCAGCAATCTCATCAACCCAGGGCCCATCAATACGGGGTGGATGAATCCAGAAATTGAAGAGTATCTCACTCAGCAAACACCAGCAGGACGCCTTGGGATACCTGAAGATATCGCTCATCTGGTCAGCTTTTTGCTATCCCCGGAAGGAAACTGGATTAACGGTCAGCTCCTGAAGAGTGACGGCGGGTTCAGCGCCCACTCATCCAACTGATAAAAAGCCGCCTTGGCGAACGTCACCACTCATTAGCAAGACACCTTAGCAATGGGTAGGGTAAACTCTAACCACGAGCAAGGGAGTATCCCGCCAATTCTTATATCGTCAGCACGCTGACCAACGACGTTCAGCCGGGATAAGAAACCACAAGCGTGGTTGGGAGAGACTTGTGGTCATTGGCATATCCATCCACAAGAAAGGCTCCCCATGGAAATTACTGGGTTGCAATGGATCGTTACCCTGGGCTTTATCCTGGCCCTGTTGGCATACGATTTCTTTTTTCACGTGCGTAAAGCGCATGAACCAACCATTAGAGAAGCAGCTATCTGGTCGGCATTTTATGTAGGTATTGCGCTTGCTTTCGGTCTGCTCATTCTGTGGTGGGACGGAGGTCAGTTCGCAGCTGAATACTACGGTGGGTACATCACCGAAAAGGCGCTATCAGTTGATAATCTCTTTGTGTTCCTTATTATCATGGCGTCCTTCAAGGTCCCGCGTGATGATCAACAAAAAGTTCTACTGTTTGGTATTATCTTCGCTTTAATTGCTCGAACTGCGTTTATTTTTGCCGGTGCCGCTTTGATTAATACCTTTAGCTGGGTTTTTTACCTCTTCGGTATCATTCTTCTAATTACCGCGGGAAACCTTATTAAGGGAGAAGTTACCGACAAAGAAGAAGATGAAGCTAACAATTTTATTATCCGGCTCGCCCGAAAGTTTTTACATACCTCAGAAAACTTTGACGGTGACAAGCTCTTTACCGTCGAGAACGGCAAGCGCGTACTTACCCCTATGTTGCTTGTGATGGTGGCTATTGGTGGAACTGATATCCTCTTCGCATTGGACTCGATTCCAGCAATCTTTGGTCTTACCCAAGAACCTTATATTGTCTTCACTGCAACCGCGTTTTCCCTCATGGGTCTGCGTCAGTTGTACTTCCTCATCGATGGACTATTGGATCGCCTAATTTATCTATCGTGGGGTCTTTCTGTGATTTTGGCATTCATCGGTGTCAAGCTCATCTTGCACGCTCTTCATGAAAACAAACTCCCATTTATCAATGATGGGCAACCAGTTCACGTAGTTGAAGTGACCATTGGCCTATCATTGCTTGTTATTGTGAGCGTCTTGGTGATTACTGTGATCGCTTCTTTGCTCAGTCCTAAGGGCAAAGCGCTAGCCGCCATTCAGAAAGTACAAAACCTCTCAAAGCAGTACCTTGAACTGCCCTCCGACGCTTCCACCAAAAAGCGCGAAGAACTACAGAAGAAGCTGGACGACGCCACTGCGAAGACCCGCAATCTCCCGCAGAAATACCGCGATGAGCTCATCGACTCAGAAAGCGAATTTCAAGATTTGGTGTCCCGCGCTCGCGGTGAACACCAGGAGTACATGAGAAGCTAACGCTGTAATTCTTTCCCTCACGCAGATTCACGGTGAGATGCAAGATGCCCCGCACTGATGACAGTGCGGGGCATCTTTTTATAGGGGGGTTTTATACCGGTTGGGTAAGAACTTATTGGGTTGCAGAATCAAGCACCGTCTTTTGATTAGCCTGCAGATTGCCGGTTTCAGAAGCCGATTCGGTGTTAGCGTAGGCTGAACCAATAAGGGTCACCTCGTTGTTGCTGGGCGCCACCCAAAAACCAATTCTTTGCCCGGGTTTGTCTTTAACACGGTTGAAAGACTGGCAGCCAATGAGCTGAGTACCTTTAGCGCCGGCGTCAATATGGAATCCGTGCGCTTCTGAGGGGTTCGCTTTGCCGGAGACGTTTTCGGCGTAGCCGTTGGAATCTGCCATGCAGTTCACCAAGGTGTTGTTGGGGTATTCTGTTACGAATCCGTGCCCGCCATTATCTTGAGCGTCGCACTGGTTGAAGGTGTTACGGGTACCTTTGATGTAGTATCCGGAACCGGCTTTCACGGCTTCAGAGAACGTCATGGATCGTTTGGAATACCAGCTTTTGACCTGGTTGAACGTGCAGTTTGAGGTGTACACCTCAATGGTGGCGCAATCTAACTTGGCGAGGTTGGCTGATGAGAAGTCGAGCATCGAGAACATGTTGTCGGCACCAGTTTGGGAGTCGATGTCACCCACCTGCAGGGCGGTGCGCAAGAAGCGGCGGCCGCGAATGTCGGTGATCGTGCAGCCTTGGTCGTCTTTTCCTTTGAGGATGATGCCCATATCAAGATCCCACAAAGTGATGCCCGAGATGCGGTGCGCGGCGTCGGGGTCTGCTGGCTGATCACCGTTGAACGTATTGAATAAAATTCCTACGGTGTTGGGAATCGCATCAGCGTGATGGTAAGCGTCGGTGCCGGTTTTGACGCTGAAGTTATGAAGGCCCACCCGATAGACCGGATCGGTGGACGGCGCGGTGTGTGTTCCGATGCGAAAAATGCCGGCTAGTTCTTTCCATTCACCCACGGGGCGGAACTGGGTGGCTTCGCCTAAGCCCATGATGGACACCTGGTTTTTGAGTTCAATTCCCGAGGAGTCGACGGCGTAGGTGCCCGGGGGGAAGATGATGGCGCCGCCGCCTTGACCGGCAAGGTCGTTGATGAGGTCGTTGACCTTGGAGTTGATGGGATCATCGCCGGGGCTGATGTCGTGATCGGTGGCGATGATCATGCGTGAGGAGCCGTTAGCATGGGCTGCCGGGGCGGCGATTGAAGCAGCTATTACCCCTAGAGCTGTTCCGCCAAGAAATTGTGCACGTGAAACCACGTAGGCCTCCAAAATTGTTGAGGTGAAAATATACGAGTGAAATATGGGGGAGAAGGGATTTAGCGCTGATCTGCGAGCAAGTCTTTGAGATGCTCTAAGATGTTGGTGCCATCGGCACCCAAACCGTCGTGATGGTGTGTTGAGGATGTCCACACGGTGCAGTTGTTGACCCATTGCGCTGTGGTCATGGAGTGGTCATAATCAACGTAGACATCGGGTTCGTAGGCTGCCGCTACGAGCGGAACCGTGTTTTGCGCGAGTTGTTGGTGATTATAGAGCCTGCCCCAATCTGTTTTTTGCGCTAAAAGTTCTGCTACTTCTTTCAGCGGTGCTAGAGCGGGGTCTTCTTCAAAATACCAGGGGAAGATGTGTTCTCCCATAAAGAGCAGAGGATCCGCGGTGGCATTAAATTCAGGACGTTCGCCAGCTACTTTTGCGGCGGACCAGTCGGTGGGCGCAGGAGACGGCGAAACGGTGAAGTTCTCGATTCCGCCACGCTGCTCTGGTGCGGGCCCATCGGCGTAGATAGATTCGTGCATGAGCCCATAGAGCAGTGACCCGTGGAAGGAGACGCAATCACTGACCTCGCGTAAGAATTGTTCGCTCAGGTGATCCTCACCCTCAGCGAAAGCTGATTCGAGGATGTAGTGCAAGTGGTGTACCCGGGAGTTTCCACCCAGGAAGTTGCCCAGCATTTGAAAGCGGTGATCGGTGAGCCGTTCGCCGCTGGGCAGAAAAATCTCATGTTCGCGTAAGAACCGAGCGATGCGCACGGCTCGCTCTTGATCCTCGGGATACCAGTCATAAAATTCTTGGTTACGCGCCAGCATGCGGTCGTAGGTGTGGCGGTAGACGTCGTCGATGTGTGCGCGAATGGGGGCAAGACCGGCGGTCATACGGCAATCTTTGAGGGACTCTGGGGCGAAGCTTAGGTATGAGAGGGTCAAAAACCCGCCATAGCTTTGTCCCATGGTGGACCAGCGTTGATCTTCGCGTTCTGCCAGGAGGTACTGACGCACGAT
Source organism: Rothia sp. (in: high G+C Gram-positive bacteria) (assembly GCA_030530925.1). Lineage (GTDB taxonomy): Bacteria > Actinomycetota > Actinomycetes > Actinomycetales > Micrococcaceae > Rothia. Next base: position 9,680 of record JAUMUA010000016.1, on the reverse strand, counting down.
TTCGGCGTCGGCAATGATGGAGTCGGCGCGGAAAAGTTCGAGGAAATTAGCTTGTTGGCTGGGGTCACCTTCAGCAAGAACAACCTCGGCACTGAGGGGAGTGGAAAGGCCGGTGCCGCGCTGATCCAGCAGAATTAACCGGTGAGTTTTTGAGAGTTCGTGAACCCACCCCGAATCGGTGGCAGGGCGCGGGCTCTTACCCCCGGGACCGCCTTGAAGGTACACCATGAAGGGGCGTTCGTCGGGAGCTTGGGTGAGCTTCTTATCGCAATTGATAATTTCGCGCGCGAAGACGGTGAGGGTGCGCTGGGCATAGCGCGAGTTCTCGGCGGCTTCGATGCCCTTGCCATAGATGAGTCCATGGGTTGCTGGCACGGTGAACCAGTGATCAATCAGGGTGAAGTCACCGATCGTGTGGGTGGCTCCTTGCCGGTGGGAAGAAGCCGGGAGTTTGGGTGAAAATGCAGAAGGCATCAAAATTTCCTTGGGTGTTTTAGAGCTGTCCGACGTGCTCGATGCGAAGAACGGGCAAACCGGCGTCGTTCGATGCTGCTAGATCAACGACGGCGCGAATGCCAAAGTCATGGTTTTCATCGGGATCTGAGAACGTTTGTTGAACTTTCCAAATGCCGGGGTGCTCCTTGACGTTCTCGTCGATAGAAACCAGTTGTGGCGAGCGCGCCTGGGCATCGGTAAAGATGTCGTCGTATTCGTCAAAGTACTCATCGAGGGCATCTGCCCAGCGGTCAGAATCCCACCCGCTCTCTGCATCGAGTTCGCCGAGGGTACGGTCTTGTTCATCGGCAAAGAGTTCCACGCGGCGAAAGAGGGCATTGCGGACCATAACTTTGAAGGCGCGGGGGTTATCGGTAATGACCGGCGCGCTTTCTTCCACGAGGTTCTCGAGGGTGTCTTCGCGTACCAGCGCTGATTCGTCACCGCTCATGAGTCGTTCCCATTCATCCACCAGGGAGGAGTCGGTTTGGCGAATGACTTCGCCCAGCCATTCAATGACGTCGGTGAGTTCTTCGGTCAGCGCTGAAAGGGGCACGGTTTGCCGTAGCGCCTTATACGCATCGGAGAGGTAACGAAGTAGCACGCCTTCGGAGCGATCGAGGGAGTAGTACTGCACGTAGGCGCCAAAATCCATGGCGCGTTCGAACATATCGCGCACAATCGTTTTGGGTGCTACCTCGAATTCGCTCATCCACGGTGCGCCGGAGCGGTAGGTCTCAAAGGCATTCTCTAGCATTTCTTCGAGCGGCTTGGGGTAGGAGATTTCATCCAGAGCGTTCATGCGCTCGGTGTAATCCATCCCCTCCGCTTTCATTTCTGCTAGAGCCTCAGATTTGGTCTTTTTCTCTTGCATATTGAGCACCTGGCGAGGGTTTTCCAGGGTAGCTTCAATAATGGATACCGCGTCTAAGGCGTAGGTCTCTGATTGCTGATCCAACAGTGAGAGCGAGGCGAGCGCGAACGGGGAGAGCGGTTGGTTCAGCGCAAAGTTTTCTTGTAACTGCACGGTGAGGCGTACTCGGCGACCAAATTCGTCGGGCTCATCCAGACGCTCGACCACTCCGCCGGCAACGAGCTCACGGTAAATACCCAGTGCCTTACGCATGAGTTGACGCTGCTTTGCAAGCGGTTCGTGGTTAGCGGTGAGCAAATGCTTTGCCACATTAAACGGGTCCTCTTCGCGTTGCAAAATATTGAGCAACATGGAGTGCGTAATATCGAAGGAGCCGGTCAGGGGCTCTGGGGCTGCGGTGATGATTTGATCAAAAGTTTTCTCAGACCACGCCACAAATCCCTGCGGCGGTTTTTTCTTCTTTCCACGCAGCGACTGTCCGATCTTCTTGGTATCGCCGTTGAATTTTTCGTGCGCCTTTTTCTCCAGGCGCTGATTCTCAATATCGTGTTCCGGTGCCTGCACCACTACGGTGCCGGCGGTATCGAATCCGGCCCGGCCCGCGCGTCCGGCGATTTGATGAAATTCACGAGCCTTCAGACGTCGGGTGCGCTGCCCGTCGTATTTGGAAAGCGCAGTAACACCTAGGGTGTCGGTACCACAAATGACCTTGAGCAGACCTGCTTGGGCAAGTTGTTCGACGAGGCGGCGATACTTGGGCAACATGCCGGCATGGTGTACCCCAATACCGTTTTTGATCATGCGCTGCAGCGTTTTGCCAAATCCGGCTGAGAAGCGGAAGCCCTCAATGACCTCGGCAATACGAGCTTTATCTTCTTTACTCGTAATATTCAGGCTCATCAGCGCAGTTGCTGCCTCAATCGCCTGAAGCTGCGAAAAATGCACAATGTATACCGGAGTTTGCTGCGTAGAGACCAATTCTTCAACGGTCTCATGCACTGGATTTGTTGAATAATAAAAATGCAGGGGAATCGGACGCTCTGCGCTGGTGACCAACATCGAGGCGCGCCCGGTCAGTTCCGTCATATCTTTCTCAAACCGGGTGGTATCACCCAAAGTTGCGCTCATCAACAAGAACTGCGCCTGCGGCAAATCAAGTAGCGGCGCCTGCCATGCCCACCCACGCTGCGGGTCAGAATAGAAATGGAACTCATCCATAATCACCTGGCACAAATCCGCATCAGGACCCTCACGCAACACAATATTCGCCAAAATCTCGGCGGTACAACAAATAATGGGGGCATTGGAGTTAATCGACGAATCGCCGGTCACCATACCCACATTTTCGGCCCCAAAAATCTCGACAAGATCAAAAAACTTCTCGCTCACCAGCGCCTTGATGGGCGCGGTGTAATACGAGCGTTGACCGGTAGCAAGACCGGCAAAATGCGCCGCCACCGCCACCGTCGACTTACCCGAACCGGTGGGGGTTGCCAAAATGACGTTCGAGCCCCCAGCAATCTCTAATACCGCCTCATCCTGGGCAGGGTATAGTTCCATGCCGCGCTCGCTAATCCACTGCAAGAAGGCGTCGTAAATTTCGTCGCTGGTCAGCGGGTTGGACGCGAAATCTCCGCGGAAGTAGTGGTTGGAGGTATCTGCAAGCTTGGGATCGAGGTACTCGAGAATCTTTTTCATGATGTTCTTCAGTTTATCGAGTCGGGTAGTGAAAATTTTGAGGTTCGGGGTGTCTTGTGCTGTTAGCTCACAAAAATACTATAAAGTGATGTTCATCATATTTGATCTAAAGCTTTAGAAGGATCACGCGACATGAATAACTAACTTTATTCCTCGTTTTTGTTACTCCACTCTCGAAAAAACACCACCCGTATCACTAGGAATAAAGTCGTGTCTTCCACCAAAACTTCTGAGCAGAACTCTCTTAAAAACGGCGCAGAAAAGAAAACTGCCGAGCAGCGCCTCAAATTTCGCCTCACCCCACCGGGATATAAATATTCACCGCTGAAAATTTGGGTGCCCATCATTCTCGAATCACTCGTAGGCATTCTCATAGTGTGTATGCCCCTGTGGGTAGCGTCCGTCATTAGCGAAATGATTGCAGGGCATACCGCATCAGCCGCATGGCGCGTGAGCGGAATCTTTGTGCTCATCCTCTTTTTGTCGCTCAATGAAATGGTGGGGTGGCGGCTCACCTCATCCCTCATGGTAGAACTAGAACGCGATTGGAAAGAATACGCGTTTAGCCTCTTTACCAAGCACGAAAAAGCGCACGACGCCGGGCATATTATCTCCATCATTAACCAGGACGCCCGCCAAATCACCTCTATGTGGCAAAACGTGCCCGCGGTTTGTGGTGCTTTATCACTGGCGATTATGGGTACCGTTCAACTATGGGTTATCAGCGTGCCGGTGGCGTGCGTCAGCCTTATCGGCATTACCCTCACCATTACCATGCTGACGCTCACCTCTAAAGCGCTGGAAAAACGAGCGGATATCCGTCGCGAAAAAATCAGCCTCAGCGCTGCCTCAGCCACCGATATCGCCACAGCTTTGCGCACCATTAGCGGATTAGGTGCACAACGAATCATGATGAGCCGCTTTAGAAAATCTACCGAGAACCTGCGCGCAGCCCAGCTGGAATACCAGCGCGTAGAATCGTGGACTTTTGCGCTCAACGTTTTTCTCGTGGGACTGACCACCCTGTGCGGCATTGGGCTGGCGCTACGCGGTGAAGTTGTTGACGGACGCTGGGTAACCGACGTCCCTGCCAGCCAGCTGATATCTATTGCCGGCATTATTACGCTGATGACCGGACCCATCTGGGTGGTTCAAATGATGCTATGGCTCTGGCGCCAGGCAAAAGTGGCACTCAAACGTATCCAAGAGCTCGACCAGCCAGAAACTAAAGAAGCCATTGTTGCCGAAATCAGCGCGGTATCACCGCAGAGCCCACTGCATTACATCAACCCCCGCGAGAACAATCTCACGGCCCAGGAATACGCGAACGCGTTTGTGCAAGTTCTACGCAAAAATGAGCTGACAGACGCCAAGCAAGTTCAAGGTGACCAAGGAACGAGCAAACGAGTTCTCGCCTCCGAACCCAACCCCATGATCTTCCAAGGCACACTACGCCAGTTACTCACCGCCGGCACCAATGGACACACTGACGCCGAACTCATCGAACTACTCACCATCACTGATTCACTGGAAATCGCTCACCGCCTGGGCGGCATCGACCCGCAACACTTCTTCGAAGCGAACATCAGCTCAGAAGGAGCCAACCTCTCGGGCGGACAAAAACAACGCCTCGCCCTAGCCCGAGCACTGGCGCAATCTGCGTCCGTCCTTGTTCTCTGCGAACCTCTGAACTCCGTGGACGAACCCAGCCAACAATTCATCCTCGATCAGCTTGAACAACACTTAGGGGAGCACCCCCAACTAGCTCACTTCGAGCAGATTTACCTCATCTCCACTACCGCCGAAGTACAACGACGCATCGACACCGCACAGAAACGTTCAACACAACACGAGACAGCTGCGCACCAGAGCGAAACCCAACATCACATGCCAACTCACCAACACAGCGCAACCCAGGAAGGGCACAACTCATGAGCCAAACACTACTTCCCATTGCTAGCGCTCGCTTTACCTGGAGCAAACTGTGGAGCATCCTGCGTCAAAGCCCGCGCCGCCTCACTCTCATCCTGGTGCTCTTCGTCGCGTCATCACTCACCGTGATTACGACCCCCATTGTGATCGGCAAAGTCATTGACCGCGCCTACGCAGGGGAGCTCGCCGCCTTCCCTTGGATTGCACTAGGTGTCATCACCCTAGCGGTCATAGCCGACGCCCTACTAGAACGCACCTGGAACTTCCAAAGCCAAATACTAGGCACCCGACTCAACCAAGAGCTCAGCGTGCAATCCATGGAAGCAGCTCTCTCCCTCAACGCCCAAACCATCGAAGACGCCGGAAGCGGAGACCTACTCACCCGCGTCACCACCGACATCGACGCCGTACGCCAATCAGTCACCGACGGCATACCCCGCATCACCTTGGTAGTGGTGTACCTGGGAGTCACCACAGTAACCCTCTTCACCCTCTCACCGGTCATCGGCCTCGTCATCATACCCATGCTCATCGCCATGTGGTTCCTCCTCAAAACTTTCCTCCCCAAAATCGCAGAAAAAGTCATCACCAAAACCCAACGCACCAGCGAACTCACCACCGCCGTCACCGAAAACGTCCGCGGACTACAAACCATCAAAGAACTCGACATCCACCAAGAACGCCACCAAGTATTCACCGCAAAAAACCACAACGTCTACCAACAACAACAAAACCTCGTCACCCTACGCTCCACCCTCTGGGGCCTAGACTCCCTCTCCTCCTACACCCCACTACTCCTCACCCTCATCTGGGGCTCCTACGCCGTCACCCAAAGCTGGACCAGCCGGGGCGCCGTCTCATCAGCTGCCATCCTCGTCTTCTCACTACGGCGCTACACCGACGAATTCTCCTTCTGGCTCGACCGCCTCCGCGAATCAACCATCACCATGGGCCGCATCTTCGGCATCATCGAACTTGCAGAACACCAAAAA
>JAUMUA010000016.1:0-3679 GCA_030530925.1 Rothia sp. (in: high G+C Gram-positive bacteria) | reverse complement strand
CCGGTGCCCCCGACGCACTCATCAACCTCCACAACGTCACCTTCGGCTACACCCCCGAAACCCCCATCATGCACCACATCAACTTCACCATGAAACCAGGGGAGAGCGTCGCACTCATCGGACGAAGCGGCTCCGGCAAAACCACCCTCGCACGCCTCATCTCAGGATCCCTCACCGCCAACACCGGCACCATCACCATCATGGGCCAACCCATAGGACACGGCACATTCCCCACAGAACCCGCACCCGACGGACGCCCCAAACTCCTCATCTGCACCCAAGAAGCACACCAATTCGTCGGAACCATAGCCGACAACATGACCGTCGCAAAACCCAACGCCACCGAACACGACATTAACCAAGCACTCCACGCCGTCAACGCCACCTGGACCAACCAACTACCCCAAGGCATCCACACCCTCATCGGTAAAGACCAACACGAACTCACCCGCGACCAAGTACAACAACTCGCACTCGCACGCATCGTTCTCGCCAACCCCCACGCCGTCATCCTCGACGAATCCACCACCCAACTCGAACTCACCGACGCCACCGCATCCCTCAAAGCAGTCTTTACCAACCGCGCCGTGCTCATCATCAGCCACGACGCGCGCATCGCCGCGCTCGCCGACCGCTTTGTACACCTGCACGACGGGCGCATCGTAGAAGATACTCCTGAGCGCCTTGCAGAAAGCACCCTATGATGAGCACGGCAACCAACCCCGCAACCTCCCAAAGAATTACGTGGACCGATCTTCCACTACAACTACAAGATTGGGTGCAACACACTATCGGCGCCACGATCACCCACGCCGAATCACAAACAGGCGGCTTTAGCCTGGGCACAGCTGATCGACTCCAATTCTCAAACGGTCAACGAGCCTTTCTCAAAGCCGTCAACTCAGCCACCCAAGAATTCACCGCAACCCTACATCGCCAAGAAGCACACATCCTTCAACAAATCCCACCCACCGCACCCGTCCCCAAATTCATCGCCACCACAGAACTCAACGGCTGGGTCGCCATACTCATCGAAGACATCGAAGGCAACCACCCGCAACACCACTGGGAACACAACGAACTCACCGCCGTCTTCAATGCCCTCGACCAACTTGCACAATTCACAGTACCCAAACACCTCAAACTCCACACCACCGCAGAATCCCTCGCCGACGAAATCGGAGCCTGGGACACCCTAGCCCACCAAGAAATAACCCCACACCAATACAGTCACCTCAAAAACCACCCCGACTACACCGAATTCATCTCCCACATACCCACTCTCAACCAACGCGCCCCTGAATTCAGCGCCTACATCAACGCCCACCTCCGCCCACACCTCACCGGCACCACCTACAACCACACCGACCTCCGCTCCGACAACATCCTCATCACACCCAAAAACACAGCAACCATCGTCGACTGGCCCTGGACCTGTACCGGACCCCCAGCATTCGACTCCGCCGCCCTCATCGTCGACCTCCTCACCCACAACCCCCACCACAACATCAACAAACTCACCAACTACTCACAAACCCTCCAACAAGCCCCACCCCACTACCTCGAAGCAACCATCACCTACGCCGCAGGTTTCTACACCTGGGCAGCCCAAACACCACCGGATAACCACACCCTCAACACCCTCCCCGCCATGCGCCTGCACAGAGCGCTCACGTTGAATACGTGGGTGCTCAAAAATATTTGATGCTGCAATTGCTGTCACCAACAATTCCGTCGCAAAAGAGGGTAAACAGTTCGGCAAAAGAGACGCCGACCACTAAGATAGGGAAAGGAATTACTAAACCTGACAAAGGAGTCACCTGTGAGTAAGCCCTTCCCTTCCGATCTCGAAATCGCACAGAATGCCGAGATGGAACCCATCGTCAAAATTGCTGAGCGCACCGGCATCAGCGAAGACCGCCTTGAGGCATACGGAAAATACGTTGCTAAGGTAAAACTTGATGAGACCACCAACGCAGAAAACGCCCTTAAGCGTGGTTCTAAGTACATCGTGGTCACCGCAGTGACTCCCACCCCTCTCGGTGAAGGCAAAACTGCAACTTCTGTGTCCTTGGCACAGGGCATGCACAAGATTGGCAAGAATGCGACTCTCACCTTGCGTGAACCAGCGCTTGGCCCGGTTTTCGGTGTTAAGGGCGGCGCAGCGGGCGGTGGCTATTCGCAGATTGTGCCCATGGAAAAGCTCAACCTTCACCTCACCGGTGACTTCCACGCGATTACCAGTGCACACAATTTGCTTGCTGCCATGATTGACAATCACCTGCACCACGGCAACGAACTCAACATCGACATCCGCAACATTTCATGGCGCCGCGTCATGGACATGAACGACCGCTCGTTGCGCAACATCATCGTTGGTTTGGGGGAGCGCATGGACGGCGTGCCCCGCGAAACCGGTTTCGATATCACACCAGCATCTGAGGTCATGGTTATCGTTTCGCTATCCTCAAGCTTTGAGGACCTGCGCAACCGCCTAGCCCGTATTGTTATTGGTTACAACATGGACGGCGAACCCGTAACAGCCAAGGATCTTGGTGCTGACGGCGCAATGGCAATCTTGTTGCAGGACGCCATCAACCCCAACTTGTTACAGACCCTAGAGCACACCCCAGCGCTGATTCATGCTGGCCCGTTCGGCAACATTGCTACCGGTAACTCCTCGGTTGTTGCTGACTACGTGGGCCTTGAGCACTCCGACTACGTAATTACCGAAGCTGGCTTCGGTGCTGACATGGGTGCAGAGCGATTCTTCAACGTGAAGTGCCGCAAGTCAGGGCTCAAGCCTAATGCGGCGGTTCTTGTGGTGACCGTTCGTGCGCTGAAGTCGCACTCAGGTCTCTACAAAATTACTCCTGGTAAACCTCTTCCCGAGGATATGCTCAAAGAGTCACCCTCCGACGTCAAGGCTGGTGCAGCTAACCTGCAGAAGCATATTGAAATCGTCCGTAGCTTTGGCGTTCAACCCGTGGTTGCGATTAATGCTTTCCCCTCTGACTTCGAATCTGAGCATGAGGCTATTCGCGAGATCGCTCGGGAAGCTGGCGCACGCGTGGCTACCCACCGCGGTGTCGCTGAAGGTGGCGCAGGTGTGACTGAACTTGCTGAGGCAGTGGTTGAAGCCTGCAATGATCAGAGCGAATTGACCTACACTTATGAGGATTCTGACTCACTAGAAACCAAGCTCGAGAAGGTTGCTACCAAGGTGTATGGGGCAGACGGTATTGAGGTTGCTCCTGCTGCTAAGAAGCAGCTCAAGAAGTTTGAAGAGCTTGGCTTTGGCGATTTGCCGGTAGTGATTGCTAAGACTCACCTTTCCATTTCCTCTGACGCATCGCTGAAGGGCGCTCCTACCGGGTGGACTTTGCCTGTTCGTGAAGTTCGTTTGGCAGCTGGTGCGGGTTACGTTTACGCTATCTGCGGCACCATGCGCACTATGCCAGGTCTTGCTAAGACCCCGGCGGCAGAGAATATGGGGTTTGACGAGAACGGCAACATGTTCGGACTTTCCTAGGGGATTGATTCCTGGGGAATGCTAAATTTTTAGCTAAGTTCCCATCCATCGCACCTGCTGAATCCAGAAATATGGTTGAGCAGGTGCGATTTTCTATGCCAATTTTTATTGTCAATATAACTGATAAGTTAAACTGATTATTTTTGG
>JAUMUA010000115.1 GCA_030530925.1 Rothia sp. (in: high G+C Gram-positive bacteria) | reverse complement strand
ACCCCCGCACCGTAGCGGCAGCCGCAAACGCAGCCGGAATGGATCTTTCAGCCGGGGCTCTAGATGCCTCAACTCTGCCTGAATCTGGCCCTGAGCTGGTAGAAGCTGCCCGCACCCATGCCGTCTTTGGCCGGGTCTCACCGGAACAGAAGAAAAATATGGTGCTGGGCTTGCGCGAGGCCGGGCACGTGGTTGCCATGACCGGCGACGGCATCAACGACGCCCTGGCCCTCAAACACGCCGATCTCGGCATCGCTATGGGCAACGCGGCCCCGGCTACCAAGGCAGTCTCCCGTCTGGTACTGCTCGATGGTCGCTTTGACCGCTTACCTGCAGTACTGGCTGAGGGTCGTAAGATTATTGCCAATATCGAGCGGGTTACCAATCTCTTCCTCACCAAAACAGCCTTCGCTATTCTGCTGGGTCTCACCCTGGGCCTGCTCTGCTGGACCTTCCCCTTCCTCCCCCGCCAATACTCCACTGCTGACCTACTGATCGTGGGCGGGCCGGCCTTCTTCCTGACCATGTTGCCCAACACCCGCCGCTACGTCAGCGGCTTCCTGGGCAGAGCCCTGCACTATGCCCTACCGGCAGCCCTTATTATCACAGGGGTACTGGTCTTTGTGAACGGCTACGGCCGTACCCTGACTGCGGTGACCACTTCAGAAATACAGACAGCTACCTTCATCGCTCTGGTATTCATGGGTATCTACAACATCACTACAGTGGTGCGCCCGGTCCGCGGTGTCCGCCTGGCTATTGTGGCCGGTATGTATGCTGGGCTAGCTCTAGTTCTGGTCCTCCCGATTTCGCTCTGGTACCACCAGTTCACCATTCCTAGCGGAGCATATTTACTAGCTACGCTGGCTCGGCTGCCTAGCTATGGAAGTCAATCTGCGCCTACACACGGCCTGGCTCCGAGCCAAACATCCGCAAGTACTTGCACAGGGCTAGCTCCAGGGAGTACGCTTGACCACGAACGGGGTACATACCCCACACTCTATGTAGTCAATCATCAGGATTGTTACTGGTTTAGCAGGCAAGACCTGAGTTGCTATCAGCTCACAGGGCACCGGTGCACCCGCACCCAAGACCCATGATGAGCACCCGTCTACCCTCGGAGTTGGACGGCACGATAAGCAGCTCGGGTCTTTTCCGTCTTAAAAACCGGTCGACAGTCCACACACACCAGTAAGGTTCCACCCGTGAATAACTCACAGATGGGCGAGCAGATTCTCGAAGGCCTGGGCGGCCCCGAGAACATCTCGCACTTTACCCACTGCGCTACCCGCCTGCGCGTGACCCCCAAATCCAACAGCGCCATCGATCGCACCAAGATTGAGAAAATCCCCGGCGTACTCTCCATTATCGAACAGTCCGGCCAGACCCAGGTCGTCCTCGGTGACAAGGTCGAGTCAGTCTACAACGAAATGCTCAAGCTCCCCGGCATGGGATCCGTAGGAGAAAACTCCTCCAAGAGTGCCGTGGCCACTGAGGAGAAGAAGGCCGGCGTAGTCACCCGTGTCTTCGACGTGCTCTCAGACTCCTTCCGCCCCATTCTCTGGGCCCTGCTGGGCACCTCCATGATCCTGACCCTGATCGTCTTCCTGCAGCAGCTGGGCTACTTCGGTCAGTACACCGACCTCACCGGCCAGGTTGTTAACATCGACATCGTCAACGGCCCTCGCCTGGCTGATGCCGACGCCGCTGCCGCTATGCTCAATGAGTGGCGCGCAGCCTTCCCCTTCTGGTTCATCATGCTGGCAGCTGCCCTCTCGGTGCTGCAGTTTATGCCCATCATGCTGGGTGCAACCGCAGCTAAGCGCCTGGGCACTAACATGTGGGTCGGTGCCGCTATCCCCGCCGCTCTGATGACCGGCACCTTCCAGGGTTTCGCTGACATTGCCGTAGATGGCGTCGTCCACGTCCCCTTCCTGGGCCTTGAGCTGCCCCTCTACGTCATGAACTACACCGGCCAGATCTTCCCGCCCCTCTTCGCAGCAGCCCTGCTGGCACCCCTAGAGCGCTTCCTCAAGAAGGTCATCCCCACCATGCTGCACATGGTCTTCGTGCCCATGTTCTCCGTCATGATTCTGGTTCCCCTGACTGCCTTCCTGATTGGCCCCATCGGCATTAAGTTCGCGCTGGCTATCTCTGACTTCATCGGCGGCGTTAACGAAATCGCCCCCTGGCTGGTCGGTGGCCTCATTGCCGGCCTCTACCTCTTCATGGTTCCCCTGGGCCTGCACTGGCCGCTGAACGCCATCATGATTAACAACCTGCAGACCGACGGCGTAGACTTCATCCAGTCCCCCATGG
>JAUMUA010000114.1 GCA_030530925.1 Rothia sp. (in: high G+C Gram-positive bacteria) | reverse complement strand
TTTCTACTAGAAACCGGGGCACCCACCGCCGAACTACTTACCGTCATGGCAGATCGGCAACGGCGTCATAGCTACCGCTTTGCAGAGCAATCTGCCGCTCGGCTCGGAGTAAAGCTCGTGGTGCCGCTGGGGTTGTGCTCACTGCCCGCATTCATTTGTTTGGGGGTGATACCGGTGCTCATATCGCTGATTCCGGCCCTCGGTTTCTAAAGAAATTTCTTTCCATCCAACAACACGAATCCAATATTTTTCAGGAGAAAATAATGAAAAACATGAATCATTCAGACCACCGCCCCATCACCGCCGTCAAACCGATTGAAGGCGAACTCGTCGATATTTCCGCAGACCCCGAAGCGGGCGCCACCACGGCAGAATACGGCATCGTCATGCTTGCCGCCGTCGGGTTCGCCGGCTTGCTCGTCGTCATTTTGAAATCCGACGAAGTGCGCCAACTGCTTATGGGAATTGTTCAGAATGCGCTCTCCACAGGAGCCTAATTCTGCAGAATCCGGGGCTGTTACCGCAGAGTTCGCGGTTGCGCTACCGGCTGTCATCTTTGTGCTGGGGCTCCTTCTGGGATGCGTCTCAGTGGGAGTTACCCAGCTCAAAGTGGAAGAGTCTGCCAGGGTGAGCGCTCGCGCGGTGGCGCGCGGCGAATCGGCACAGACCGTGGAACGAATCGCGCACGAAGTTGATGCATCGGTGGCAGTGTCCATTACCGACGACGGCGAGTTTAGCCGCGTGAGCACTTCACGCAAAGCGCCGGGAATCACCGGTGAACTTTTCGATTGGACGCTTCATGCCGAGGCAGCCACGCCTACCGAGAAGTCGCCCTGAGCGCGCCGGGAAAGGGCAGAAACAGCATGAGAAATATGAGGCTACGTACTCGTTTCGCAGATAATCGCATCGCAAGCGCCCAAACTACAAGCGAACAGATCGCCCGCCCGCAATCAAGTAACGAACGTGGTTCTGGAACCGTGATGAGCTTGGGAATCATCGCAGTCTTATTGATACTCGCGGTGGCAGTAGCGGGACTGATTGGTGCGCTCGCGGCAAATCACCGTGCTCTTTCAGCTGCAGATCTCAGCGCCCTCGCCGCCGCTGATGCCGCTCGTGGGTTACGCAGTGGGGAGCCATGCGAGGTCGCAGCCCAAGTGGCGAGACAAAACAAGGCTGAATTGGTGAACTGCGTGGCACCTGCCCAGCATTCGGGCACCATTGATGTGCGCGTGAATTGCAAAATTTCCGGTCCATTTGCCGCACTAGGACCGGCAGAAGCGGGGGCGCGAGCGGGACCGCCGCAACAGTAAAACAGCTAACAGATGGCGTTGCTGATTTTTCTGTCGGTTGTCTAGCGCCTATTGCTCAGCCCCTATTTCCTAGCGCTCGTTGGGCTTGCCTGAGGGTGCATCAGGGTGTGCGGCGGCGTCGGCATTCTTGAGCATAGCTGCCAAGAGTTTCGCAGCTCCGTCCTTATCCAGCGGCTCATTGCGGTTGCCACATTTAGGGGACTGCACGCACGAGGGGCACCCCGACTCGCACTCACACGCACAAATCGTATCGAGGGTGGCGCTGAGCCAATGACGCGCGGCGTCGAACCCGCGCTCAGCAAAGCCAGCACCGCCTTGGTGCCCGTCGTAGACAAAGATGGTGGGTTTTTCGGTGTCCATGTGAAGTGCGGTGGAAAGCCCGCCAATGTCCCAGCGATCGCACGTAGCAATTAGTGGCAACAAACCAATCGAAGCGTGTTCAGCGGCGTGAAGCGTTCCGGGGAAATCTGCTTCATGAACACCAGCACCGCTCATCACCGTGGGTTCCATGGTGAACCAGACGGCGGTTGTCATCAAATTCTGAGGAGGTAAATCAAGAAATTCTTCACCGAGCGTCTCTTGACCAATCAACGATTTACGCTGATACGAAACCACTTGGGTGCGCACGCGAACATGACCAAAGTGCATGGTGACCGGCCCCCATGATTCGCTGCGTTCTTCCGAAAGAATCTTCACTTCGGTCAAATCACGCGACTGAGTAAAATAGTCCGGAAAAACGCGCGATACCGCAATAACCCGGTTCTCAAGGTCTAACTCTTCCACCACGTAGGTGGCAGATTGGTGCGTGTAAATCGCCCCGGTATGCCCTTGATGATGCGCTTGACCGGCGTCCATGGTGCCAATTACCGTGCCGGTTTCAATATCAATGATTTGAAGCGGCGATCCGCCACCACCGCGCAAATCAACCAAATCAGAGGCGTTCTCAGAATGAGTCCAAAACCAACCGGTGGCGCGCTGGCGCAAGTAACCCTGCTCCACCAACCGATCCAATA
>JAUMUA010000015.1:23451-37041 GCA_030530925.1 Rothia sp. (in: high G+C Gram-positive bacteria) | reverse complement strand
CATCTCTCAGCATCAGATGATCTTCATTAGCGAGCATGCCTTGTTTTTGATAAAAAGCACGACGGGCAGTTTGAACTTTATGTAAAAAGCTACGAGCTTGAGCCATCGCCTGCTCTTTAAATTGCTTGTTGGGAGCGGTGGAAGCAGGCACTGCGGCGGTAGCGGCGTCGTCACTCGGGACGACGTCGTCAATGGGATGTGCGCGTTCTTGAGGGGCTGCCAAACCCGCCTGATTTGCCGCCACAGCCTGCGAAAGAGGCTTGCGGTTGAACCTTTTCCAGAGAGGTTCAGGCATATAAATTCCTGCTCCTGCGGGGAGAAAAATAACTGCCGACTGCGGGCTTTCGTCAAGCCATTGCTGAATTCGGTGCACCAACGCGGTCATATCTTTAGTGCGCTGAGCAGGAGAAACATACGCTCGTTCGAGAAAATCTAGGTGCTCTACAGCGCCGGAATACCCCGCGAAAGCCCGTAAGTCTTCTTGACGCCGCGCCGTCATTTGTTCCTCGCCAGTACTAAAACCAGCATGTTGATCCCACGCCGTCACTACGTTCTGCGCAGGAATGCCCGCAAAGACCGTCCAAACCTCGGGGGTGCAGGTGCGAATCAATTCGGCGGCGCTAAAAGCCGCATCATCTAAATGAGGAGATAACACCAAAATACGATAGTCGTTGAGGTATGGAAAAAACGTTTCGTTCTGCACTAAATGTACCTGTTCGGGGGTAGAGAAGTTCAAGAAATATAAACCGGCTCTTTTTATCTTATTACTAGTGAGCACATAAAACTGCGCATATTCTAGAGTGGTCTTTTGCTACCATGAGGGATAAATCAGGATTTATTATGACCTACAATTGCGGTGGCGATTGTAAAAGCCGAGAAGAGTATTGTGCCGGTAAAAACCTCAATTATTATTCCCTGCCATAACGCAGCTCTTACGCTGGATTTGCAATTGGAATCTATTCATTGTCAAGAGGGCGCTGAACCTTTTGAAGTATTGGTGGTACTCAATAACTGCACCGATAATTCTGCGCAATTAGTTGAAAATTGGCGGGATCGGTTAGATATTCAGGCGATTGAAGCCAACGAACTTGCCGGAGCTTCTTATGCGCGAAATGTGGGGGCGCGCCATGCTCGCGGAAGTCAGCTGATTTTTTGTGATGCTGATGATGCGCTCTCAGCACACTATGTTGCCCATGCGCAAAGAGCATTGAGCGAAAAAGAACTTTTCTGTGGCGGGTATCCTGCGGTTCCAGAAAAGTATTTTAATGGCCCATATTTCCCGGCGGGAGCTTTGGAATTACTAAAGATTTGATGATTCGTCTGGGTGGGTTTGATCCCGTTTATGAGCCAGGGGCTGAGGATAATGAATTTGGATACAGGGCTTTTTCCGCTGGGTTTACCCCAGGAACGATGCGCGCGTCCTGCATTGCCTATCGTGTTCCAGCGGAGCAACGTAAACCTCTAAAACTATTATTTCGACGAGCTAAAAGCGCTGCTTTACTCATTGATGATTTAGAAATTTGGAAGACTAATCCCATAACGAACGGGCACAATCCTGCGCTGAGTCTGTTGCGTTCACTACTTTCGGCAGTAGGCGTATTCTCTGGGGAAAAAAATTTTTCAACCAGAGAATACGCCGAAAAGATAGCTACAAAGTCTGGCATATTTATGGGTTGGGTTGAATATAAAATGCTCCATAAAAAACCAGAATCTATGCGCGGTTGGGGGCTTTAACTGTGGTAAGCCTTCGGTCTTTGCACTGAAATAAATAGCGAACCAGAATTACTCCACAATTTCTGAAAGCTCCATCCAGCGCATTTCAAGCGCTTCAATTTCTTCGTCAATCTGTGAAATCTCAGCGCTGAACTTACCCAGACCTTCGTAATCACTCTGATCATGAGCGGCCATCTTTTCATGCAAGCTTGTTTTGGCAGAAGAAAGTTTCTCTAACTTACGATCAATTTGATTGATTTCTTTTTGCGCCGCGCGAATCTCCGCACCGCTCGCCTTGGGTCCTGCCGGAACGGCGCGACCGTCGTTAGACCCCTGTTTACCCAAAGGAGAACTATCAGTGGTCTGAGCGCCCGCTGACTTGCCCCCCGCGCCCGTAGCTGAAAGTTGCAAGTATTCCTCGACGCCACCCGGGAGGTGGCGGAAGGCACCGTTGATGAGCGCATATTGGTTATCGGTGACTCGCTCCATCAGATAACGGTCGTGCGAAACAACGAGCAAAGTGCCCGGCCAAGTATCGAGCAAATCTTCCATCGCTGCCAGCATGTCGGTATCAAGATCGTTAGAGGGCTCATCGAGAATCAAAACGTTGGGTTCATCGAGCAAAATTAAGAGCAACTGTAGGCGGCGCTTTTGACCACCCGAAAGATCCTTGACCGGTGTTGAGAGTTGCGCGCTGGTGAATCCCAAACGCTCTAATAATTGCCCCGGCGTCATCTCTTTACCCTCGGTGACGTAGGATGTTCGCTTGCGCCCAATCACATCAGATACACGATCGTTCTCAACTTCTTTGAGCTCGTTCAGTTGCTGAGTGAGGGTAGCAATGCTCACGGTTTTGCCGTGTTTGACGCGCCCGTGAGTGGGTTGTACCGCTTTAGTCACCAGCCCTAACAGAGTTGATTTGCCCGCACCGTTCACGCCCAAAATGCCGGTTCGCTCACCGGGAGCAATGTGCCAGGTGACTTTTTTGAGAACGTCGCGTTGGCCTGAGGGCTGGGTTGGATCCTCAAAAGATACATCCACGTTCTCAATATCCACCACATCTTTACCCAGACGGCTGACCGCCATCCGAGAGAGCTCAATGGAGTTACGT
This sequence comes from Rothia sp. (in: high G+C Gram-positive bacteria), assembly GCA_030530925.1. GTDB lineage: Bacteria > Actinomycetota > Actinomycetes > Actinomycetales > Micrococcaceae > Rothia. The sequence continues at coordinate 34,217 of JAUMUA010000015.1, read as the reverse complement.
ACCGGCGGGACGTCGGAAATCAATTCGTTCGCCGCGTCAATGCGGAACTTGGGTTTGGATGTGCGTGCCGGCGCACCGCGGCGCAACCAGGCAAGTTCTTTGCGCATCAAATTTTGACGTTTAGCTTCCACTGCCGCAGCTTGGCGGTCACGTTCTACTCGTTGCAGAATGTAGGCTGCGTAACCACCTTCAAAAGGCTCGACAATGCCGTCGTGAACTTCCCAGGTATCGGTGCAGACTTCGTCAAGAAACCAGCGGTCGTGGGTGACCACGAGTAAACCGCCGGCATTTTTAGACCAGCGATTTTTGAGGTGCTGAGCGAGCCAGGTAATGGCTTCTACATCAAGGTGGTTAGTGGGTTCATCGAGCATCAGAACGTCCCAGTCGCCTGCGAGAAGCGAGGCAAGTGCCACACGGCGGCGTTGCCCTCCCGAGAGAGACTGCACATTGGCATTCCAATCGAGATCGGAAACCAGCCCGTGAATAACGTCACGAATCTTAGCGTCTGATGCCCATTCGTATTCGGGGATATCACCAACTATCGCCTCGCCCACGGTGAAGTTGTTATCAAGCACATCTGATTGATCAAGAAAACCGATGCGCGTTCCCGAACGTACCGTTACCTTGCCTGAATCAGGCTCTAATCTGCCTGCCAACAGCGAAAGAAGGGTTGATTTACCGTCACCGTTTTTACCCACAATGCCAATGCGGTTGCCCTCATTGACGCCAACGGTGATGCCTTCAAAGATGGTGCGAGTAGGGAATTCTAGGTGTAGCGATTCGCCGCCGAGTAGATGTGCCATGCGTAATAGTTTACAAGCTGTGTAAAGAGAGGCCGGGTTGCGATTTTTCCATCTTCGATAACTTTTGCTATTATATAAAACTGTCTGGCTACTTCGTGTTATTTTCACGTTCACTAGATGATCCGCCATGGTGTAATAGGCAACACAGCGGCCTTTGGAGCCGTTATTCTAGGTTCGAGTCCTAGTGGCGGAGCTACGTCTACTTGTTCAACAAGACAAATCTGGTAGGCGGCTTCCCACACTCTAGGAGTTCTAAGACTGTGAATACCGCAGATCAGAATGCCCCATCAGCTGTTATTGTTCTAGCCGCAGGGGCTGGAACTCGTATGAAGTCTGAAACCCCCAAAGTGATGCACGGCATCGGGGGTCGCTCCATGGTTGAGCACGCACTTGCTGCAGCTCAAGATCTCAACCCTCAGCGCCTTGCCGCTGTCGTTCGTTTTCAGCGCGATAAAGTAGCGCAACATATTCTCGCTTTCGATTCCAACGTCACAATCGTCGATCAGGACGAGATTCCCGGCACCGGGCGTGCGGTGGAAGTAGGTCTTCTAGGACTGGACGAATCTGAATTGGTGGAGGGAACCGTTGTTGTTACCTACGGTGATGTCCCCTTACTTCGTGCGCAGACTCTGCGCGAGCTTATTGCAGAACACGAGGAAAACCGCAACGCGGTTACCGTTCTTACCACTAACATTGCGGATCCCGGTTCTTACGGACGTATAGTACGTTCGGCCTCGGGCGAAGTTACTGCCATCGTTGAAGCAAAAGACGCAACCGAAGAGCAACTTAAAATCACTGAAATCAATTCAGGTATTTACGCTTTTGATGCCAAGGTTTTACGCGAATCGCTCACTAAGGTGACCACCGATAACGCACAGGGCGAGAAGTACATTACCGATGTTCTTTCGATTGCTCGCGAAGATGGTCACCGCACGTCAGCCCTAGCAATTGACGATCGCTGGGAAGTTGAAGGCGCCAACGATCGTGTTCAGCTGGCTCAACTGGGTCGTAAGCTCAATGACCGCTTGGTAGAAATGCACATGCGCAACGGTGTGACCATCATTGACCCGCAGACCACCTGGATTGATTCCACCGTCATTATTGAAAACGACGTCACAATTCTCCCCGGCACTCAGTTGCAGGGGACCACCTCGATTGGTACCGGGTCTGTGGTTGGTCCTGATTCAACTCTCAAGAACGTAGAGATTGGGCAGAACGTTACGATTGCCCGCACCCACGGTTCGCACGCGAAGATTAAAGACGGCGCAACTGTTGGTCCCTTCGCTTACCTTCGTCCGGGTACCGTATTGCACGAGTCTGGCAAGATTGGCACGTTCGTGGAGACCAAGAATGCTGAAATCGGCAAGGGTTCCAAGTTGCCCCACCTTTCCTACGCTGGCGATGTAACTATCGGCGAAAATTCCAATATTGGGGCGGCGTCCGTCTTTGTCAACTATGACGGCGTCAACAAACACCGTTCCACTGTGGGCAACAATGTACGCATGGGATCAGACAACATGTACGTTGCCCCCGTGGTGATTGGCGACGGCGCTTACTCAGGTGCTGGTACTGTGATTCGTAAAGACGTTCCTGCCGGCGCACTGGCAATCAATGAAGCTCCCCAGCGCAATTTTGAGGGCTGGGTGTTGAAGAATCGCGCAGGCACCGCCGCAGCAAAAGCTGCACAGGAGGCAGGCGCAGATGCTAACAACTCTTCTGAGGAAAGCGACAAGTAAATCATGACGGAGATTACTAATCCCGGCGAAAAGAAAATGGTGCTCGTTTCAGGACGCGCCCACCCAGAATTGGCTGAACAGATTGCAAAAGAACTAGGTTGCGAAGTGCTCCCTACTTCAGCTTATGACTTTGCAAATGGTGAAACCTACGTTCGCTTTGAAGATTCAGTTCGTGGTAAAGACGCTTTCGTAGTGCAATCACACCCCGCACCCATCAACGAGTGGGTTATGGAACAGCTCATCATGATTGACTCGCTTAAGCGAGCATCGGCACGTTCGATTACCGTGGTCTCACCCTTTTACCCTTACGCCCGTCAGGACAAAAAGCACAAGGGCCGCGAACCTATCTCGGCTCGTTTGATTGCTGATTTGTACAAGACCGCTGGCGCTGACCGTTTGATGAGCGTTGATTTGCACACCGCGCAAATTCAGGGTTTCTTTGACGGGCCCGTAGATCACTTGATGGCAATTCCATTGTTGGCAGATCACGTGCGTTCTACCGTTGAAGACGTCTCGAACGTCACTGTCGTTTCTCCCGATACTGGACGCGTACGCGTGGCTGAGCAGTGGGCAGAGCTACTCGGTGGCGCACCGTTGGCATTCGTTCATAAGTCACGTGATATTAATGTTCCTAACCAGGCAGTTTCAAAGGCTGTTGTGGGTGATATCAAGGGTCGCACCGCGGTTCTCATTGACGACATGATTGATACCGGTGGAACCATCTCAGGCGCGGTCCAGGTACTGAAAGATGGTGGTGCTAAGGACGTCATTATTGCCGCAACCCACCCCGTGTTCTCAGACCCTGCTGTTGAGCGTTTGGCTAACTCAGGTGCCCGTGAAGTAGTTGTTACCAACACCCTGCCAGTTGCAGATGAGAAGCGTTTCGAGAATCTCACTGTTCTTTCAATTGCTCCTTTGATTGCTTTAGCTATCAAGGAAGTGTTTGAAGACGGTTCAGTGACCAGCTTGTTCAACGGACGCTCGAACTAATATAAGTTATAGAGCAGATTCAGCCTCAGGTAGTATGTGCCTGAGGCTGAATTATCTTAAGAAGGGTAAAGCGCAGTTCTTTAGTATTTCACCGGTAGAACTCATCGGCGAAATCATTTTATAGAAGCGATATAGTTCGTTATTGTTAGTGCCAAGCGTATTTCTGATGTATGTACAGTTTGTGTATTTGAGTTAGTCCATAATAGTTACTTTCAGAGACCACACAGGTGACATGTTCAATATTTGAACATTACTTATTGTTGGAGTAGGTAAATCTCATAGGTCATACCGTTTTGGCTAGTATCTACGCTACTTTGAGAATTTTTTGAAAAATTCTCAAAGTGAAGCCGGACCTGATGAGGGAAGTATCTTTACTAATAGGTAACCGAACGCACTGCGAAAGTATGTATAACTCCTCGATAATTAAACGTAGAATCAACAGTGACACTCGCATATTCAGTCAAGGGGATTCTTTTTTGAAAAATTTTTATGAGAGAATCAGACTTTTCTTTCCAGGAAAAGCCTTTTATATTCTTATCGCAAATATAGTTTTACTATTTCTTGTTTCGTTATTAGACCTGGTGGGCGTAGCTGCAATATTACCGATTATTCAGGTAGCTACGGGTGCAGATTTCACTACCGGTTATCTTGGATCTCTTCACCGCATCCTGGGTAATCCTGGTCGAAACGAAATGGTAATTTACACCAGCTTAATTCTTGTGGTGGCTTTCGTGTTCAAGGGTGTTTTCTCGCTCATCATCAAATGGTGGAGTGGAGGTTTTCTTGCTAAACAGCAAGCGGCTAGTTCAGTAACGCTCCTGGAAGCTTATATGAATGACAGCTACCTTAATCATCGCACTCGCAGTACCGCAGAGATTCTACGAGCAACTAACGATGCAAACGCCCACGTGTACTCAGCATTTGTTGGTGGCCTCTTAGCGGTGATCGGTGAAGGCACCACCATTCTTATGCTGATGTGTATGCTTTTGGTCATGATGCCAATACAAGCTGGCATCGCATTTCTCTACTTTGGAATATCCGCATTCCTTTTGCAACACTTCTTGAAAAACAAGAATAGGGAAGCAGGCGCTAAATCGTTAGAGATGAGCTGGGTTGCTTCTCACGCAACTCTGAGCGCTATTAACGGTTTCCGTGAGAACCGGATAATGGGGATGATACCTCGCAAGATTTACGATTTTCAAGATGCTCGACTCAAAGCCGTGGACGCTGAACGTCGTAGAACTTTCTATCAAGATCTCCCCAAATACCTCTTAGAGATTATCTTTATCGTAGGTATTGCACTTATTCTGGCGATGATGGTAAGCACCACAGGTTTGGAATCCGCTGCTTATCTTATAGTTTTTGCAGGAGCTTGCGTCAGAATCCTCCCTAGCTTTGTACGGTTGGTGGCCTCACTGGGTATGATGAGGGCTGGAGTGCCCGCTGTTGAGCTTTTTGACCGTGAACTCAAAACCATGACTAGACGTAACGTTGGTTTCATTGATGCTGAACCTGAAGTGGGAGAATTCGCCCAGATTAATCCGGTTATCAAAAAAATCAATCTCATTGTAGAGAATCTTTCTTTCCGATACCCCACCGGTAACACCGATGTCCTATCCCATCTCAACTTCACGGTACCTGCAGGATCGTCGTTGGCTATTGTAGGTGGCTCTGGTTCAGGTAAAACCACGTTGATTGATATTCTTCTTGGTCTAATGGAACCAAAGTCCGGAAAAGTTTTCTTTAATAATCAAGAGGTTCATAAACACCTTCGCGAATGGCACTCTCGCGTGGGCTATGTTCCACAAGACGTATTTCTTAGCGGGCGAACAGTGCGTGAAGAAATCGCATACGGTCTGCGTCCTGCGGAAATTGACGATGAACGCATTGCAGAATGCCTACGAATTGCTGAATTAGAAGACGTCGTCGCTAATCTTGAAGACGGTCTTGACACCGTTATTGGTGAACGGGGGACCCGTCTTTCCGGTGGCCAGCGTCAGCGTTTGGGCATAGCGCGTTCAATTTATCGCAATCCAAGTGTGTTGTTTTTGGATGAAGCCACATCTGCGTTGGATAACGAGACCGAACATAAAATCACTTTAGCTATCAATAGATTGGCAAAGGAAATCACAGTTATTATAGTGGCTCACCGATTATCTACGATTCGCGATGTTGACCAGCTTATTTTTATGTCAGAAGGAAAAATAATTTCTCGTGGCACCTTTGAAGAAGTGCGTAGTGAGAATTCTGAATTTGCTCACCTAGTGGAGCTAGGTCAGTTGCCTGGATAATCTAAGTCGGGAGTGCCCACTAAAACTGAAGGCTCCCTCATGATTTGTTATTCACGGTGCCAAGCCACGGTACGATGACTTCAAGAGCTGCTTCAATTTCTCGCACGGCTTGCGCTGCTGCCGATGGGCCCTTTCGATAAGGGTCCGCAATATTATCTTTACGGCTTGGGATGTCGGCGGTGGTTTGCATGAATGATATGGGATCGGCTCGACGTCCTGCCTCATTGCGTAAGCGTGCCATCTGCTTCAACAAGTGAATCTTTGGTCTGAATTCTGGCCATTCCCTAATAATCCAGTCCAAGTGCTCAATCTCCATTACCAAAACCAGGGTGGATTGTTGGAGCATTTCGTAGGTTACTTGTTTGCCTCGGTGAGAAGCGATGTCTCCCTGGCGCTGAGTTAATTCGACGTCGACAAATTGAGCCACGGGATGATTCACCACCGCGCCAATACCTGCACTAGAGAAAGTCCAACCGCTTTCAGTGCTCATGCTCCTTGCCAAAATTTCTGCTGCCGCAGAACGCGCAATATTCCCTGTGCAAATGAAAAGCACATGATGGTCAGAAAATTTTGGCAAGTTACTCTGAGAACTTTTCTGTTGTCTTTGTGACTGTGCGGTTTTACGCCTTAACCCACTTAAATCAAATAAACCCATAGTCCCTTTTCTCGTATGACAAGTAATTTCTACCGTAGCTGATTATCCTACCTAAAACTCTGTTCTTGGTATGGTGTTATCTCTCAGCTCTCCTTATAAGGTCACCTAGAAGTCTGTTTTTACTGATGTTAAGGTGTATAAACTGCAGTGAGAACTCTTCTCTGAGTCACAGAATTTTTTAGAGATTCTAATGACTGTTGTCCAACCAAGAACCTTCTGGGCTGGGGATTTGTATCCACGAAGGTAAGTGCTGATGAGGAATGGCCATGGAATCAGTCCGCTCATGTACATCTGGGACTAATACAGTAGTGGGTTGATGAACAGCAGCTATGTATGCACCCCAATATCCAAAGGTGGTGTTTGTGAGGATGAAGAGTGAACCCAGAGACAGGATGGCTAAGTCATCAAACATGGTATCGCCCAGCTTTGTAAAGAGTGTTGGAGCATAGTTATTGAGAAATGAAAGATGATGAGCACACCATTCTAAATCATCGGAAGTGACCACAATCCCAGAAAAATTAGTTTGCGAACTTATTTCTTGAATAGCCACTTGAACATATTCAGCGGTTCTAATTCCAAATTTTTCTTGTATTACTGGAAATGAGTAATAGTCTCCTCGTCGAATATTGATAATGAGGGTATCAGGGGATACATATTTTTCTAATTGTCTGCGTCTATTCATAAAAGATTCGGAGCTCAAGATATAAGTATTCACACATGATTCGAAATCATGAGATGTGAAGTGCTCATGCAGTTCTTGGTGATGTCCTATGATGCGTTGCCATCTAAAGGGCGTGTGTTTGTCAAGAGTAAGTTTTTCTAGGAGTGGAAATTCATTGAGCCAAGCTGCCATACCTTCAGCCCGCGTTACTTTTATGATGTGGTTTCTTCTACGGGAATATATATCGGCAGCCATCCACTCATACAGCCAATTTCCCCCACGAGCTATTGGGGGAATCATAATAACTTCTTCAGGACCTGTACGGAGGATCTTGACGATTGGAAAAGCGATCCGTCGCACCAAGGGTTTGAGGCGCCTCTCTAGATTTAATCCGCTTTTAGTATTTTCGAAATATGATTTTATTCGTTTACGGTCAGATTCATTATGTTTCATGGGTGCCTGATAAGGAGATAGGGGACATTCGATTAAAAAATACATATTTTTATCACAAAGTTTTGGGTATTTTCTAGAGTATAAGAAGTTGAGTCGATTTGTGGGCTATTATGTGGCATAAGCACTAGGGGAACTACAAGGGGAATGTATGCGCTCACTACCCAAAGTATCAGCGGTTATTCCGCACTATGGAGACGCGGGGCCAACCACCGAGTTGGTCAAAGCGCTTCAAGAACAAACCTATGGGGGTGAGCTTGAGGTTATCGTCGCAGACGACAATTCACCGAAGCCTTTCCCTTGCATTGCCGGTGTAAACGTTGTTCATCGAGCCCAAAATGGTGGGTTTGGTGCAAACGTGAATTCAGGGGTGAATCATGCGAATGGAGAATATCTTCTGATCCTCAATAGCGATCTTATCCTTTCTGCAACCTTTGTAGAAAAAGCTGTTCATAAGTTAGAAGAGTTAGGTGATGTGCTATTGAGCCCTATGGTTGTTGACGAAACCGGTGAGCATCAGTGGGTTGGGCGTAAATTCCCCACAACATTCCAAGCAGCTTGGGAATGGTTTACCCCCTTCGCTCGCTTCAAAAAACATACTTGGTGGCATCGCGGAATAGGGCATGATGTTCGGTGCCTACCAGGAAAAACCCAAGAAACTGACTGGGTAGTTGGAGCATGCATGGTAATGCGTACCGATACTTTTCGTAAACTGGGTGGAATGGATGAAAGCTTCTTTATGAACAGTGAAGAAGTTGATTTCCAATACCGCATGAAACAGCACAACCTCAAACGTTATTATGCGGGAGATCTTCAGGTACAACACATTGGGGGAGCATCCAGCGGAGATTATCAAAGACGCCGCCAATGGGTTGTGGATTCTCGGTTTCGCTACGCACAGAAATGGGGGGTCAATCCTCATTTGAAATTGGCGCTGACAGCAGTAAGCGGAGCAAATTTTATCTTTAACGGTGTGCGCTCTCTACGTAACGATGATGTCAACCCGCTTAAGATTCTTCGAGAAGAACTCAAATATTTGGAGCGTACCGCGTGAATATTCCTTATCAAAAAATTGCAGAAGTAGCGCCTTCGATTCGCTGGCGACTATATGAGCAAATCTCCAAGCGCATCTACGCGCACGCGTTTAACTCATGGGGGGAGGGGAGTGTTCTCATTTCTCCCTTGAAGCTCAAAGGGGTCGAACAAATCAGCATCGGAGCAAAGGTAGCCATTTTGGAGGGGGCATGGTTACAGACTGAGCAAGAGGGGGCTATGCATATTGGTGACGGCACCTATATTGGGCACCGCTCTCATCTACATGCAGTGGCTGACCTAAATATTGGCTCTGGGTGCGTGTTCGCCGATAACGTCATGGTCAACAGTAGCGAGCACACCATTGGGAATCTCTGGAAAATCTCAACTCGTGGCCCCATCAATATTGGAAATAACGTCTTTATAGGTCAGAACGCCAGCATTCTGGGCGGCGTGACGATTGGGGATAACGCCGTCATAGGTGCTGGAGCCGTCGTCACTGCCAACGTTGCTCCCAGCGAAATAGTGGGTGGGATTCCTGCTAAACCCCTGCAATAAATCTCACCAACCGTGCAATATCACAAGGGAAATATGAAAGTACTACTCACCGGCGGTATCGGTTTTATCGGCCTCAAAACATCACAAAAGCTCGTTGGCCTAGGGCATGAAGTTATCGCGTTGGACTCACTACTTGAACAGGTTCATCAGGATATTAAAGCTGAAAAAGCTGCATTTCCTGGTGAAATTTATGTGGGTGATGTTTCCGAGCGTTCCGATTGGGCACAAATCCCTGAGGTTCATGCCATTATTCATTTGGCGGCCGAAACCGGAACCGCCCAATCCATGTACGAAACAGAACGCTACCGAAAGGTCAATGTGGAAGGTACCCGTCTTGCCGCAGAGTATGCAGTAAAATGGAACGCCTCTTTTGTTTCTCTCTCTTCACGGGCTGTCTATGGTGAAGGTTTTGCCAACCGAGGCACTACAGAGGATGACCCACACAAGCCTCTCTCTGTTTACGGGGAAACTAAATCAGAGGGGGAATCAATTGTACGTGAACTATGTTATGGAAAAATTGGCGCAACCATTGTCCGTCCCCAAAATGTCATCGGACCTGGTCAAGCTCTACACAATCCCTATACGGGTGTGTTAGCTGCATTCCTTGCGCGACTTCGTGAAAATAAGAATCTTTCCGTTTATGGGGACGGTACTGCAACCCGCGATTTTATTCATGTGGACGACGTCGCTGAATTCTTAATTTGGTGTCTTTTGAACCAGCCGGAACCGGCTGACTCTCCGCGAATCCTCAACTGCGGCTCGGGTGAGCGAATTACTCTGGATCAACTCGCACAGTATTCAATTGATGCCGTTCCCGGTGGCTCTACGTCTCATATTGAACATGTTGAGATTAAGCGTGCTGGAGATATTAATCATGCTCTTGCTGACATGAGCCGCGCCTATGCTTTGGGAGCGCCTCATGCTCAGCGCTCTGCGCGTGAATCTATTGCAGACTTCATTGTGAAATCATGGTCCGTGCCAGGTGCTAAAAGCGAAGCGTGGGATCTTGCCCTAGAAGAATTAACTGATCGAGGGCTTGCCGAGTAGATGTACCAACCCAAACTTTTATTAGTTTCCCCAGTCTTTCACGGATACTGGAAAACCATTCAAGATTCTTTAGTGGAGTTGAATTATAACGTCACGACCCATCTGTATGATGCTCCTGGAACGCTATCTGAGCGTATCAAAAATAAGGTAATCCATGATTTGCCCCAGCGGTTTCAACCGCAGAGCACTCAGGAATCAGTCACCAACGCAGCGATTACGACTTTTAAGCGCGTAAGACCAGATATCGTGCTGACGGTTAAAGGCGACATTCTAGGACGTCGCTGGTGGGAGCTCTTGAACGAGTCGCCCGTTCGATTTGGTACCTGGATGTACGACGAAATACGTCGTATGCGGTACTCAGAGTCAGACTACGAATTACTGGGTCGTATTGCTAGCTACAGCCCTCTGGACGTAGAAACATTGAACGATCGTGGGCTTGGTGCGCTGGAAGTTCCTCTGGCTTATGACGCGAAAATGCCGATTGGGCGCAAAACCTGTGAAGCAGTGAGTTTTGTTGGTGCTCGCTATGGTGATCGTGAGCCG
>JAUMUA010000015.1:0-23441 GCA_030530925.1 Rothia sp. (in: high G+C Gram-positive bacteria) | reverse complement strand
ATTCCAGTTAAAGCTTTTGGGAAACAATGGTCGAGACACTGGTGGGACGTCGCTCGAACTCGCAACTTTAACCATCCGCATATTGAAACGGGTAGAGATCTAGACCGTTCCGAAGCATACGGAGTCATGGCATCATCACCGGCGACTCTCAATATTCACGGTGATCAGGACGGGTTTACTATGCGAACCTTTGAGGCATCTGGTGTGGGAGGTCTTCAAATTCTTGATCGCTTAGATGTTGATCGTTATTACGTTCCAGGTAAAGAGGTTCTGGTCTATCAATCGCGCGATGAGCTGATTGAAATTTGTCAGCGAATTTTTTCTGAACCTGCATGGGCTCAGAAAATTCGTGAAGCAGGACAAGCTCGTACTTTGGCAGAACATACTTTTGCACATCGAATTCAAAGGTTGAAGCAGCTATGGGACTAAGAACTCCAGAAAATCTTGAGGATTGGCGTCGCTGGTCTGCCTCCAAGTATCGCCTTCGCCAAACGGGACGCCGTATCAAGGCTATGCTTGGCAAAGCGTCGAATGAGGCAGAGCAGGGATCTCTGCAATTTGGTATCTTTACGCGAGGCGAGGAACAAGATCCTGCACGTGTGCTTGTTGCCCTAGAAAGCGCATCCCCAACAGTAATAGCAGCTCTTCTTTTACCTGCAGAACGTGCGGCTGAGCGAGGGATTTCGAGCGTGGTTGTTGCATCTGAATCGTTAGCTACTTTGGTGGGGGAGCGGGGTTATCGAAAAATTGCCACTTTTAGTGCCGATGCACCCTTTGTCCCTCAGTCGCTTGAGAATGTCGAACAAGTCATTGCTGCAGGGCATTATATGGCGGTTGGCGAGTGGTCATATGTCTGGGCACGCAGGCTAAACTGGGGCTTCAACGTGGTTCAGCACGGATTGACAACCCCCTTCGCACCGCCCCTTCCTGCCAACTCCACGCTCTTTGCCTTTAACCAGGCAGACGCCGATTTTTGGATCTCGGGGCGCACCGACGTCGAGGCGAAAGTAGTGGGGTCGCAGCTGTTCTATGAGGCACATCAAAAGCCTTCGGTGCCACCAGAAGAAATCGCGAAAACTCCGGTTTTTCTAGGGCAAATGCACGGTGCTGAACTTCCGCGAGCGTCGTTCGCGTGGGCTTCTTTCAAATTTTGCCAAAAATACGGGGCAATGTATCGTCCGCACCCCTCAGAGAAAGATAAACTCTCTACTATGACCCACAAGCTGTGGGCTAAACGGGGGATAGCTATTGATTCATCAACCACGCCCCTGAACGAACTCAACCATCCAGTGGTATCGGTTTTCTCAACAGGAGTGTTAGAGGCTGCGATTCGGGGAATCCCAGCATGGGTCTATCACCCCAACCCTCCTGAATGGCTCACTGAATTCTGGAATCGCTACGGAATGAGCCGCTGGGGGAGCGAACCCACTGCACCGCCGGTTCAACCAGGGGAAGAACCGGCTCAACAAATCGCTGCAATCATCGCACAAAAATTGGAGGAATAATGCGCATTCTTTGCGTCATTCCCGTTCGCGGCGGATCCAAGGGAATCCCTCGCAAAAACCTCAAGCCCATTGCCGGAAAACCGCTTGTGGCTTGGACCATCGAACAAGCTCTCGAAGCGCAAGTAGCGCTCGCACCAGAGCACACGCTGGACGTCGTTGTCTCAACCGACGACGCCGAACTAGCAGAAATCGCCCGCGAATTTGGGGCAGAAGTGCCGTTCATGCGTCCTGCTGAATTAGCTGAAGACACCACCGCCACCGAACCGGTCATTGAGCACGCCATTAAGTTTATGGACGCCGCCGGCCGCCGCCCCGACGCCGTCATGCTGCTACAAGCCACCAGCCCGGTGCGCTTGCCCGGCACGCTCGAACGCGCCGCGCGTCAGTTTGCTGAATCTGACTCCGATTCGATGGTGGGGGTTATTCCCATCGGTCCGTTCATCTGGGCAGCCACAGAACCGCCCACCGCGCAGTACGAAGTAGTGGCGCGCCCACGCCGTCAGGAACTCACCCGCGAAACCTTCCGGTACCGCGAAAACGGTTCCATGTACATCACTAAAACTGGGATTTACGAAGAGTTTCATAACCGCCTCGCCGGAAAAATCGAGCTTTTTATGCTCGATGAAATCGAAGGTGTAGATATCGATGCCCCCATCGATTTTTCAGTCGCAGAACATCAACTAGAACAAATCCAGAAGAACGAGCGCTAGCCCCAATGATTATCGAACGCAATACCACCCCCTATATCGTTTTTTCCGAGGACCCTGTTCTCACCGCACTACAAAAAATTTCTGCTAACCAGCAACGCATTATCTTCTTGGTGAATGAATCAGGAATTTTGCAGGGCTCACTTTCTGACGGCGATTTTCGCCGCTGGCTCATCGCAAATCCCACCGAATCGCTTGAAACCTCAGCGCTGCAGGTAGCAAATCACAATGTGCGTAGCTACCCGATCGAAACCGATGCGGCAGTGCTCAACGGCGAGTTCGCTCAGGGAATTTCGCACTTGCCCTTGGTGGATGAGCGCGGGCACCTCATTGCTATTGCCATGAACGAGCAGAACGTTCTGCGTATTGGCAAGCACGAAATCTCCGAAGATTCACCTGCATTCGTGATCGCTGAAATTGGCAATAACCATCAGGGCGACGTCGATTTCGCCAAGCGTCTGGTGGATTTGGCAGTTGAGTCGGGGGCCGACGCCGTCAAATTCCAGCTTCGCGATATGGAAGCGCTCTACCGTCAGAAGGGCTCAAAATCGGCGGGTGAAGATCTTGGTGTGCAGTACACCCTTGATTTGCTCTCTCGCTTTAGCTTCTCGGTAGAGCAAATGTACGAGGTGTTTGACCACGTCAAGCAACACAACATGGATATTATGTGCACCCCGTGGGATGCTCCTTCGGTTCAAGCACTCATGGATTACGGCATTGCCGGCATGAAAATCGCATCTGCCGACCTCACCAATCACGAGTTGTTGCGCGACGTCGCCTCACGCGGTTTACCCATGTTGGTATCAACCGGCATGAGCCGCGAAGAAGAAATTCGCGAATCGGTGAAACTCCTGCAAAACCAGGGTGCTTCTTACGCGCTACTACAGTGCCAATCAACGTACCCTGCGCCGTTCAAAGACGTGAACCTTGCGTACATGGATCGTCTTGCCGAAATTGGTCAGTGCCTGGTGGGTTACTCGGGCCATGAACGCGGTTTCCACGTGCCGCTCGCTGCCGTTGCGCGCGGTGCAAAAATCATTGAAAAACACTTCACCACCGACAAATCACTCGAAGGAAACGATCACACTGTTTCGCTTCTTCCCGAAGAATTCAAAGCGATGATTACGCAGATTCGCGAAATCGAAGAGGCAATCGGCACCGCCGCACCTCGCGTCGTTTCTACCGGTGAATTGATGAACCGAGTGAATCTTGCAAAGTCCCTCGTTGCTACCCGCACCATTGCTCAGGGTGAGGTCGTGGCCGAAGCCGATGTTGAAATCAAATCACCCGGTCGCGGCTTGCAACCCAACTACTTGCCGCAGTTGGTGGGGCGCATCATGGCGCGTGAAGTTGAGGCAGGTTCGTTCTTCTATGAAGGCGATTTGAAAGACGATTTGGTGACGCGCCGCGACTTCACCTTCGATCGTCCGTGGGGTTTGCCCGTTCGTTACCACGATTACAAACCCTTGATTGAAGAGGCAAAGCCAGACTTCTTGGAATTTCACTTCTCTTACAAAGACCTTGAAATCGATATTGATGAGGTCTTTGATGAGAAGCTCCCCATGGGCTTCACCACCCACCTGCCCGATTTGTTCGCCGGTGATTTTCTGGTGGATCTGGCATCGCGCGACGACTCGATTTGGGAACGCTCGATTGCAGAGGTGCAGCGCACCATCGACATCACGCGCGATTTGAAAAAGTACTTCACTCTCGATGACGATCCGGTCATGGTGGTGACCATGGGCGGCTTCACCAAAGACGGACACATCGATCCCGCCGCGCGCGCCGACAAATACGATCGAATCGGCGAAGCTCTGGCGCGCCTGAACACAGATGGCGTGCGAATCGCCGCGCAAACTCTGCCTCCTTACCCCTGGTTGATGGGCGGACAACAGTTCCATAACCTCTTCTTGGACCCGCGTGATACCGCCGAATTTGCCGAAAAGTACGACGTCGATTTGTGCTTAGATATATCGCACACCATGCTCGCGGCAAACTTCTTGAAGATGCCCCTTTCAGAAGCTGTTGATTTGCTGGCACCGCGCACCATTCACCTGCACCTCGTTGACGGTGTTGGCGTTGACGGCGAAGGTGTGCAGGTGGGCGAAGGCGACGTCGATTGGGCAGCGCTAGGCAAGCAACTACGCGAACTCTCACCCACATCGTCCTTCATTCCTGAGATCTGGCAAGGACATATTAATAATGGTGAAGGTTTTTTCACCGCTCTTGATCGGTTGGAAAAGTGGCTGTAGAAAATTCATGTCCGGTGGTGCTTCTGTGTATTCCAGTTTCGGATTTCGCAGGAGTTGCTCGCCATCTCATGGATATCGCGTCAAATGGGGGGATACCCGGGTTTGACGTGAAGTTTGTGGTGCCTTCAGGCGAGCTCGTTTCGCGGTTACGTGAAGTCGGCGCCTCCGTTGTCGAAGCAGAATTTGGAGTTGAAGCGGGTTTCACTCGTTCATTCCGAACGCTCAACGCTCTCATCGATGAACTGAGACCTTCCATTGTGCATACCCATTTGGCGTATGCGGACGTCGTGGCTGCCGCCGTTGTCAATTCTCGAAAAGCTCGGCGGGTAATACAAAAAAATCTAGTGGTTCCCAAACTGGTGAGCACCGAACACGGAATTGCTGTTGATGATTTGGTTTATCACGGCACCGTTGCAAAGCAGAAAACTATGGAAACGGTTCACCGAGTTCGTCATTGGTTTACTGACGGCGCGATTGCAGTTTCGCAGTTTAACGCGGTGCAGATGAAGCGCAAATGGGGGGTTGCCAATGTTGAGGTTATTCCTAATGGGGTAGATCTTGACACCGTTATAATGAAAGTTCAAGCGGCTCGCGTAAAGGCTGACACTGGTGAGCTTCGAATCGTTTCGATGGCACGTTTAGCTCCTGAGAAAAAAATTGATGTGTTGATAGATGCCTTTGCTCTGGTTGTTAAAGAACGTCCTCACGCCCGTCTTGAAATTGCCGGTAAAGGGGAACTCAGAGAGCAGCTGGAGAAACAGGTAAACTGCCTTGGAATCTCTACAAAAGTTTGTTTTTCTGGGTTTAATGATCCGTTTGTAGTGATGGGTAGAAACGATGTGTTGGTACAGCTGTCAATTGCTGAAAATAATTCCTACACTTTGTTAGAAGCAAAAGCCGCAGGGCTTCATGTCATTGCAACTGCTATGGGTGGTAACCCCGAGCAACTTGAGGACTCAGAAATGGTCCCCGCTCTTACCGCTACTAATCGAGCAAAAGTCGTTGAAGCAACTGCCGAGAAAATCTTTGCTATTGCAGATGGAACTATACCTTTATCCGAGGGATTCTCATGGTCTACTACTAAGAAAATGACTCAAAGCATAGCTCACAAATATAAGAAAGTATTAAACGGATGAGTGTCATTAGCCAAGAGAAATTAACGGTGCAACCACGTGTCTCCAAAATCCAAAATTCATTGAAAAACGAGTTTAACAATATCATTGAAGGCACCGGCAAAATTGTGGTGATTGACTTTATTGTCGGTTTTCTCATGATGTTTTTAGGGGTTGCCGTATTAGGAATGCCTCTTGGAACGTTTGTAGTTTTGGTTTATGTTGCATTTAAGACGTTTTCTAAGCCTAAATATGATATTCGACAAATTAATCTATTTATTGCCATAACATTAATCTCTTTACTTTGTGTCACTCTTACCTCGCTTGCAAGTGATTACAGTTCCACAGACCAAATTCTTCGTCGTTTAATAAGAATTGTCGGTATTTTGATGTTTGCACTTTACATCGGGGACCGCCGTATAGATTTACGCTCCCTTCTTCTTGGGCTGAGTACAGCGATGGTCATTAATGCAATTGCTTTTTATGCGGGTATCGCACCCGATACTTATGGTGGTTACCTTACCGGGTGGATTGCAGATAAAAACGTTGCCGGTCTTTATCATGCTATTGTTCCACTCCTAATGTTTGTACTCTTTTCGAAGAGATGGCAACGTCTTTTTATCGTTGCACTGGCGCTTCCTTTATTGTGGGAAACGGGATCTCGTACGAGTATCGGTGGGTTTATCATCGCCATTGGGTGGATGCTATTTGCCGGAAAAGTAAACCTCTTTTTCAAGATTTTGCTTGGAGGTCTAGTCATGTGGGCATTTGAGTGGATGCAGAATCAATTTGCTAGTTCAGCTGTTTTTGGTGATCGGACAGGTACCGACTGGTTCCGTGCTCAGATTGATGCAGCATCGTGGGAAAAAGTTCAAAACACCCCGTGGCACGGTATGGGTTTAGGACAAGCAGTAGCCCAATTAACTGAAACACGACAAGTATTTTTCCATAATTCCTATTGGACTCTCTTCGTTGAGGGAGGTTGGCCATGGACGATCGGAATTTTAGGTCTAACTTTCTTAACAGTATTTGTATGGAAACAACCTCAGCAACCCCAATTTTCTCGAAAAATTGGAGCTGAAGCTGCCATGGTTTTGTTGGCCATCTGTTCATGGCGATTAGGTGAAGTAATGCTTACTGTTTGTTGGGCTTTCGCCATGGGATTAGCTTTGACTTATTTAGCTAGCCCACGTCAAACCTCGCAATCCGATAAATGGAAGTAACACTTAATGGTATGAAAATTTATCTTGCAACCAATAATGGTGATATTGGCGGTGGAGAAGTCATGCTCTTCAATATTGCGCAGGAGCTAAAATCATTTGGTCATCATGTAGTAATTGTTGGGCCTTCGAACCCCTGTGCGGTTACTAAAAGAGCTGCCAGCGAGGGTTTAGAGGTGCTGTGTTTACCAGCCACTAACCGTAGGCAGTATTTATTACAACTTCGCAAGTGGAATAAATCAAGAAAAGACGGTTTACTTTGGTGCAATGGACTAGTCCCTTCCTTCGCTACTTCCGGACATTTTCAGCGAGTGGTGCATTTTCATCAAGTTCCTGTTGGAAAATTAAGGTGGCTTCAAAAACCCGTTCAATATAGAGCTAGCGCTTCCCTAATACCGAGTAAATTTGGCATGGAAAAAGTTCCAGGAACAATTGAGTTTTATAATTGGGTTCAAGGGGTTAATCCGTCTTTAGTAAGCAAGAACTTAGAGTCAAAGGTGCGAGTCGGTTTTATCGGGCGTCCATCTCAAATAAAAGGAACCGATTTTTTAGCCAATGCTATTTATCAGTTAAATACTGATGAAAGTAATGGTATGACTTACGAGTTAGTGGTTGCAGGCGAACCAAATTTTATTGGTAAGGCAGAACAACAGAAAGTTTCTGCATCTCTTAAGCGTTTAGGTAATAGATATGTGAAGCTTGGGAAAGTTGAGCCAGAAAATTTCTATCAAGAAGTGGATATGGTAGTAGTTCCCTCTCAATGTGAGGAAGTGTTTGGCCTAGTTGCCGCTGAAGCTATGAGTGCGAAGAAACCCTTAATAGTTTCAAATGCTGGGGCTTTACCTGAACTTGTAGGCCCAGATTATCCCTGGATCTTTGATAAAGAAGACATCCTTTCTTTAAAGTTGCTTATTGCACAAGTTGCACAGGATTTATCCACCAACCCGATGAAGGTTGACTCCATAGTAGAAGATTCATATTGGCGGTGGTATGAATTCTTCTCTCCCGAAGCAGGCAAAAAGCGCTTGCAAAAGTTTATTTCTATATTTCTCTAAGGAAACCCTGTGTCCACCCCTCTAAATATAGTTCCTCGAAATGGAATGATTGATGCTCTGCGCGGAATAGCTATAGTCGCTGTGGTGTTAGGGCATGCAAATGCAGGAGTTACTGGAGCGGGTCTTGTATCTCAAGAGTTCTCTTGGCTTCGTGATCTCAATGTTGCTCTGTATCTCGTGCATATGCCGCTTTTCGCATTCCTAATGGGTTTAAATATGCCTCTCTCTTGGGCACGTAAATCTCATCCCCAATTGATGATTCAGCGAGCGCTGAATTTCTTATGGCTGTATATAGTGTGGACGCTCATTCAAGGATGTTTTGAAGTCTTGGGCAATCGTTTCCAGCGGGGTGAGGACACAACTATTATTGATATATTTGCGCTATGGAAACCTATCGCGCACCTCTGGTTCCTGCCGTGGGCAATCATAGTAACGCTCATCATCTATGGGGTTCAACCTTGGAAAAATAAAATAACTTCGTGGATTGTAATGATATTTTCTGCGGGTATTTCTGCCCTGATGTGGGGAGTAAATGGAAACATATTTTTTGAACGTGGAATAGGGCTCATCGTATTTGCGGTGCTGGGTTCATTGATTGGATTAACAAGATTTTCTCGAGCGACTCAGAGACTCAATCCCGCCAAAATTGTATTGGGACTTGGTTCTCTAGTGATTTATTTGGGCATTTTATTCATGCACATTCCTAACACCCGTCCTACTACTGATGATCCCTCTCGTTCTTTCCAAACCGTCGGGATTGGGATGTTAGCATCTATCTGCGGTGTTATAGCAGTAATTTTTATAGTCTCCTCCCTATACCGAATCCATGCTATGCGAGGGGCTCAGTACCTAGGAAAAATGTCGCTCCAAATTTATTTGGGTCACCTTCTATTCACCCCCACAACTCGAGTCATATTTATTAAGATAGGGGTAGATAATCCAATAGCTTTAGACTTGTTCGCGACTTTTGCAGGTCTCTTGGGTTCGTTAATTATTTATAAACTCACTTATAAAACATTTCCTTGGGTTTATCAGATTCCGTTGGAAATCCCTTTTGGTAAAGTGCAGAAGAATCCTTCTTTATAAAAAACTTTGAAAGTATTTATCTGATGTATACCTATAAAGCCGCCATCATTATTCCTACCAGAGGGGGAGCATCGAAACTCCATTTTCCTCTCAGCGCTCTTGAAAACCAAAGCGAGAAGGACTTTCAAGTTATAGTCGTCTGTGATGGTGATATTGATGGTTCCGAACAAGTGGTAAATTTATATCGAGAACGCGGAATATTAAATATCACATCTATTGTTTTTCCTGAAAATCAAGGTAGATCTAAGGCGCTTAACGCCGGACACTTAGCTGCTGACGCCCATGTATTAATTCGTTGCGATGATGATTTAGAACCTCAAGAAGATTTTGTCGCGCAACATGTGCAGTATCACTCCGGAGAACAAGAGGTCGGCGTGATTGGACTTGTTCGCAATATTTACCCAGATAATGCCTATGCGCGTGCATATGGTTATTACCGCGATAAGAAGTTTCGAGAAGAAGCTTATTCTTCTGAAAAAAACAAATACTGGAATTTTTGGAACGCTAACGCTTCCTTGACAACAAAAATGTTTAACCTGGTTGGGGGTTATGATGAAAGTTATCGACTTTACGGTTGGGAAGATGTAGACATGGGGTACAAGATGTATAAGGCAGGAGCAGAGATTATCCTTGCACCCGAGCTTGAATCTAATCATCACATTGCAGCCACCACCACGGCGGGACGAGCCATCCGTGCGCTTTACTCAGGTGCTGCGCGATCCACTTTTGTGAAAAAACACGGCACTGAGGCGCTCTCTGCCCCTAACCCTCAAGGAATTTGGGGTAGAGCTGTCAAAGGGGTGGCTGTGCTTATTACCGAAAAAACAATAACGGTATTAGGTAAAAGCATTGATGCAATCGCTGATAGTATTCCCCCTACTGTTGCCGAAAAACTCATTTCTCTATTAGTTGAAGCGTCAGCTTATGCAGGTATTAATTACCCCTCGCGAGCAAAGAAAGTTTTCTAAAGCTGATGAAGTCCCCCTTTTCCCTCGTTAATAGACTTCTGAAACCCCTAACTGTGACGGAAGACATAGCTATCGCTCATGACTACCTTACCCAGCGTGGCGGAGCAGAACGCGTAGTTTTGGCCATGCATCGAGCATTCCCTGATGCCACGATCTACACCACCCTCTATAACCCGGAAAAGACTTATTCAGAATTCAAAAACGCCAAGATTGTGGTGTCCCCTTTGAACAAGATAAAGCTCTTCAGGGAAAATCACCGCGCAGCCCTGCCGCTCTTACCCTTTGCATCATCACTTCTCAAAGTGCCTGCAAGAAAGACGCTTGTTTCATCTACTGGATGGGCTCACGGTTTTAACTTTGCAGGTAAGAGTTTTATCTATTGTCACTCACCGGCGCGCTGGGTTTATCTGACTGATCAATATTTGGGTCAACATACTGGGAAATTGCTTTCGGTTATTTTATATATAATGCGTCCCTTTCTCTTTTACTGGGATCAGCGCGCAGCTCAGAAAGCGGGACCTTACGCGGCTAACTCCACAGCGATTCAAAAACGCATTAATTTGGTTTATCAGGGTAAATCTTCTGAAATTATATTTCCACCATTTTCAATTCCTGATGATAGCGGACTTGAAAAAATTCATGACTTAGAAGATTTTATGGAAGACAGTAACTACTTTTTAGTTGTTTCACGTCTTTTGCCATATAAAAATGTAGATATCGTTATTCAAGCATTTGAAGGGTTATCCCACAAATTATTGGTGGTGGGGGATGGTCCTATGGCGGATGAGCTACAGGTGATGGCACCCTATAACGTTCGATTCGCTTGCAACATCAGCGATGCGGAATTGCGGTATGCATATAAGCACGCACGTGCACTTTTAGCAGTTTCTTATGAAGATTTTGGGTTGACACCATTAGAAGCAGGCAGTTTTGGTAAACCGACAATTGCTTTACATGCAGGAGGATATTTAGATACTATCCGAGACAAATTTAACGGGATTTTTATTGATAAACCAGAAATCTCGGCGATTCGTGAAGGTCTGAAACGATTTGATGAACAAACTTGGGATTCTTTGGCAATACAAGATTACTCGGCAGGTTTCTCGGAATATTGGTTCGCTAGCAAGCTCAAAGAGAAGATGGAGAATCTGTGAAGCATCAAGCGGTTCTTAAAAAGGACGCAATGGATGATTCTGTTAACTCACAAAGGTTTATTGAGTTAGATTCGTTAAGAGGTATTGCAGCGATCCTTGTAATTTTTTTTCACTATACTTCTACGGTGCGGTTAATTCTTCCCGATCTAAACTTTGGGAAATTTGATTTTCGATGGGGAGATCTTGGTGTATCTTTATTTTTTCTCATTAGTGGATACGTGATTCTTATGTCCGCTATGGGTAAAACGACTATCAAGCGGTTTTCATTGAATCGTTTATTGAGACTGTACCCAACTTATTGCGTGTGTTTATTAATTACCGTAATTTTAATATACGGTACCGGTTTTTCTCGATTGTACAGACCTTTGTGGGAAATTATTATTAATTTTTCTATGATCCAAAGTTTTGTAGGTGTAAGAGATTTCGACGGGGTTTATTGGTCCTTATCTCGAGAGATGGTTTTTTATATCTTATTAGCGGCAACACTTATTATAACTAGGAATAAAATTCCCCCTAAATTAGCAATTTATGCTTCTACCTTATGGAGTTTCACCGGTTTCTGTCTGATAAATATTTTTGGATCTCTCCAAACTAATATCGGTAATTTAATTATTGCAGCCTCGGTATCCCAGTTTGCCCCCCTTTTTGCTGTAGGTATGCTGCAATATCTCCGAAGAACCACTGTTTATGTTTCTGCAACTTGGATAGCTGTAAACGTATTCTTTGCTACTTATAATGAATATGTAATGCATGGTATAGAAAAATCTATTTTATTATTGATCGTTATTCTTTTGTTTTGCGTCATATGTTATAGGAAAGATACCTCGATTTTAAGAAATAAAATGCTACTGGGTTTCGGTAGCATTTCTTATCCGCTCTATCTGCTCCATCAAAATATTGGGTATATGATTATTGCATATAGTTATCAGCTATTGGGCTCATTCGGATCTAGAATTTTTGCTATTGGTGTTGTTATATTTTTAGCGATTCTTGTACATGAACTTGTCGAAAAGCGTTTAACGAGTTATATCAAAAAAATAATCATCCGATAATAATAATTGCATTGGATTCTATCGTATTTGCAACCGACTTATTCAAATCTAATAAAACCTTTATTTGTTAAATAATCCAAAAATTCAATCACCGGTTTTTCAATAACACCCAAGTCTTCTTGAAATATTTCCGATAAATATTCTAAAAGTTGACCTTTAGAGATTGGATTATCAAGTAAATCCCATATAGTTGCGCCGGTCCCATCTAAAGTTAACAATTCGGCATTTTTTAGATTAGCCAAAAAAACTTTTTGAGTAGGTGACTCCACCTGGTTATCTAAATCTAAAATTTGTTCCTCACGGACAAAGGCAGTATGGGGTTCCCTAGAGTATAAATAATCTACTTTTTCTTCCACCAGTACGCCCTTTCAAATCGTTTAAAGAAAAGCGCCCATTTTTCAGCTCTTGTTGGTGTATGCCCTAAATCCATGGTGAGATGATCTTCATTAACCATCAGGATTTTGAGAATAATTTTTGCTCGCATCCGCCAACCCTCAGCACGTTGCAATCTACCTAGCCATTGCGTAGGCGCAGGAAGAGTATCCGCAAAAGACTTCCAGAAAAGGTACTGTCGGTCATCTTTATGTTTGTCTATCTCTCCCAAAGCTGCATCAAACGCAATCTCTGAGTCAAATTCTAATATTCGGGTTCTCATCGCCTCCCAGTCCTGCGAATCCAATTTTTGCAGAAGATAACCTACATCTGGGTGAATGCCTCGCACAGATGATCTAGCCCCGTGTACGACAACGATATTGCGGCAATCTATAAGACTCGGAACTTGGCATAAAAAATTGGCGATTTCTTTAGTACGCCGGGCATCCCATAAGAGATCAAATGCATGCTTTTGATGATAATAGCCCAAACCTGGAAAATACCGGTGCACATCTGTAAGTCCCCAGGCGGGATGATAGATAGTTGAAGCATGTTCAAAAACGGAACCGGATTCGAATGTGGTAAGAATTTGCCATCCCTCATCCTTGAGAACATGCATAAATCGGGCCACATGGGCAGGCCTTACCAGAATATCTGCATCTGTACTCGTTCTGCCGGGACGGTATACTTCAGCCCCAAAAGCATATCCTTTGATATGGAGAATGTCGATTTTATTCACATTAGCAAGATGTTGTAAATGCGCGTGTGAAAGTGTTATTCGTGCTTTGAGCGGTATGTCAAATGTATCTCGAGTTAGAGTTCCCATTTTTCCTCTGGGGCAGAAAGTAACTGAATTAATATTTGAAGTAAATAAAATGGTGCAGAGCCTTTCCTAAGACTTTGCACCATTTTATGACAGATTATTTTTTATCTTTTGCGCGCCTACTGCCACGCTTTCGGGAAGAACTTTTAGATTTGTCTTCGCCGTAGTACGACGAGTATCCGCCGTAAGAACCTGCATAACCAAATCCATAGTAGGAACTGCCTAAGCCCCTGAGCGGAGTGCGGTTAATAACTGCACCGATGAGGGTGGCTCCCACCTTGGTTAACATATTTCCTGCCTCGGTCAGGTGTTCTTTGCGTGTTTTGCCTACTGTTGCTACCAAAATGACACCATCAACAGCAGAAGAAAGCAAAGAAGCATCAGTGACGGGTAGTAACGGGGGAACGTCGATAACCACCATAAATTCGCTCGAAAGTTCTTTGACAAGCTGATGCATTTTTTCTGAACCTAGCAACTCTGAAGGGTTCGGGGGGATTCGACCGGAAGGCAAAAGAAATAACTGAGTGTCCTCGAATTGCCGCACCGCATTCGCAAGTTCAATCTGCCCTGCTAATACCTGAGTAAGTCCTACCTTGGAATCAATATTGAACTTCTTACCGATAGTAGGGCGACGAAGATCAGCATCAATCAAGATTGTGGGCTGACCTGATTCTGCAAGAGAACGTGCTAATGACACTGAAACCGTCGACTTACCTTCCCCGGGTTCTGAGGAGGTAATTAATACCGACTTCGGTGGGTTATCCACGTTCACAAAGCGCAAATTAGTGCGAAGTTGGCGGATAGCCTCTTGAGAAGCATGGTCATCAGTATTGTTCAACAGGTTTTTCTCAGCGAGCTGTTCGGTGTCGGGCAACGTACCCAGAACCCCTGCGTTGAGGGAGCTCGTGACGTCGTCGCGGGTGCGCACCTTTACGTCAAGGGCTCGACGCAAGAAGATGATGGCAAAGACCAATAGCAAGCCAGCAAGTGCTCCCGCCAGAATATTTTTCTTGAAATTAGGGCTTGAGGGTCCCCCTGGCAGGGTGGCGTCCTCGAGTGGGACCACTCGAACGGCAGTGGAACCTTCAAGGTCATTCACAACTTTTGCAGTTGCCGTCAAAGACGTATTAGCCAAGGTCTGTGCAGCCTCAGGGGTTGAGCCTGTCGCTTGAACTTTAATCAGTGCTGAATCGCTGGCTAGAGATGCAGAAAGGTTCCCCTTGATTTCAGCTGTGCTCATGCCAATATTGGGGTTTTCTTTGAGTATCTCTTCAGCTACAGGACCAGAACTTACCAAAGCCAGATATGAGTTTGCTTTATCTTTGGCAACTGAACTACCTGATATGACATCGCCAATTCCAGTGGACTCGCCTATAGTGACGAAGCCGCTGGCGGAGGAAGCATAAACTTTGGGCTGGGTAAGGGAGTAGCCAAAGCCCAATAAGGCACCTATAAGTAAGCCACTCAGGAGATATTTGGCATTGGCTCGCAGTAAGCGCACGAAATCTAAAATGGTCATAGATGAACTCTTTTGAAGGTTGGGGCAAGTGATATGCGAACTAAATATTAGGGAAATTCTAGCATCTGATTTGTTCCCTAACTGGGGGACAAGCAGTGTTTCAAAAGATAAATAGCTTCTTTCAGCCAAGGAGCCGATTTTAAAAGTCAAAATAAACGTTTTGCCTAGTTAAAGCTTTCCTACGGGGATCTAGAAGCGATGGATTGCTCTAGCGAAGTAACCCTTGAAGATAAGCGCCGTAGCCACTCTTGATGAGTGGGTGAGCTAATTCTTGAAGTCGTTTGTCATCTATATAGCCCATGCGCCAAGCGATTTCTTCGGGGCATCCAATAGAGAGCCCCTGACGCGCCTGGACAGTACGAATAAAGTTCGTAGCGTCTGAAAGTGAATCAAAG
This sequence comes from Rothia sp. (in: high G+C Gram-positive bacteria), assembly GCA_030530925.1. Classification (GTDB taxonomy): domain Bacteria; phylum Actinomycetota; class Actinomycetes; order Actinomycetales; family Micrococcaceae; genus Rothia. Next base: position 8,221 of record JAUMUA010000015.1, on the reverse strand, counting down.
GTGCCAGTATCTAACCAGGCTGTTCCTCGGGGAAGAACCTCTACCTGCAATTTTTGTTGCTCTAAATATGTTCTGTTGATATCGGTAATTTCTAATTCCCCACGAGGTGAAGGTTTAATTGATTTAACTATTTCCACCACATCATTATCATAGAAATAAAGACCTGGTATCGCATATTCACTTCTAGGGCTTTCTGGCTTTTCTTCAATTGAAACTGCCCTAAAATTCTCATCAAATTCCACCACCCCGTAGGCGCGAGGATCGGCCACTCTGTAACCAAAAACTGCGGCACCGTCTACGTCTGAATATTTACGTAGCTGGGTGCCAAGACCTAGACCATAAAATATGTTGTCGCCTAGAACCAATGCCACCGAATCATTCCCGATGTGTTCTTCTCCCAGTATGAATGCCTGTGCTAAACCGTCAGGAGAAGGCTGAACCTTGTAACTGAAGTTCACGCCAAACCGTGATCCGTCACCTAGCAACCGTTCAAATTGGACCTGGTCTTCGGGGGTGGTGATAATCAAAATCTCTTGAATACCAGCCAACATGAGAGTTGAGAGGGGGTAATAGATCATTGGTTTGTCATAAACCGGCGTAAGTTGTTTTGAAATACCGAGTGTAATGGGATGAAGACGGCTGCCCGTCCCACCTGCAAGAATAATTCCCTTCATATTTTTATATTGTGTCATGTTAATCGGTGGTTTTATTCCTTTTGGTCGCGGTGTAATTAAGCAACTCCCGTACCATAAGAAATATGGGAAACATTCTTGTGACCGGTGGCGCCGGTTTTATTGGTTCAAATTTTGTTCATTACTTAATTGATTACACGAACTATTCAGTAGTAGTGCTCGATAAAATGACGTACGCAGCTAACGAAAACTCGCTGGCAGGATTAGATCCATCGCGATTTGCGCTAGTAAAGGGGGACATCACTCATCGGGATGTTGTAGACCCTTTGGTGGAGAAAGCAGATGCTGTTGTACACTTTGCGGCTGAATCACATAACGATAATTCCCTGCATGATCCCTCGCCTTTCATTCAGACCAACCTCATTGGCACCTACACTCTGCTGGAATCCGTGCGTGCCCACAAAACGCGATACCACCACATCTCCACCGATGAGGTGTTTGGGGATCTTGAATTAGACGATCCGCAGAAATTTACCGAGAACACCCCGTACAATCCGTCGTCGCCTTACTCATCAACTAAGGCTGGTTCGGACTTGCTGGTACGCGCCTGGATTCGTTCCTTTGGCATTGAAGCAACGCTTTCAAATTGCTCCAATAATTACGGGCCTTATCAGCACATTGAAAAGTTCATTCCGCGCCAGATTACTAATGTGCTCTCAGGCATTAAGCCCAAACTCTACGGCGAGGGGCTCAACGTTCGCGACTGGATTCACGCATCCGATCATTCTTCGGCAGTGCTCACTATTCTTGAAAAAGGTGCGTTGGGGGAGACCTACCTGATTGGTGCTAACGGTGAAGAGAACAACATCACGGTATTACGCACAATTTTGCGCCTTATGGGGCAACCCGAAGACGCTTTTGATCATGTGGTGGATCGCCCGGGCCACGATTTGCGTTACGCCATCGATGGCTCTCGCTTGCGCCGTGAATTGGGCTGGGAACCCCAGTTCACCAATTTCGAAGCGGGGTTAGTGAACACCATCGAATGGTATGAGCAGAATCGCGCGTGGTGGGAGCCTCTTAAAGCAGAAGTAGAAGCGAAATACGCAAAGGTGGGGCAGTAAAACATGGCAACAGAACTTGCGGTGCACACCACCGATATTCCCGGGCTTCTCGTCATTGATCTTCCCGTGCACGGCGACAATCGTGGGTGGTTTAAAGAGAACTGGCAACGCGAAAAGATGAACGCGCTAGGGTTGCCTGATTTCGGTCCGGTGCAAAACAATATTTCGTTCAATGCAACTCGCGGTACCACGCGCGGAATTCATGCCGAACCCTGGGATAAGTTCGTGTCCGTCGCCACCGGCAAAATCTTTGGCGCTTGGGTGGATTTGCGCGACGGCGAATCGTTTGGCGCCGTCGTCACTGTGGAGCTGGGTCCAGACAAAGCGGTGTTTGTACCGCGCGGGGTGGGTAACTCGTTTCAGACGCTTGAAGACAACACCGCCTATACCTATGTGGTGAACGATCATTGGTCGGCAGATGCTCAAAACGAATATTCATTCTTGAATCTTGCAGATGAAACTGTTGCGATTGATTGGCCTATTCCGCTGGCTCAAGCCGAGCTATCTGAAAAAGATAAAAACCACCCGCGCTTGGCAGAAGTTCACCGCGTACAGCCTGCACCGCTTTTGATTGTGGGAGCAAACGGGCAGCTTGGTAAAGAACTAGTACAGCAACTGGATCAATCGGGCACCCCGTATATTGCTGCTACTCGAGCAGAAATAGACCTTGCGCAGCCAGATACTTGGAGAAATAAATATCGCTGGCGCTCTCTTGGTGCAATTATTAACGCCGCCGCTTTTACTGCGGTTGACGACGCCGAATCTGCTGAGGGACGCGCGCAGGCTTGGGTAGTTAACGCCTCGGGTGTGGCGGCGCTCGCGCAGGTTGCTGACGAAGCGGGAATTCCGCTCGTTCAGGTTTCCACCGATTATGTGTTTGACGGCGAGTTGCCGTTGGGACAGGAGTATTCCGAAGATCACCCGGTGGCACCGCTAGGCGTTTACGGGCAGTCCAAGGCCGCCGGTGAAATGGCGGCTCGCGCCGTGAAACGACACTATGTGGTGCGCACATCGTGGGTAATTGGTGAGGGCAAAAACTTTGTACTCACCATGAAGTCCCTTGCAGAACGCGGAATCGATCCTGCAGTAGTCAGTGATCAATGGGGGCGTCCTACCTATACTCAAGATTTGGCGGGTGCAATTTTGCACCTTCTGAACTCTGGCACAGAGTTCGGTACTTACCACGTGAGCAATAGCGGGGAAGTGATCAATTGGAGTCAGTTGGCTACCTCGGTGTACGAACACTTAGGGCACGAAGGCGTCCGCGTGAGCGAGACGTCAACAGCTAACTACTTTGCAAACGTTGAAAACTATGCGCCCAGACCTAGAAACTCAGCTTTATCCCTGCAAAAAATAACCGCGAGCGGGTTTACCCCGCGAGACCACAAAAAGGCGCTTAAGGAATACTTGAATAACCTCTAACCCATGTGGAGCAAAACACAAGTATTGGTTCAAAGCTTGCTTGTGCAAATAGCTGACCCTCAGGCATACTTAACAGGTTGCCATTTTCGGCAATAAGCCAAGGCGGTGGAATGCTCGCGGGGAAACCCCGGCAGGTCCGAGACCGACGGTGGCTGACTGGAATTTATGTTCTGGCGTCAGTGCACTTTACTTGGCGCAATAAATATCCAGTAGAAAAAGGAGTATCTCATGTCAGATGCAACTAAACTTTCCGCAACCCTGCGCGAAGACTTCGGTAAGGGTTACGCACGTCGTATCCGCATGGCTGGCGACATCCCAGCAGTAATCTACGGTCACGGTGAAGATCCCAAGCACGTAGTATTGCCCGGTCACGCAACCACCCTTGCAGCACGTACCGCAAACGCAATTCTTGATCTCGACATCGAAGGCGATTCAACCCTCGTCATGATCAAGGACGTTCAGCGTCACCCCATCCGTCCTGAAATTCAGCACATGGACCTCATCCTCGTGAAGCGCGGCGAGCGCGTTGAGGTTGAAATCCCTGTTACCGTTGAAGGCGAAGTTGAAGAAGCAGCAATTGCTAACCAGGAAGAAATCACCCTTCTGGTTGAGGTTGACGCTTTGAAGCAACCTGAAGAAATCGTTGTGAACATTGAAGGCCGCAAGATTGGCGAGCACGTTCTTGCTGGCGACATCACCTTGCCTGCTGGCGTTAAGCTCGTTGCAGACGAAGAACTTCTTGTTGTTAACGTTTCTGAGCCCCAGGAACTTGATGTTCCTGAGCCCGGTGAAGAAGGCGAAACCGACGCAGAAGGCAACCCCATTGAGCTTGATGAAGATGGCAACCCCATCGAATCTGAGGCTCCTGAGGGCGACGTCGTTGAAGCTTCTGAAGAATCAGATGAAACCGGCGAAGCACACGATTCAGACAACGACAAGAACTAATTGTTGTAATCAACAGTCAGTGTCTTTGCTGATGGCCCGCATGCTGCATGTGCAGTTTGCGGGCCATCCGCGTATTTATAGAGAGGCTGACTGGTGAATTTGTTGAGATTTCCGTTCATTCATACACGAAGGAAGACGAAAATGAGCGATGCGTGGTTGATTGTTGGGTTGGGTAACCCCGGGGCAGAGTATGAGAAGACTCGGCACAACATTGGGCAGATGGTAATTGACGAAATCGCGCGTGAGGTAGGTGGATCTTTCAAGCGTCATAAAGTGCGCGCCATGGTTCTGGAGGGTCGCTGGGGTATGGGAGGGCCTAAGGTTATTTTGGCTAAGCCGCTCACCTACATGAATACTTCGGGTGGGCCAGTTGCTGGGTTGGCACAATTTTATGGCATTGATTCGGAGAAGATTATTGCGGTCCACGACGAGTTAGATATCCCTTTTGATTCAATCAAGCTCAAGATTGGCGGAGGAGAAGGCGGTCATAACGGATTGCGCGATATGAGTAAGGCCCTAGGAACTAAGAACTATTATCGGGTGCGTTGCGGCATTGGCCGCCCGCCCGGGCGCATGCAAGTTTCTGATTTTGTGTTAAAACCTTTTACACCCACCGAAGCTAAAGAGCTTCCCTTTTTAGTAGGTAATGGTGCTGACGCGACCCGCTTGCTGATTGAAGAGGGTCTCGTAAATGCCCAGCAAAAATTCCACTCAGCATAGCGAGATGATGGCCGGTACGTACCCGGTTAGTCAGCTCTTCCTTACTTTCAATTCAGGGGAGCGGGGAATAAGCTATAAAAATGTGTCGTTATGCAATATACGTGCCTAACGCACCCAAATTTTCGACCTAGAGGAAGAGCATCGTGAGTACTGAATACTCTTTGCCCCAGAACACCCCGCTCACCAACGAAACAGTGAACACCTTACGCAAGGATTTTCCGATTCTTTCCAGCGAGGTCAATGGGCATGCACTCACGTACCTTGATTCAGGAGCTACCAGCCAAAACCCGCTCCAGGTGCTAGACGCTGAGCGCAATTTCTACCTCGGTGCAAACTCTGCGGTGCACCGCGGTGCTCATACCTTGGCAGTGGAATCCACCGATCTCTTTGAGGAGGCACGTCGTACCGTCGCCCAGTTTGTGGGCGCGCAAGAAAACGAGCTGGTGTGGACTGCCAACGCGACCGAGGCGTTGAACCTTTTGACATACGCTTTCGCTAATGCCTCGGCAGGATTGGGTGGTGCCGCTGCCCAGAAGTTTGCGCTGAGTGAAGGCGATGAAATCGTGGTGACCCAACAGGAACACCACGCTAACCTGATTCCCTGGCAGCAGCTCGCGCAGAAAACCGGAGCAACTCTGCGCTGGATTCCCGTACTTGAGGACGGGACGCTCAATTACGATGAAGCCCCCAAGGTCATTACCGAAAAAACTAAGGTTGTGGCTTTTACCCACGTTTCTAACGTGTTGGGTTCGATTACCGATGTGGCGCTTTTGACCAAGTTTGCCCGTAACGTGGGCGCGTTTGTGGTGCTGGATGCTTGCCAATCCGTTCCGCACATGCCGGTAGATTTCCACGGGCTGGACGTTGATTTTGCAGCGTTCTCTGGTCACAAGATGCTTGGACCTACAGGCATCGGTGCGCTCTTTGGTAAATATGAGCTCCTCAAAGATATGCCCCCGTTCCTCACCGGCGGTTCTATGATTACCAAGGTGACCATGACCGAGGCAGAGTTTATGACTCCTCCCACTCGCTTTGAGGCAGGGACCCAAAAAATCTCGCAAGCCATCGGCTTGGCTGAAGCTGTGCGTTATCTTCAGAACTTGGGCATGGAAAACGTCCACTCATGGGAGCGAAAGCTTGGGCACCGACTAGCTGAAGGTGTGCAAGAAATCCCCGGGGTGCGTCTGCTGGGTCCCGCTATAGGCATTGACCGTGCCGGTGTTGCCGCCGTGAGCGTTGAGGGTGTACACCCGCACGACGTCGGGCAGATTCTCGATACCCAAGGTATTGCCGTTCGCGTAGGTCATCACTGCGCCCAGCCGTTACACCGCGCACTGGGTATCAATGCGTCCACCCGCGCGTCGGCGTACATTTACAACACCACTGACGATGTCGATCTCTTCTTGGAAGCGCTCGCACAGGTGCGCCCCTACTTTGGATTTAAGAACTAACTTTTGAGCTGAAAAAGCGTGAAGGAGAACTCATGAACGGTTTAGATTCGCTGTATCAAGAAATTATTTTGGATCATTCTAAGCAGCGCTTGGGGGAGGGGCTCGCCGATTCTGGCGTGCATGCAAGCGCCGATAATCACCAGTACAACCCCACCTGCGGTGATGAAATCAACCTGCGCGTTGAGTTGAATGACGACAAATCAAAAATCGAAAAGATTTCGTGGGAAGGTGACGGTTGTTCGATTTCCATGGCAGCGGCATCGGTGCTTTCAGATATGGCGCCGGGTATGGAAATCGCAGAATTTCAGCAACTTGTGGATACGTTCCGTGAGATGCTCCGCTCTCGTGGACAGATTGAACCCGATGAAGAATATTTGGGCGACGCCGCAGCTTTTGCCGGAGTTTCAAAGTTTGTAGCGCGCGTCAAGTGCGCCATGCTTTCGTGGGTAGCTGCCGAAGAGGCGACTAAAGAAGCTGCTGTAGCTTAACGAAGGTCCTGCAAGGTTAAGCGAAGAAATCTCGAGGTGACGTGCGGCTCTAGTGTGAGCTGATGAATTGTTGTGCATCACGCTTTGTCCCCAAGAGTGGACTAGATTTAGTGAGCTGTCCACCAAACTATGCGCACCGAGTGTGCCCATGTCATGGATCTCAAGCCATAGGCTGTTAAGAATCGTTGCTTTAGAGTAACAAACTGTTCGCAAGACTCGTTAACACCTTAGAGGATTTATTTCTTATGAATATTGGCTATGCAGCAGGCGCATTTGATCTCTTTCACGTGGGGCACCTCAACATTTTGCGTGAAGCAAAAAAGAACTGCGATTACTTGATCGCAGGCGTTGTCTCAGATGAAATGCTAGAACTCACTAAAGGCCGCAAGCCGATTATCCCTCTAGCAGAGCGCATGGAAATCGTAGAGCACATCGATTTTGTGGACGAAGTTCGTGCCGAAGTTGTCAAAGACAAGCTAGAGACCTGGGAATCCGTTAAGTTCAACACCTTCTTTAAAGGTGATGATTGGAAGGGCACCCCCAAAGGCAAGGATCTAGAAGATCGTTTTGCTGCAGTGGGTGTCAACGTTGTGTACTTCCCCTACACCGCTCATACGTCATCTACCAAACTTCGCGCAGCGCTAGCCGCACTCACTCCCAACGCCGCGTAAGCAGGCGCTCAGATATAAAAAGGTCCGATTCCAGTTTATGGAATCGGACCTTTTAAGTTGCTCTATACGCGGTGAGTTACTTCTGAGCAATCCAGGCCTCAACCAGGCTACCGAGCTTGCCCAGTACCTTGCCAACATAAGGCTCAGCAGCAGCGGCAATCTTCTTGCCCACCAAAGGAATACCGCAGGTTACCTCACCCGAAACGTTGATCACGGTCTGCTCACCCTGAGGTACAAGAGACTGCGAAGCTTTTGCGTTGACGGGCATACCGGATACGTTGATGTTCGATTCGATGGTACGAGCGCCGTCAGCGGCGGGAGCTGAGACAGAATCAACCTGGGTCATCTTCAAACCCTTGGACACAAACTTCTTAGCAATCTCAGGAACGCGGTCTGCGCTCACTGCACGGTCTGAGGTAGCAGTAAATGCTCCAGCGGTGTCACCGGAGACGCTAAAGCCTTCAAAACCAATACCAAGCTTCTCGCATACAAAACGAGCGAAGTCTTCAGAAGCAAATGCTTCAACAACCTGATCAACCGGTGCATTTACAGTAGTTGACTCATTAACAGCCATAATATTTTCCTACTTTCTTATCGATAAAAATGTACTGATAGTGCGCTAAGGGCGCCCCTTCAGTCTTAGCACTAAGCTACCGAATTGAGCGCCCAAAAGGTAATTTGGCATGCCGATTCCGCTTTGAGAAAGCGAAATCGGTATTCAAAGAAAAGTTAGCGCTTAAATTTTTCACCCACGATGCCAGTAATAAC
>JAUMUA010000014.1:33730-37108 GCA_030530925.1 Rothia sp. (in: high G+C Gram-positive bacteria) | reverse complement strand
CTCGTGCAACTACGATTTCGCGGTCTTCTGCGAACAAATCAGCTGCGGTGGTGCCAGCTTCAACGCTTTTATTTTCGCCAGAAACGTTGATGGAAATATTTTCGGCAGACATGTGTCTCCTCATTTTTAGTTTGACGCGCCCGTACTAAGGGCACGCTTTCGGTTCATTCACACGGTACAAGGGTGTGAATCTCTCTTAGTTTATCGGGGTATTATGTGCTGGTGAATGCACTGCACAGCACTTTTTCTGATGTTTTTTGCACAAATTTTTGTGGCCTCTTCTGTGTTTAGCGCGTCACAATCTGTAATACGTCCTAGTTATCCACATATGGACTTTTCGGCTGGTTTAGCCTTCCCCAAATTCAAATTACTCTATGGGTAACAAACACGCTTTAACTTCTCGATGGAAAGACTTCTTATGCACGCTACTTCCTCCCCGTTTCGCACCAAATTATTGACGACGACGAGCGGGCTGATCCTCGCTTCTCTCGCCTTCACCGGGTGCGGCTCAAATGAGACCGATTCAAGTGCTTCTTCCAGCGCTAGCGAATCTTCTAGTGCTTCTGCTTCGGTAACAGAATCTGGGACGAGTACTAGTGAGTCTGTTTCTGATAAGAGTTCAACTAAACCCAGCGATTCATCTAGTTCTGACAATTCGAGTGATTCAGCGGTTTCAGCTTCTGGTGCATATAAGGCAGCCGATAAGAACGGTCCAGCCCAGAATGTTCCTAAGCCTGTAAAGCCTGAAGACATGAATGTAGAAACACCCGAAGCAATGGAGAAGTTCATTCACTACTGGAACGATTTGCGTAACTATGCGATTCAGACCGGTGATACGTCGGAGATTCGGAAATATACTTCCACCGAGTACAAGACAGCAATCCAAAATTTTGATTCTTGGGATCAGTTATATATGCAACATGGGTGGATTATTGGGGGTTCTGTAGACCCAATTTTTTCAATTTCCGACGCTCAAAGCCTCGGTGATGGTTTTTATGCAGTACCGATGAACTATCAGAATCAAGATGCCATTGTCGTACTAGATGGGGAATACACCGCTCACAAGATGTCAGATGATGATGGTAGAGGATATGCACTTAAAGTCCAGTTTTCCGACAGTGGGAATTGGTATGTCATCCAACAAGCAATCGTGGGTAGCTAATCATGATTCAGAATCGGCCAGCTCGCGTCATATTCTGTACAGTTTTTCTATCAGTCTCGAGCATAACTGCGTGCTTTGCCTTTGATGATCCCTCAACCAGTGCAAGTATGAACAATGGTTCTATTGACGTTATCGGAACTTCTAGTCTCGAAAATATTTCGTCTAAAAGTATTACTTTGCGTCACAGCGAGGAAGGTTCTGAGCACATCATTTTCACTGGCGAATCATATTCAAAGGCTGAATCCAAAATTTCACTCCAAATCGGCCGAAACGACAACGACGCCACCGAGCCTCGTCTTGCCGCCGAAGAAACGCGCGATGCCGATCACCCTATGGACGGCAAGGAGTGCGTAACCAACGACGGTAAAGGGACTAACGGTAGGCTTGTTGCTGTTCCTCTACCCCTTGGCGAAGTTGAAGGTACCGGTTCATACGATACTGACGTCGTCGGGAATTTTGGTTGCCTACCCACCAAAGGCGGTGGCAAGAAGACCGTCACCGTGGTTAACCCGGTTACAGGTAAAACGGTAAAAGTTGAGCCGATCGTCATTTCGGTTTCTCACGAAGATTTTGAAAATCAGCCTATTAAACCGGCGTCGCTGACCATGGATAATGCTCCGAAATCGCTGAAGAACTACAACACCAACATCTTTGCGAAGTCTGGTGAGCAACGTTTCAATGACAACATCATGGGTGAAAACGTAGAAATCAAAGCTATACCGATTTCATATACTTTCAACTATGGCGACGGCACTACTGTCACTACCACCAATCCCGGGTATTCGGTAGGGAGCCAGTGGGACGTGCGTACGCCCACGAGCCACCAGTACAAGAAACCGGGTAAATACATCTACACGGTCACCACCACATTCCGCGGGGAATTCAGAGTTCCAGGCGGACCCTGGCAGGTTGTTCCGGGCACTTCAAATCGAGTAAGCACACCACAAGGCGTTGATGTGTGGCGCGTGAAAGCCGGAAACGTTGACGGAAAATAGCATCACGAAAGCCAAATACTATGAATCAGAAACGCATCGATTCGTCAGCGTACCTATCCCTTCGATGCGAGTGGTGACGGTTTGTCCGGGTTCTAACCATTTTCGTGGGTGCAACGAGAGCCCCACACCGGCGGGAGTTCCCAGAGCTATCAAATCGCCGGGTTGCAATGTCATAAAGGTTGAAATGTAGGCAATGACATCTGCAGCAGAGAAAATCATGTTGGCGGTATTGCCGTTCTGACGAGTTTCACCGTCCACCGAACAGGAAATTGTCAAACCAGCCTGTGGATCAACCGAATCGCAACTAACGATCGATGGACCGAACGGTGTGGTTTTGTCCCAGTTCTTTCCCTGAAACCACTCACTGGTGCGCCCTTGCCAATCACGCACCGAAATCTCGTTGAACACCGTATAACCCAGCGCATAACCTAGGGCTTCATCAGCAAAAACACGTCGTGCTTCGCATCCTATCACCACGCACAATTCGGCTTCCCAATCAATCTTTGTTGATTCTGTGGGTAGCAAAATATTCTCATCCGGTCCTATCAAAGCATTTGAAAACTTCGTGAAAATAGTGGGAAATTTTGGTAACTCTGCACCGACTTCCTCGGCATGATCCGTGTAGTTAAGACCCACACACAACACTCTTCCCGCATGCAGTACCGGCGAGACGTCGTGCAATTTAACATCGCCATCGATCGGCTCAGCGCCTAAACGTTGAACATCTTCAACGGATGAAACCTGCATCAAATCATGGGTTTGTAGCAACTCATCCAGGCTGTTTTCAAAAACAAAGCGTTGCGAATCAACCTCGCACCACGCAATGGGTTGCTCCAACACGTGCTGTTCTGCCGGTGCAAAAACACCATTTCCCCATCGCATGATGCGCTCCTGACTTCGCAAATGTCTCTATTTATGACTAATGAAACTGTTATATTCTTAACTTCACCAGCATTCTCCATGAATTTCAAGAAAACCACCTAATAGGGGGGGCGCTTGCAGCTACGCTTATTCCAGCTATTCTTTTAAAAACTACAATTGCAGGAGGCAGTGATGGATCGCTTGATTACCCTAGTTACAGACACGCAGGAGAACACTCGAGAATCCCAGCTCATCACGCGCCCCGCGCAGGCCTCTGATAGCGAGGCGCTGGCGCGATTGCTCTTTAGTGCATACGAGAGTAACCTCTACCCCACCCAGGCAGATGCCAAGGCAGCACTC
>JAUMUA010000014.1:18283-33720 GCA_030530925.1 Rothia sp. (in: high G+C Gram-positive bacteria) | reverse complement strand
GATAAGGTTTTTGCCGGTGAACTCGGTGATTTCTATCCCGAAGCATCGCCCGTTGTGGTTGATGATAACGACCGCGTTATTGCTGCGGTATTGTGCCTCAAGAATCGTAAAGACGGCGTCGAACCAGCTGATTTGCCCACCATTTACGAGCTCGTGACTGCTGCATCACGCCGCCGCGAAGGCATTGCAGAGCAGCTCATCCGCCAAACCATTCACAGTATGAATCAGGACGGCATCGAGCAAGTCAGCGTGCGAATTCCAGAGACGAACGCACCCGCGCTAGCTCTGTACCTCACTCTTGATTTTCACCGTTGGGCACCCAACAACGAAGATTTGTACTAATTCTTTCAACATCAAAAAGTCCCGCATCTTTTCAAATGAGGGACTTTTTGTTACTGCCACTGCTTCGTTACCGCTCATTTATTACCGCAGCCTTTCCGGCAACGCGAGGGTCTGAAATCCTCTAGAGAATGCCGCTCAGCAAATCTTCTGTTGGCTCAATCAATTGCGGGCCGTTATTGCGCACATTGCCTACCGCTTGGCTGACCGGATGCATGGTCCATTCGGTCGTTTGCGTATAGGCATGATCCAGAAGTTCGTTGAGCGATTCACTCGCACTTACCGTAATCATTCCTGAACTAGGCAGATTGGTTTCCCCGGCAATCTTGCCGCTGCGCAACCAGGTGCTGACGCCGTCGTCCTCGGTTCCGTTGAAAGTCAGCGGCACCGGCAAGCGGTCATGAAGCTGACTCAACCTGAGAGTTGTTGATTCATCAAGGCCGCTCTCGCCGAGTTCCGCAACAGCCCACTCATCGGGTGAATCCATAGTGATGATTGAACAGGACAGCACCCATTCACCCATCTTGCCGGCATAGGGCGATTTCTCTTTGACTGACTCAGCTTCGGTGACCTTCCACCATTCATAGAGCCCGGCAAAATAAATTGGTTTGCGGTCTTTTCGATAAATAAAATACGGCGTTTTCTGAGTTTTACCCGAACTCAACGTTTCAGTTTTCCACTCATAGTAACCGCTCACCGGAACAGCACAGTGCCCGTTGACCGCCGCATGACGGAAGGTTGGCTTTTCAAAAATAGTTTCACTTCGTGCATTGAAAGCCCGTGCTGAGAAGCTAGCGTCTTTAGCCCAGCTAGGTAACAAACCCCAGCGAGCAGCATGCAATTCGCGAGTAAATAGGGTTTCTTGAACCACGCGTTCTACCAGAATTGGAACGGTAGAAGTGGGCGCCACATTGTAGTTGTAGATATCGGTGCCCACTTTGCGATCGCCCACATACAAATCGTGATCGAATTCCAAAACATAACGACCGCACATTAGCAAAACCCCAATTCTTCATATGCTTCGATCACAGCGTCTTCAACATCTGCCACTTCAATCAGCGGGTTGGCGTCGCTCAACGCGCCCACGGTGGACGGTTCTAAGGAAAGATCTAACGCTTGATAAACGTCTTGAGTCACTGATTTTAAGGAATCGGTGTGTTCCTTCACCACGATTCCTGCGCTGAACCACCAGGCACCAGCCACAACCCGCTGGGCAGTACCCACAATTTTGATGCGCGCATCATCGGGTAAAACAGCGTGCACAGAATACTCACCGGGGCAGTACTCCCCCGGAATCTCACCCATGCAAGCTTGTACACCCAGCGAATTGAGAATTCGCACGTACATTTCACCAAAAATGGAAAACCGATCCGTGTTCCCAGATACAGCATCAGACACCGCGTGAAAATGATCCACCACCAAGCACCCGGCGTCATACCCTGCGGCGTGACCGCCCACGGGACGCACCAGCGGCTCATAGCCGTGACGTTGCGCAGCCTGGGACGCCTGCTCGAATCGCGGATTCAGCTCATCGCGGCGTCCAAAAGCCACATTTGGCGCCGGACTATAAAGCCGCAACGCTGATTCGGCTTCACCTCGCCCCACTGCGCGCAAAAAATCGATTGATTCAGCAAAGGGGTAGATATGCGCGCCCGGTTCAAAGACGTCCTTGATGATCTGCATTTTCTTTATTATTCCAGAAAGGGCAGATCATCAAGAGATTTCGCTGAAGCGTTACGACGAACGCTGGCTCTTCAACGCCGAGGTGCGTTCAGAAATCCAAGTGGTTAGCGTTTTGACGGATGAATCTAGTGTTTCTTGCGTCAAACACTTGGTCACAGGAACCACTGTTGCGAGATTCTTCAAGTAGTCCGCCGCAGCATTGTTGCCGTATATCTGGTCGTACAGATCCCAGTACGCCCTGTGGTAGCTGTCTTGAAAGGAATCGGTGGACAGGTATTTTTCTTTGAGCGCGTTGCCGCTCGACATACCGCCACCTCCGCCTTGGCCACCGGCGCCCTGACCGGTCATGCCCTGACCACCGGCGGGCATTCCGCCGCCGCCACCACCCATGGAGATGGTGTCATCTGGTCCGGCACTGGCATTGCCGGACATGGAAAGGTCCAAGTCCCACGCGATGACGGTAAAAAGTTTGGTCTTGTTGTCGTACCAGAGATAGTAGTTCTTTCCGGGACCTGCCATATCGTCTGAGTTGACCAGCAGGTTTTGGGTGGCGACATATTGTGCAAATGAATCTACATCAATGTGTTTGGCGAGGTCAGCTGCAAATTCTTCGTCACTGGCGTTATCAAACCATTTCAAGAGCTCAATGATGGGTGATTCGTTATCGTCACCGTTCACCTGTTTGAACTGGTCTTCGTAAGTTGCGCTGTCATCACCCTGATATGAGAACGAGCTTTCCGAATCAGATTTGTACAGAATTCCGTCGCCCAGCTCAGCTGCATAGTATTCATCGGGCACCACGACCATCAGACGGGTGGTCTGGTCATATCCATTGAGCGTGTACTTTACATAGGTATATTTCTGCGTCTTTTGCCCCGTCTTTTCAGTCATACCCAAAGCAACAGCTTCGTTGAGCACGGGAATACCCGGGCGCAAACTCATCCGCGAATAACCCTGGAACACCTGATTTTCTGTGTTCTTATCAAAGGCGATTAAGAAGGGCCAGGTCTGCGGCTTGTCGGCATCAATGGAACTGGCGCTGTTGCCTCCCCCGCCTCCCCCGCCGCCTCCTGCGGGCTGCTTGTTATCGGTAGCAGCGTTGTTGCTTGAATCGGTGGTGCTGTCAGATGAAGCTGAGGCGCTATCCGATGCTGTAGCGCTGGCTGTTGCCGATGTGCTTGCCGAATCAGTAGCCTCGAGCGTGGCGCTAGATAACGTTTTTACGGTTGAATTGCCCTTGAGGCGAATACCGACTTTTTCAATTTTTGTTCCGTCGATGGTCGCATCGGCGTCTACCCATGTTTTTTCGGTGTCATTTTGAAAGGCTTCCAACAGCGTTTTCAAATTCTCATCACTCACGGTCATACTGACTTCGTGTGCTTGGCCATCAAAAATTGAGGTCTGGTTTGCACCGATATCGTTGGAATTCGAACTCGTGCTTTCCGAAGCTGCGGCAGATGAGCTGCTTGTTGACGACGTATTGGTAGAGCCACACGCAGAGAGCCCACCAGCCACTACGGTTGAGGCACCAACTCCTGCTAAAACTTTAAAGATAGTTCTGCGGCTAAGATTTTCAGGCATTCAAAATACTCTTTACATTGCTTGGGATTTCCGATGTTCGTATATCCCATTCAACGCCGCCCACTTTTGTCTGTCTTATGCAGATTCTTGAGGGAATCTGTGAATACCGACTTTTATGAGATGCTAGCTTCAAGCAGCGAAGAAGAGACAAACTCAAACCACGCAGGTTCATAACCGGCTCGTTGAGCTAGCGATTGCGATTGGATGTGCGAGGGCGAGGTCCCGTAGAAAGGCACTTTTCCTTTCGCCAAAATATCTTGGGTCAACTGCGCTACTAACGCGGTTCCCACTCCCTTACTTCGGTGCTGAGGCAACACATCAATTCCGATCTGCCACATGATATCCGAATCTTCGCTCGCTCCTGCCATAGCAACGACGTCGTCACCATGCTTTGCGGCGAGAACTAGCACGTCGGGGCGCACTTCGCTGAAACCTAACGCATTGGAAAAGTTCCCAGCTTCTTTATACTCGACTAACTCACCGATGCCTAACTTACTCAGGCTATAACCGTCAGTCAGCGAGATGTTGGGCGGGTTCTCCACTGTTTCGCGCTTGGGAGTAAAAAACAAAGCGGTCCCAGAATTTTGTAACGCGTAGGGTGTCAGAAAATCGTTGACGCGCCGCAGCTTGGAATAGTCGCCCACCCAATTGCCAGCGTCACCGCCAAGAAGGGCGCTGACTTCGTCCAGCACTCGCGGATGCTGCGCACAAAGCAGGGTAAGCCCCTGAAAATTGCTGAGGCGCAACTCAAAATGATCGCTAAACCGACGACGATGCACAGACATTTGATCCAGATCAAGACGCGGCGCGGTGAGAAACGCCCCCCCATGATCCTGGGCGACCTCAATCGAACCAGAGCGTAAACAGTGATCGGCTTCTAGCTGCGCCCGAACGATTCGTTGAAGTTCAGAATAAGATTGAATGCCCACTATTTTTACTCTTCCGCTTGCTACGTGCCTATTTTCGAATCTGTTTCAGACTATTCTAATTCTCATGAAGATAGCGATTTTAGGGTACTCGGGCAGTGGCAAATCAACCCTGGCTCGCAAGCTAGGCGATCAATATCAAATCCCGGTGTTGCACCTTGATTCGCTACACTTTCTTGCCGATTGGGTAGAGCGAGAACCTGAGGACGAGCGTGCTCTGCTTGGTGACTTCATGGATACTCACGATCACTGGATTATCGAAGGCGCTTACTCGCACATGCATTATAAGCGTCGTTTGAACGAAGCTGATCGGATTTATCTTCTGACTGCTAATCGGTGGATTCGGTTGAAAAGATGCTTACAAAGAACCGCAAAATACTATGGGAAAACCCGACCTGATATGGCCGAAGGCTGTAATGAACAAGTGGACCTGGGATTCATCAAGTGGGTTTTGTGGGACGGTTGCCGGTCCGCGCGTCGTCAGGAATACGGACGAATCGCACAACAATATTCGGCCAAAACAACGGTGATCCCACGCTAGGAAATACCCGTTCTGCTCACTCCTAAATAAAAAATGCCGCCCCAATCAGATGATTGCGGCGGCATTCGCTGACTGGTTCTAAAACTCTTAGAAGTCCCAGTCTTCGTCTTCAGTATTGACGGCTTTACCCATCACGTACGATGAGCCCGAACCCGAGAAGAAGTCGTGGTTCTCATCGGCGTTAGGCGATAGCGCCGAGAGAATCGCGGGTGAAACGTTGGTTACCGACGCCGGGAACATCGCTTCGTAACCGAGGTTCATCAGTGCCTTGTTAGCGTTGTAGTGCAAGAACTTCTTCACATCTTCTGATAGTCCTACCCCATCGTAGAGTGAGTGGGTGTACTGAACCTCGTTTTCGTACAATTCGTACAGCAAATCAAAAGTGTAGTCCTTGAGCTCTTGCTGACGCTCGGGGCTTTCTTTCTCTAACGCGCGCTGGAACTTGTAGCCGATGTAGTAGCCGTGCACTGCTTCGTCGCGAATAATCAAGCGAATCAAATCGGCAGTGTTAGTCAATTTTGCGTGCGATGACCAGTACATAGGCAGGTAGAAACCCGAGTAGAACAAGAAGGATTCAAGCAAAGTGGAAGCAACCTTCTTCTTCAAGGGATCATCACCCTGGTAGTAATCCATCACGATGTTCGCCTTCTTCTGAAGGTGCTCATTCTCAGTGGACCAGCGGAAAACTTCGTCAATTTCCTTAGTGGAGCACAGCGTGGAGAAAATCGAAGAGTAGGACTTCGCGTGTACTGATTCCATGAACGCGATATTGGTGTAAACGGCCTCTTCGTGAGCGGTAACCGCGTCAGGTAAAAGCGATACAGCACCAACGGTACCCTGAATGGTATCGAGCAACGTCAAACCGGTGAATACACGCATGGTAAGCTGCTTTTCTTCATCGGTCAGAGTCTTCCACGACTGAACATCGTTAGACAACGGCACCTTCTCAGGCAACCAGAAATTGGAGGTCAGACGATCCCAAACCTCGAGGTCTTTTTCGTCCTGAATACGGTTCCAGTTAATAGCTTCAACGTGGTGAACCAGATCGACTTTTTCACTCATAATAAAGCAAATTCTCCTCAGTTTTGTAAGACAGCACGGAGTTACAACTGTGCTCTTTCTAGGTCTTATTCTCTCATTAGTTTAGGATCAGCGCGAGCTGTCATGCTCTTCAAAGTTTTCAGCGCATACAGTAAGCTCTCGTATTCTGCGGGGTCAATGACCTCATCAGCTTTGTCTAAAATCCAGCGCTCACGTGCTTGATTGATTGCCTCCACTTGAGCACGCCCCTCCCCTGTGAGAAAGAGTTCTTTGCGACGTTTATCATGCGGGTTCTTACCCTTTTCAACCCACCCCTGTTTTACCAGATGAGCCACAATCTTGGTCATAGACTGCGGTGTAATCCGCTGAAAGCGCGCCAGTTCAGCACCGGTTTGCCGAGGTTGCTGGTAGAGCTGAGCAAGAACGGATTCCTCCGAATAATTCATGGGAAAATCGCGCAAGGACTCGTTTCGCAGACGTCGATGCATTCTGAACACCACGTCAAGGAGGTGTTGTGCGAACTCTTTTTCAAAATTTTTCAATGGCGCCATCCAAAAATAATCAGTTTAACTTATCAGTTATATTGATTATAAGGATTGATGGAAAAAACCGCACCTGCCAAACCACAAAGTGAAGTCAAACAGGTGCGGCAATCACCCTTTTCAGATGATGAGCCGCGAACTCTAGTAGTCCGCGGCTTCTCACCTTAGAGCATGCAGGATACGCAACCCTCTACCTCGGTACCCTCTAGCGCCATCTGGCGAATACGGGAGTAGTAAATGGTCTTAATGCCCTTACGCCATGCGTAAATTTGAGCCTTGTTGACGTCGCGAGTGGTCGCGGTGTCCTTGAAGAAGAGCGTGAGTGAAAGACCCTGATCCACGTGCTGAGTTGCCACAGCATAGGTATCGATAATCTTTTCGTACCCTACTTCGTAGGCGTCCTGGTAGTAATCCAAGTTCTCGTTGTTCATAAATGGAGCCGGGTAGTACACACGACCCAACTTGCCCTCTTTACGAATCTCAATCTTCGAAGCAATGGGGTGAATCGAAGAGGTTGAACCGTTGATGTAAGAGATCGAACCGGTGGGAGGAACCGCCTGCAAGTTCTGGTTGTACATACCATACTTGGCGACGTCGGCAGCCAGTTGCTTCCAGTCATCCTGAGTAGGAATATGGTGACCGTCAAAGAGCTGCGCTGCGCGCTCAGTTTCAGGCTTCCACTCTTTGTTAATGTACTTATCAAAGAATGAACCGTTAGCGTAATCTGATTTTTCAAAGCCCACGAAGGATTCGCCGCGTTCGCGGGCGATTTCCATGGACGCCTGAATCGCATGGTAGGTCACCGTGTAGAAGTACATGTTGGTGAAGTCCAGTGCTTCTTCGGAACCGTAGTAAATTAGCTCGCGAGCCAAGAAACCGTGCAGGTTCATCTGGCCCAAGCCAACAGCGTGTGACATATTATTGCCACGTTCAATGGAAGGTACCGAGCGGATATCTGACTGATCCGATACCGAAGTGAGTGAGCGAATAGCCGCATTGACCGTCTTGCCAATGTTGCCGCCGTCCATAGTCAACGCAATGTTAAGCGAACCTAGGTTACAGGAAATATCTTTACCCACGGTCTTATAACCCAAATCAGGGTTGTACTCAGAAGGTGAAGAAACCTGCAAAATCTCCGAGCAAAGGTTAGACATAATAACCTTGCCATCAATGGGGTTAGCCTTATTCACGGTGTCTTCAAACATCACGTAGGGATAACCGGATTCGAACTGAATTTCAGCAAGGGTGGTGAAGAATTCGCGCGCATTAATCTTGGTTTTCTTAATGCGTGCGTCATCCACCATCTCGTAGTACTTCTCAGACACATTGATGTCTGAGAAAGGTACGCCGTAAATACGCTCGACGTCGTAAGGCGAGAAGAGATACATGTCTTCGTTGCGCTTAGCGAGTTCGAAGGTGATATCGGGAATCACTACGCCCAATGAGAGGGTCTTGATGCGGATTTTCTCGTCAGCGTTCTCGCGCTTGGTGTCCAAGAAGGAGTAAATATCGGGGTGGTGTGCGTGTAGGTACACTGCACCTGCACCCTGACGTGCACCCAGCTGATTCGCGTAGGAGAACGAGTCTTCCAAAAGCTTCATCACAGGGATAACACCTGAAGACTGGTTTTCAATCTTCTTAATCGGCGCGCCTGCTTCGCGCAGGTTCGTCAAAGCAAAAGCGACGCCGCCGCCACGTTTGGAGAGCTGCAACGCTGAGTTGATCGAGCGTCCGATGGACTCCATGTTGTCTTCGATACGAAGCAAGAAGCAGGAGACCAATTCGCCGCGCTGCTTTTTACCAGCGTTCAGGAAAGTTGGGGTTGCGGGCTGAAAGCGTCCAGAAATAACTTCTTCGACGATTTCGCGGGCGAGATCGTGATTACCCTGCGCCAAAAGAAGCGCAACCATGACCACGCGGTCTTCGAAGCGCTCAAGGTAACGCTGACCATCAAAAGTCTTCAGTGCGTATGAAGTGTAAAACTTGAAGGCACCCAAGAAGGTGGGGAAACGGAACTTTTTGGAGTACGCCAACTTGGAGAGTTCTTTGACGAAGTCCATGTCGTACTGATCGAACACTTCTTGCTCGTAGTACTGGTGCTTGAGCAAGTAGTCAATCTTCTCTTCAAGATCGTGGAAGAACACGGTGTTGTTATTGACGTGCTGCAAGAAGTACTGGCGTGCTGCCTGACGGTCGGCGTCGAACTGAATTTCGCCGTTTTCGTTATAGAGGTTCAACAGCGCGTTGAGTTCGTGATAACCCATTCCACGGAATTTTTTGGGGGTGGAGGGATCTTCGTGACCAGGTTCTAGGCTGGTACCGGGGATAGGGAGTTTTTGTTCCAAAATAGTTCCAATCCTACTTTTACGTTGTTTACATCTTCTGCGGTGCCCATGAGTTCAAATTTATAAAGAACCGGTACGTGGCATTTGGCGGCGACTTTATCTGCAGCAATGCAGTAGTGCTCGCCGAAGTTAGTGTTGCCAGCGCCAATGACACCTTGTAATAACGCTCGATTATGAGGGTTATTCAAAAATTTGACGGCTTGCGGTGGAATCGATCCTGCTCCCCCGGGCCTGCCGTAGCTGGGAATACACAGCACATACGGCCTATCGATGTGTGGCGCGTCGTCTGCAGTTCGCAGGGGAAGCCGAAGCGAATCGATTCCTGTTTTTTTGATGAATTTGTGGGTGTTTTCGGAAACCGAGGAAAAGTAGATGATGAAAGGTTTTCCTGTAGCGGTTTGGGATTGTGGCATCCCGTATCATCTCCCCCACCGAGGTGGTCTCTTTTAGAGTATGCTGACTATGCTTTGAGGGCATTGATACGGTCAGGCTGGAACCCGGACCAGTGCTCATCGCCTGCCACAACTACTGGTGCCTGCAGGTAACCCAAATCTTTGATGTGAGCTAGCGCTGCGGCGTCTTCGGTGACGTCTACGGTGTTGTATTCAATGCCGTTTTTGTCGAGCGCACGGTAAGTCATGTTGCACTGAACGCATGCAGGTTTGGTGTAAACGGTAACTGACATTGTTTTCTCCTTGACGTCACGCAGTGGGGCTGCGTTTCTAACTCAAAAGTGTGGTTTTGAAGCGCTGGGGGCTGAAAGAAAAGTTGGGGGTATATCAGGCTTTTCTTGCTCAATGCGCCGTAGGGCGCTTCAACTTCATCAATACTACATCTAGTGGGTGCAGTTGATAAACACCCCAAGATAGTGTGGTTTTTCGCAAAACAAGTTGTTATAGCAGTCTTAATCCACAACACAAGTGGCGGTTTTACGCGGAACTTCGACGAGTTTTCCACACATAATTCTTACTCCACTCATAACAACCTGCGAGGGTCTTCTTAATCACCGTTGTCAGTGGAATAATTTTGCACCCTTGAGATTTAGCGGAAGTTGTTTCAACCATAAATTGAGCCTTGAATCTTTAAGGTGAGACGTAAATTTCTCTCAAATTTTTCAGGGGCGGGAGTGTCGATTTTTCCACCTTGCCAAACCACTAGAAATTGAGTATTTAACGCAACAGGGCACCGCTCTCCTCAGCTGGAGTGCGGTGCCCTGCTCATTCACACACCTTTTACACACCTTGCGAGCGCAGTGCGCCCTGCAGGTGTTTGTTTGCAATGTATGTTTGCGGCGGAGGTGCGGGTGGCTTGTGGGGTTTATGAGGCGTCTTTGAGGAGGTCGATGGCTTTGAGTTTGTTGATGAAGGTTGCGCCGTCGTTTGCTTCCATCCAGAGTTTTCCTCGGGTGATGGCTTTGGATCGGTTGTCGCTCCATACTTTGCCGGATGCGAGGACTGATTCGCCGAGGGTGAGGTTTCGGATGAGGATGGCTGCTACGTTTTGAGGGTAGCGGACGGCGAAGCCGTTGTAGACGTCGGGGTCGCGTTGGCCATCGTCGCCGATGAGAATCCATTGCATGTGGGGGAATTCTTCGGCGAGGCGTTTGAGGGAGTTGACTTTGTGGGCGGAGCCGGAGCGGAACCAGCGGTCGGTGGTGGGGCCCCAGTCGGTGAGGAGGAAGGTGCCTTTGGGGTAGGCGTTGCGGGTGAGGAAGCGTTTGAGGGTGGGTGCGATGTTCCATGCGCCGGTGGAGAGGTACATGAAGGGTGCTTCGGGGTATTCGAGGTGGATGCGGTCCATGAGGACTGCCATGCCGGGGGTGGGTGTGCGGGCGTGTTCGTTGAGGACGAAGGAGTTCCAGGCGGCGAGGACGGGGCGTGGGAGTGCGGTGACCATGACGGTGTCGTCGATGTCTGAGACGACGCCGATTTTCTGGTCGGGTGGGATGACGTAGACGGTGGTTTTGGCGATGAGGCTGCCGGGGGTGTGCATGAGTACTTCGTGGGTGCCGGGCTCGAGGTTGATTTTGATGCGGACGTCGAGGACGCCGCCGCGGTCGGCTTTGACTTTGAATTGTTGGTTGTTGATGGTGATGGTGATGGGTGCGTAGGAGATGGCGATGGCGGTGAATGAGCGCCAGCCGCGGATGGTTTCTTGGGAGTTTTGGAGGCCGTCGAGGGTGTTGAAGGCTTTTTCGAAGAGTTCTGTTTTGTAGAGGGCGCGGCCGATGACGCGTACCCAGGTGGTGGAGCCGTACCCTTCGGAGGGGACGATGACGGGTTCTTCGTGTTTTTCTTTGGCGCGGTTTTCGCGGTATTGGTGGAGTTTGTCCGAGACGGTGTAGAGGAGGTTGTTGTGTTGTTTTTCGTGTTCGGTTTGGTCGATGATGTGGTGGTGGTGTGTCATGGTGGTGTTTCTTTCTGATGGTGCTCGTGATACAACTGTGCGGATTTCTTATGGTGAAGAAATCCGCACGGTGGGGTGTTGTGGTGTGTGGGTGTTAGTGGATGTCGATGATGCAGGTGGCGGACCCTTTGCCTTCTGCTTCGGTTGAGTGGGTGGGTTCGAATTTGGTGATGTCTTTGATGGCGCATTGGGTTTCGTCTTCGGGGTTGTTGCCTTGGACGGTGATGCGAAGTTGGTGACCGGAGAGGTCGTCGGGGTTATCCGCTATTACTTTGTAGTAGGTTTCTTCTGCGCCGAAGTCTTTTTTGTTGTCATTGAAGGGGATTTGGTCTTGGCGTACGGTGATGTTGCCGCCAGTGAGTTCGCCGGTTTTGGCGTCTTTGACTGATACTTCGATGACGACGGAGTCGCGGTTGCCTTCGAAACCTGAGGTTTTTTCGAGGTTGAGGCCGGGGACGATGGTCTGTGCGCAGCCGCTCAACACGACGGTTGATGCGAGCGCCAGAGCTGCGAGAACTTTTTTATTACCCATACTCAAAAATATATCTTGTTCATGTGGATTTCATAAATCTATTCTGTGGGTTTGGTGGTGTTCGTGTGGAAATGTGGGTGCCCCGGCGTTATGTGCTGGTGTTGCAGCGGGCGCCGGGGCGGTTGGGGTGTTTTAGCTGAGGTTGTTGGGGTCTGTGGTGGCTAGGATTTTGACGGCGGTTTCGTTGTGGTGGATGAGGGTGTCAAAGCCTTTGTCTATGAGATCGTCGACGAGTATTTTTCCGGTGATGAAGGGTTTGAGGTTTATTTTTCCTTCTTCGACGAGTTTGATGGTTGCTGGGTGGTTGTTGACGTAGGCGATGGTTCCGCGCAGGTCGATTTCTTTGAGAACGATTTTTTGCATGTCGAGTTGTGCAGGTTTTCCCCAGATGGAGATGACGACGAGGACGCCGGTGGGTTTGATGGCGTCGAGTAGCGTGTCGAGGACTGCTTGTACTGAGGTAGCTTCGAAAGCTACGTCTGCACCTCGCCCGTTGGTGAGTTTGTTGATTTCTTCAACAATGTTGGTTTCTTGGGGTGAGTAGGCGTAGTCGGCTACCCCGGATTCGAGTGCTTTTTGACGGCGTAAGGGTGATAGTTCTGAGATGACGACGGTGGCGCCTTTTGCTTTGAGGACAGCTCCGGTGAGGAGTCCGATGGGTCCTGCTCCGCCGATGAGGGCGATATCGCCGGGCTTGATGTCGCCTGCGCGTTCTACTGCATGGTAGCCGACGGTGAGAGGTTCGATGACTGCGGCTTGGTCTAGTGGGATGTTTTTGGAGATTTTATGTACCCAGCGTTCTTTGACGGCTACTTTTTCTGAGAGTCCGCCGCCGCGTCCTGCCAGGCCGATGAAGTTCATGTTTTCTGAGAGGTGGTAGGTTTTGGAGTCTTTTCCTGTATCCACGGTGTCATCGATGATATAGGGTTCAACGACTACGTGGTCTCCAATTTCTACGCTACTGACTCCCTCCCCTAAGGCTTCGACGATTCCTGAGAATTCGTGGCCCATGGTAACTGGGGCGGTTTCTCCTGAAATGGGGTGTGGTTGGTGGGGTGTAGGGCAGAAAATGGGTCCGTCGAGGTATTCGTGGAGGTCTGTTCCGCAGATTCCGCACCATGCTACTTTGATGAGGACTTCTCCCGGCTGAGCGGTGGGTTCTTCGATGTTTTCGATGCGAATATCTCCGCGGTCATAAAACCGTGCTGCTTTCATGATGGGTGCTCCTTGACGTATTACTACTGAAAGCGACCAGGCGTGTGGCTGGTCACTTTCAGTTTAGGAGCATTCTTTTTGTATTGATATGGCTATTGCTTTTGATGACCGTACATGACGATTAGGTATAAGGAACCTTTTGGGTTAGCAACCATTAGGGCCGCAGGTGGGCGCTTCTTCTGCGCCGTCTACGGTGATGAATTGCGGTTTGCTGGCGGGGTGGGTTTCCGCCCAGACGCTGCGTAGTCCTTGAAGGATGGCTTCTACGGGTTGGGCACCGTTGATGGCCCACTTTTCGTCAATGAGGAAGAACGGTACGCCTTGGATTCCTAGTTCGCGAGCGCGCATTTCGTCGGCACGCACGGCGTCTGCATACTGATCGCTAGCAAGTACTTCGGCTACTTGTGGGGCCGGTAGCCCTATGGATTCTGCGTAGCGTTGCAGGACGTCGTGCTCCCCTACAGATTGAGAGTCGGTGAAGTACGCCTTTTTGAAGGCTTCTTCCGCTTCATCTTGGAGACCGTGTTTTTGGGCTAAGTGGATGAGGCGGTGGGCGTCAAAGGTGTTGCCGTAGCGAGCGGTTTGCCAGTTGAAGGAGAGCCCTACTGCCTGGGCGCGAGTTGCGACGTCGTGTTGGCTGGCTTCTGATTGTTCAGTGCTGATGCCGTATTTCTCGGCAATCATATCGACGAGGTTATGATCGGCGGTGGCTGGTGCGGTGGGGTCAAGTTCAAAGGAGCGCCAGGTGATGTGCACATCTTGGCGGTGTTCGAACTGCTCGAGGGCGAGTTCTAGGTGGCGTTTGCCGATGTAGCAGAAGGGGCAGACGATGTCGGACCAGATTTCGATATTCATGACGGCGATGCTTTCTGAGGCGCGTTAGTGTTACAGATGCTCTCAACACGGCAGAGAGTGCCTTTATTCCATGGGCGGGATAAAAGTTTTGGGACTTTTTCACCGATATTCGAATATATGTTCTATTAGCGTGCGAGGATCTGGACATTACATGAGGGCACGAAAAAGCCGGTCTTGAGAACATTTCTGCCCTCAGGACCGGCTATATGTTGGTGGAGATAAGGGGACTCGAACCCCTGACCCCTTGCATGCCATGCAAGTGCGCTACCAGCTGCGCCATATCCCCATATTCTGTTATGTGCGGTGAAGCACTCGTCTAGTGTACACACTCTTTTTGCGAATGTGCAAATTCAGGGGTGCTCCCCTAGCGCATAACAAAAATTAGCGGCAGATTAGTCCATCTGAATTTCGTCTTCAGCGGTAATGATGCGCTGATCAGCACTGTGATCAACGTTCTCCACTGCCTCAGCTTCACCTTCAACGCCGAGCTCAATGCGAGGTGCTTCTGACCAGAGACGATCCAGTGCATAGAATGAGCGGTCTTCTTCGTGCTGAACGTGGATTACGATGTCTTCGAAGTCCAGCAGTACCCAGCGACCGCCCGCGCGTCCTTCACGGCGGGTAGGCTTCATGTTTGCTTTCTCGCGCAAGTCATCTTCGACGGCGTCAACAATGGCGTTTACCAAACGCTCGTTGTGCGCGGAGACCACCAAGAAACCGTCAATGAGACCCATAGCCTCTGAGGTGTCTACGGCGAACAGGTTGGTACCTTGCTTCTCTGCTGCCGCCGCGGCAGCAATTTTGAGAGCTTGGATAGATTCATTAGATGCAGTCATTGTGTCCTTTCGACACTTATGTTCCTCTTGATGCGAGGAACCCAAAATTCTTATTCTAGAGGCTGGCGATGATTACTACAGCAACGAGCGCCACAATCACCAGGCAAATCACGAGCCAGAGCCAGAATTGCATCGTAGAACCTTTTTCAAGGTCATGATGCGATGAGGTAGAAACAGCATTTGTTTCAGTAGCAGATTCAGAGTTCTCTGGGTCAGAATTCTTAGAGTCTGATTCTTCTGCTAAAGATTCACCGGCAACGTAGTTGGAGTCGCGAGTATCTGCGGCGTCCTCTGTTACGGATACAGAACCGTGCTCAAAACCGTGTTCAGAAGTCGATTCGGATTCTGGTTCCTCATCGTGCTGAGCCTGCTCAGCCACAGGAACCTCGTCCGAGGCAACAGTCTGCTCTTCTTTCGCGAGCGCAGGGCTCTCGCCAGCAGCACACTCTTCTGCAAGGCTCTGGTCAACGGTGCTCTCTTCAGCGGCGCCGTCTTCCATCTTGCTCAAATCAAGACCTTCGGCGTGAAGGGCTGGCACCGGTCGCGGCAGCTGAACGTCGGTGTGTTCTTGGGCAGGAAGCTCCTCGCCTGCCTG
>JAUMUA010000014.1:1630-18273 GCA_030530925.1 Rothia sp. (in: high G+C Gram-positive bacteria) | reverse complement strand
TTCCTCTTCCCCCAATTCTTCAACGAGTTCTTCAAGGGGTTCTTCAACGGTCTCTTCGTCGGTAAATACATCATCTTCTACAATGACGTCGCCGCTCACGTTGAAGTTCACGGTGTTATCTACTTCAGACCCGGCAAAATTATCGGGGTGAGCCGATACATTTTCAGAAGCGAACTTCAAATCCGAGTCATCGACAATCGCAACACCCTCGCGAGTATCCTTGCCCTCTGAGGACAACACCTCGTTCTTAGCGTCCGCGCTTTGAATACCACCCTGGGCCGAAAGAGCTGCAAACCGCTGATTGACCAGGCGTTGCTCTTCCGTCAAAGGAGTTTCAGATTCCTCGGGCATAAAAGCAACCGGGTGCTCAGGTAGGGGCTCACCATTGCGTACCGCACGCAAATACGCGGCGGCGTCGTCACGATACCGCGCCAAACGACGCGGACCCATAGGACGGGTGGGCGGAGGCACCTCAATACCGTCATCCGTCAGAAAAGGCTCGTACAGATAGGTCGTGTTATCCGCTGCAGTTTCTTCTGAACCGCTCTTGTAATCGCTCAAGGTTACCTCGCTCTTGAAGAGTACTGTCTTCTAACTATTGATTCTAACAATGATGGGACTAGCCCCACCGTTTTTGGCATATTTTATCGATGTGCATCAGGTGCGGTTTCAAGAGCCGGGTGCGGTAACCCATCAGCAAAGAGAGGCTGCTCGTTGGGGTGTGCCAGCTCATCCATGTACAGCTCGTACTTGTTGATGTACTGCACGACGCCGTCAGGCACCAGATACCAAACCGGCATGTGATTAGCTGAGCGCTTGCGGATATCGGTGGAGGAAATCGCCATAGCTGGAACTTCCATGAGCGCAAAGTGCTCTGGTCCGACGTCGGGCACTTCGAGTTCGTGACCGGGGCGTGTAACACCCACAAAATATGCCAGGTCCCAGAGTTTTTCGGCGTCCTTCCACGTCATCAGCTGATTCATCGCGTCAGCGCCGGTAATGAAAAACAAATCGCTGTGTGGACGCATTTTCTGCAAATCGTGCAGGGTATCAATGGTGTAAGTAGGACCTTGGCGGTCAATATCTACTCGGCTCACCGTAAAGCGGGGATTCGATGCGGTAGCAATGACTGTCATCAGATACCGGTGCTCAGGATCAGAGACCTGACGCTTTCCCGATTTTTGCCACGGCTGCCCCGTGGGTACAAACACCACTTCATCCAAATCTAAGACCGCAGCAACTTCACTCGCTGCTACCAAGTGACCATGGTGAATTGGATCAAAAGTACCACCCATCACCCCTAAACGAGTGCGGCCCTCAGTACGGGCAGGAATACTATCGAACTTCTGCGGAAAATGCGGTAAAACGCTCACAAAACTCCCTGAACATAAAGAAATCGGCGTAACCCACCAAAAGTTACGCCGATTCCGCTGTAAAACTTAACGGCCGTGCTTTGCCTGATAACGAGCCATTTCTTGCGCTTCTTCATGGCTAATTTCAGCCGCGCCGTGCTCGGGGCGAACAATTCCGCGACCACTGAACGATGCAGCAATCACAAACATTGCGAGAAAAATAATGCCCGCAACAATAGGGAACCAGTAAGTGGGAATGCCACCTAGCATCAGCTGTTCCGCATGTTCTGACTGAGCAACTACTGACGCCAAAAGAATCTCGTTCATAATGTTCCTTTCCCAAATGCTTAGTGTGTGTAAGCAGTACAGAGATCTCTAGTTCATGCTACCGGTTCAATAGGGGGTATCGGGTCTGTGAACCACGCAGAGCCGCAAAAAACAGTTCCGATTTTATCGTTCTACGTTCGGATCTGACCATCGCCGCGCACAATCCACTTACTCGTGGTCAGATGCTCTAGCCCCATCGGTCCACGAGCGTGTAGCTTTTGCGTGGAAATCCCCACCTCAGCACCCAATCCAAACTGGGCGCCGTCGGTAAAACGGGTGGACGCATTCACGTACACTGCCGCCGATTCAACCTGCTCAATAAAAGTTTCAGCGTGAGCAAAATTCTCGGTCACGATCGCCTCAGAGTGGCCGGTTGAGTACCGGTGAATGTGAGCAATTGCTGCATCTAACGAATCAACGGTAGCCACCGCAAGATCGAGCGAGCCGTACTCAGTGCCCCAGTCTTCCTCAGTTGCGCGCTTGGTATGTTCCCCTGCAGCAACCAACTGCTGACTGCGCTCATCGAGATGTAGAGTCACCCCAGCTTTGATTAGGGCTTCCAATACTGACTTTGCCACCGGCGCACCCTCGGCAAGTAAAAGAGTCTCTACCGTATTGCAGGTCCCCGGGCGCTGGGTTTTAGCATTGAGCACAATTTCGCGCGCCATTTTTTCCGGTGCGCTGTGATCAATAAAGATATGGCAGTTTCCTTCACCGGTTTCAATCACCGGCACCTTGGCGTTTTGTACAACAGACTGGATGAGTTGACGGCCACCGCGAGGAATCAGAACGTCAAGATCGCCGGTGGCGAGCATGAGCGCATTGGCACCTTCACGACCAAATTCATCGACCGATTGGATGCAATCCATGGGAAGCCCCGTGCGATCCAACGCCGCGCGCAAAACTCGGCAAATGATTTGATTTGATTTGAGAGCAGCAGAACCACCGCGTAACATCACAGCATTACCGGACTTAATCGCCAGACCTGCGATATCAACGGTAACGTTAGGGCGCGCCTCATAAATTGCCCCAATGACCCCCAACGGCACTCGGGTTTGCACCATACGCAATCCGTTAGGCAAGGTGGAACCGCGCATCACCTGCCCAACCGGATCGGCCAAACCCTGCAAATCGCGAAGTGACTGCGCCAAATCGTCAACCCGTTGCGAACTCAGCGCTAAACGATCCAGCATGGCATCACTCATCCCAGCCTCTTTTTCCCGGGCGAGGTCTTCTCGATTTTGCTGCACAATCATCTCGCTGTGCGATTGCAAATCCGCTGCCATCGTCTCAAGCGCTTTGTTCTTCCAGCGAGTATCAGCTTTCGCGAGTACGCGAGCACTCAGTTGGGCATCATACGCCATATCACGGACTTCTTGCATCACGGAATCGGACACCGTCAAAGTGGTCTTAGTCATAGCTTTAGTCTATCTGTTGGCTGCATGAATCAGAGCTAGGTTATCGGCATGCACGAGGGTTCCATCAAAGCCTTCACCGAGTTGTTCGCGAATTTCAGAAGTATGTAGGCCAATCATCTGCGACATTTCCGCAGCGCTATAGGAGCTCAATCCGTGCGCCACTACGGTGCCTTCCTCATCTGCTAAGGCTAGGGCTTCTCCCCCGTCAAAGAATCCTGCGCATCCCACGACGCCGGCGGCAAGAAGTGAGCGACGACGTCGCACCGCCGCAACCGCACCCTCATCGAGGGTGAGCGTGCCGCGTATATCTGCCAGATGCGCCAACCACAATTCGTGTACCGACCTGCGCGAGCCGGTGGAGTAGAACCAGGTGCCCACGTTATGCCCGGCAAGGGCTGCGCGGGCATTGGCTGCGCTGGTCACCAGTGCCGGAATACCCGACGCCGCCGCGAGCTGCGCCGCTTGAACCTTAGTCACCATTCCGCCAGAGCCCACCCCGGCAGAGCCGGTTGTGCCAATGCTAATCCCCTCTAATTCTTGAGGGTCTCTCACCTCAGCAATTCTGGTGCCGCCATCATCGGGGTGCTTGGTATAGAGCGCATCTACATCCGAGAGCAAAATCAGCGCATCTGCCTTGAGCGTATGAGCAACCAAAGCAGCAATACGGTCGTTATCTCCAAACTTCACTTCGGCAGTGGCTACCGCATCGTTCTCATTAATAATGGGCATTACCCCCAGTTCCAACAAACGGGTCAACTGGCGGTGCGCGTTGCGGTATCGATCACGAGCCATCAAATCATCGGCGGTGAGCAACACCTGAGAAACCGTCACCCCGTAACGAGCAAAGGTTTCGGTATAACGGGTCATTAGCAAAGACTGCCCCACCGACGCCGCCGCCTGCTGCGTCGCCAAATCTTTAGGACGACGCGCCAAACCCAACGGCGCAAGACCGGCAGCAATCGCCCCCGAGGACACCAAAATCAATTCCAACTGCGGATTTTCCCGCTTCGCTTTCGCCAACACATCAATGAGCGTGGCAATAGCGAGCTCATCCAAAGAATTTTCAATAGACGTTAGCGAAGAAGAACCCACTTTCACCACAATGCGCCGAGCCTGCGGCAAGGCAGAACGCTCAACCACCGGACTACTGTGGTGCTTCGCGCGCGAGGTGGCGCTCGCCGTCGTGGTATTGAGAGAAGTGCTCATCTGCTTTAGCCTTTCGCCGATCTAGCCGGAGTGATCGTATAAAGAAAACACCGCACCGAAAATCCGGTGCGGTGTTCATTCTAAAGCAGGGCGAACTCTAAAGACCCCTGCGCTTCTGGCTAGTCTTGATCCTCGGACTTCTGAGCTTTCTTCTCATCTACCGATTCGGTCCACACACCAGCAATACGCTCGGCCTCAAGCTCAGCACGAGCTTCTGCCTTAGCGTCCATGCGATCGTGGTAGCCAGCCTTACGTTCTGTACGGGTGGGGCGCAATACCTCTTCCAAACGGATATCGGTACCACGGGGCGAAGCCAACATTTCGGCACCGCCTACCATGGTGGGCTCCCAGTCAAAGACGACGGCGTCGTTAGACTCACCAATCACCACGGCGTCCCCGGCACGGGCACCCTGCTTAAACAGCTCGTCTTCAATGCCCAATTTCGCAAAGCGATCGGCAAGGTAACCCACCGCTTCATCGTTGTTGAAGTCGGTTTGCTTAATCCACTTCTCAGGTTTTTCACCAATCACGCGGAATAGCGGTTCAAGGTTGCGCTCTTCACGGCGGATAAAGAACTCTTTCTGCTTCTTAGAGCGGAAGCCTTTGGGCTTGACCACGGTGAGGTCCTCAACAGGCTTAGCTTCAGCCTTCTTGCGCGCAACACGGTCCGCTTCAACAATCTCTGCCATCGCAAAGGTGAGTTGACGCAATCCCTCATGAGACGCCGTTGAAATCTCAAACACCTTGAAGCCAAGCTTCTCAAAATCTTCACGCACAAAATCAGCGAGTTCACGAGCTTCGGGAACATCAATTTTGTTCAGCACGATCAGCTGGGGGCGCTCGTTCAGGGGCACTGTGACGCCGGCAGTAGGATCTACTTCGTAGTTCTGCAGTTCCCCACGAATCACCTCAAAATCTGAGATAGGATCGCGTCCGGGCTCCAAAGTAGCGCAGTCAATCACGTGCACGAGCGCCGAGGAACGCTCCACGTGGCGCAAGAATCGATGCCCCAGGCCCTTACCGTCTGAGGCGCCTTCAATCAGACCGGGCACATCTGCCACGGTGAAGCGTACATCGCCAGCCTGCACCACGCCGAGGTTAGGAATCAGGGTGGTGAAAGGGTAATCAGCAATCTTGGGGCGAGCCGCCGAAATAGCAGCAATCAACGATGACTTACCGGCGCTGGGAAAACCTACAAGAGCGATATCAGCAATAGATTTCAGTTCAAGCACAATATCGCGCTCGTCACCCGGAATACCTAGCAACGCAAAGCCTGGCGCTTTACGCTTAGCCGACGCTAGCGCAGCGTTACCCAAACCGCCCTGGCCGCCCTGAGCTGCCAAGAACTCATCGCCCACGCGCAAAAGATCGGCAAGTACGTTGCCTTCTTTGTCTTTAACAACGGTTCCTTCGGGAACTGAGAGCACCAAAGATTCACCGTTGAAACCATGGTGCATATCGCCGCGTCCTATATCGCCATTGGGTGCGTGCTGGTGGGGGCTGTGGTGGTATTCCAATAAAGTGGTGGATTGGCCGTCAACGCGAAGGATGACGTCGCCACCGTTACCGCCGTTACCGCCGTTGGGTCCACCCAAAGGTTTGAACTTCTCGCGGCGAACCGATACACAGCCGGTCCCGCCGTGACCACCGGAAACATGCAGGACGACGCGGTCAACAAATTCTGCCACGAAATTTTCTCCTTGATTGGATTGATAAAGTCTTCATAAATTGTCCCACAAACGCTGTGGGTGCGTACATGCAAAAGAGGGCAAGCACATAGTGTGCATGCCCTCTTTCACAGATATTCTGCTGAACTAATTACTCAGCTGCAGCAAGAATATTTACGACCTTGCGGCCCTTACGGGTACCGAATTCAACCTGACCTGCAGCTAGTGCAAATAGGGTGTCATCTCCACCGCGGCCAACATTATTGCCTGGGTGGAAGTGGGTGCCGCGCTGGCGAACAATGATTTCGCCTGCATTGACGGTCTGACCGCCAAAGCGCTTAACACCGAGGTACTGGGGGTTAGAGTCACGGCCGTTGCGGGTGGAGCTTGCGCCCTTCTTATGTGCCATCTGTGCCTACCTTAGGTAAAAGATTATTGAAGATCCGGAGCTTGCCGAAACTTACGCGTTGATCGCAGTGATCTTAACGGTAGTAAGTTCTGCGCGGAAACCCTGACGCTTCTTGTAACCGGTCTTGTTCTTGTACTTCTGAATAACGATCTTAGGACCACGAAGGTCTTCAACCTTTTCAGCAGTTACCTTGGCGGATGCCAGGGTCTTTGCATCTGCAGTGACCTTGTCCCCATCGACCAGCAGCAGTACAGGTAGCTCAATGGTGCTACCGGGCTCGCCAGCGACGCGGTCAAGGGTAACGAGGTCTCCTACGGAAACCTTTTCCTGGCGGCCGCCAGCGCGGACAATCGCGTATGCCACTTGGGAACTCACTTCTCTCGACGTCTTTAGTTTGAACAATAATTCGACAAAGCGCTAATCCTTGTACCAAAAACGTGTATCGCTAGAAAACCCTGAGAAGATTTCTCGGTGGATTTTCAGCATTCTAAGGATGCGCGCTCATCGAGCTAATTTATCGGCAGGTTTCTGCCGAAGGATGCTTTGATTTGATTCGAAACGTGTAAAACGAATCTAAACAGCACCGACAAACAAGACTACGACAAACAACTAATTAGAGCAAGTGACACGCCGCAGGGGTGCATCGAAGAACTCCAACTCGAGCTGACAAGCTCTCATAAACGCATTTTTCATAGCGTGCAACTCATCAACTCGTGTGGTTTGAGCAATCTTATCTACAAAATTAATAGCCGATTTAGTGGCAATCTGAAAGTCTTCTGCAGAATATGTGTTCAACCACTCTCTAAAGGGATGCTCTGAGGCTGTTGCAAAACTTGCATCTGCCCTCTCTAAAAGATCCTCCCCAATATGGGCATAGAGCCAATAACACGGCAACACAGCGGCAGCACCCACGGCAAAACCTTGATGTGCCTGCGCCAACAGAAAATCCATGTACTCCTGCGTAGTGGCAGAGGGCATCTTATTGCGCTCGGCAGCATCGGGATATCGATGCGTCCACTCCCGATGCAATTCTGATTCCACCGCAATGGCGCTCGCTGCAGACTCCGCGAAAAAGATCTGCGCCTCAGCAAAGGGCGCATAACTGCTCACTATGGCTAATGCCCTCGAGTACTGGTTCAGATAGTGCGCATCTTGGTACAAATAGTCGGTAAACGCATCGGTATCTAACGAACCATCCCCCAGCCCTTGAACAAACGGGTGTTCTAGAATCTGTTGGCGCACCTGGGCGCTCAAATCCCATACGGTAGCCGAAAAGTCTGCTCGCAATGACTGGGTAAGCGAATCCTCTGCTGTGTTCGCAACAGGAGCCGCTAGATGTGATTGCACATGGAAAAAATGATGAATGGGGCCATGACCTGAACCTACCTTCAGTTCGTGCCCGTGGGTGATAGCGCCGTCAATCCAGTTCTTGGCAGTATCTAAAGAAAACTTCCAATCCCCCGTTCGAGCCAACAACGTGGTCAGTGCCGCTGAGAGTGAGCACCCCGTACCGTGCGTCGAGGTGGTCTGAACCCGCGCAGAACTTTTCTGCCACAGCGGCGCCGAAGCCTCTGGAACTACCAGTGCATCAGTCACCACATCAGAGACGCTATGACCACCTTTAACAAGCACTGCAACTTTTAGTTGCGCAGCTACCCGTTGACCTTGAGCCAGTAACTCTTCAAAGCCTTCGCACACCTCTTCCCCCGCCAAGAGGGCAAGTTCATGAGCGTTAGGTGTTATCAAATCCACCTCAGAGGCTAAATCACGTAAAGTCTCCTGCGCATCGTCGTCCACTAAGCGGTGCCCACTGGTTGAGACCATCACCGGATCAAGTACCACCACTTTTGCCCGGTGCTCGCAGAGCCATTGTTGAACGGTCACCACGTTTTCTTGGGAGCCCAACATGCCTATCTTGACGCCGTCAATTTCAATATCGTCAGAAACTGCTTGCAACTGCGCTTTCAGAAACTGCGCAGGCGGGGTCAAAATATCGTGAACACCGCGCGTATTTTGCGCAGTCAACGACGTGATGGCGCTCAGCCCATACCCGCCGTGGGCTGCTATGGATTTGAGATCAGCCTGAATACCGGCGCCTCCCCCAGAATCAGAACCAGCAATCGTTAAAATGCGCGGAATCGTTGAGGTGGGCAAAAAATTCATAGGTGTAAAAGAGCTCATGCTCTGAACATCCCTTCGCTTGTACTAACAAGATCAGGTGCTGCGGGTTTGTTCTCAGCCATCAAGTGGCACCCCGTGTCCTGGCGCGCTGTCCAACGCGCACCTTTTACTTTATCTGCAATGCTCTAAAAATCCCCTTTTGCGCGAAATATGACAAAAGCCAAGGGTGGTCAGAGAATTGAAAATCCCTGGCCACCCTTGGCTCTTTGTTATAGAAACGAGCAAGCGTTACTTGCCTTCGCGCTTAATCTGCTCCGCAGAAACACCCACACCGAGCATGACCGGTGCCGTTGCCTCAACCGCACCCGCCTGCTGGGGTGCAGCTGTTGAAACAACAGTCTTTGCCGCCTTACTGGCTTCAACCTGCTGCGTCTGCACCGAACCATCGGCGCCGGTGCTCACCGCACGACGCGAACGACGCTTCGGCTTAGTTGCAGGCGCTACCTGCTGCGCTGAAGTTTTGGTCTGCGCCACCGGCTCTGACTGTTCAGCTCGAGACTTCCCTGGCTGAGCCACACCCGTCACAAGCGGCTTTTTCTCAGAGGCAGGCTGAGCCGATTCTGCAGAAGAAGCGCGGCGAGGACGACGTCGCTTCGAATCCCGCTCTTGTGAAGAACGGTCGGCGCCGTCAGCGGACTTCTGACCAGCAGACTTACGCTTGCCGCCGGCGTTCTGACGAGAATCAGAGCTTTGGCGCTGGTTGGAACGACCGTTATTCTCTGAGCTCTCTTCCTCAGATCGAGCAACATCACGACCAGCTTTTTGCGAAGCACGAGCTCGCGCTTCGCCAGCCTTAATCGCCTCAAAACGCTCAGTGTTTTGAGTGAATCGCGAATCAACATCAGTATCTTCTGCCGAAGCATCAGAGTTCTGCGAGAACTGCTCAGCCTTAACCTCGCGGCGTGACTTACGCCCCGAAGACTTCTTCTCGCTCTTTTGCTCAAAAACATCAGCCAAAGACTCGAGGGTGAAAGCACCCTGCTCCCCTGCTGAGTTCTGAGAATCCTCAGAGCGCTCGCCGTGCGGCAATTCAATGACTTCGCCGCCAATAGTCAGCACCGCATCAGGCTCGCCACTGGTGATGGGCGATTCTGAACGCTGATTCTGCGGCTGATTCTGCTCGGTGTTTTCGCGGCGGTTTTGACGACGACGCTTACGCTTGCGAGCGTTCTTGGACTCTTTATGATCCTGAGGTTCAGGCGCCTCAGACTGGTGAGTGCTTGCTGCAGCGATGTTCGCCAACGCTGTCCGACGTGCCTCGCTACGCTCGTCGGGCTCACTGCGGTGCTGCTCCGCCGAATCCTCGGCGCGGTAATCACGCGAGCGCTGGGATTTGCGCTCCTTGCGGCGATCAAATCGGTCATAGCGATCGTGGCGATGGATGTAGTCCGAGGCACCGCCTGAACGACCCTTAAGAGGCTGATCGTGAACGATTACGCCGCGACCAGCACAGTGCTCGCAGGGTTCGGAGAAGACCTCAAGTAGACCGGTACCCATGCGCTTACGGGTCATCTGCACCAGACCCAATGAGGTGACTTCTGCAACCTGGTGTTTGGTGCGGTCGCGTCCAAGGCATTCGATGAGTCGGCGCAACACGAGGTCGCGGTTTGATTCCAGAACCATGTCGATGAAGTCGATGACGATGATGCCGCCGATATCGCGCAAACGCAACTGGCGCACGATTTCTTCGGCAGCTTCAAGGTTGTTCTTGGTAACGGTCTCTTCGAGGTTGCCGCCTGAGCCGGTGAATTTACCGGTGTTAACGTCTACCACTGTCATGGCTTCGGTACGGTCAATCACCAAGGAACCGCCCGAGGGTAGGTACACCTTGCGATCGAGTGCTTTTTGTAGTTGCTCTTCTACGCGGTAGTGGTCAAAGAGGTCTTCTTCGCTTTCCCACTTGTGCAAGCGGTCCACCAGATCCGGTGCCATGTACGTAACGTAGGCTTCGATGGAGTCCCACGCTTTGGGGCCCTGCACGGTCATCGAAGTGAAGTCTTCGTTGAACACATCGCGCACGGTTTTGATAGTGAGATCTGGTTCTTGGTAGAGCATTTCGGGGGCAAGAGTCTTGGGCGCCTCGGCGCGCTGTTTGATTTCTTCCCATTGGGTGCGCAAGCGGTTGATGTCGTGGCTGAGCTCTTGCTCTGATGCGCCTTCAGCGGCGGTGCGTACAATAACTCCGGCGTCCTGTGGCATCTTGTCTTTGAGAATTTTTTTCAGGCGCAGACGCTCGTTATCGGGCAGTTTGCGCGAGATGCCGGTCATGGAGCCACCTGGTACAAAGACCAAGAAGCGGCCGGGCAGAGATACCTGGCTGGTCAGGCGTGCACCCTTGTGACCGACGGGGTCTTTGGTGACCTGCACGAGCACCGAATCGCCGGGCTTGAGGGCGTTTTCGATTTTGCGGGGGCTGCCGTCAAGACCTGAGACATCCCAGTTGACTTCACCGGCGTAGAGTACGGCGTTACGGCCGCGGCCAATATCAACGAACGCGGCTTCCATCGAGGGCAATACGTTTTGGACTTTACCCAAGTACACGTTGCCAATCAGAGAATCCTGTTGGGTTTTGGAGACGAAATGCTCAGCCAACACGCCGTCTTCAAGTACACCGATTTGAATGCGATTATCTTTTTGACGAACGACCATCTGGCGGTCAACGGATTCGCGACGCGCCAAAAATTCTGCCTCAGAGATACCGCGCTGGCGGCGTCCTGAATGTCGTGATTCGCGGCGGCGAATCTTTTTAGCTTCTAGTCGAGTAGATCCGCGAACACCGGTGACGTGGTCTCCACCGTGGGAATCAGAGATTCGTGGGGTGCGGATTTTGGTGACGGTGTTCTCGGGATCGTCCTCGGTTCCTCCATCGATTTCGATGTCTTGTTCCCCGCGGCGACGGCGACGACGACGGCGCAACACTACTTCTTCTTCGTCGTGGGTCAGTTCAGCGAGGCGACGCTGACGGCGCTCAGCTTCGAGCGCTTCGCGGCGAGCTTCGCGTTCTGCTCGGGCTTGTTCGGCAATTTCCTCAAGGTTAGGGGCAAAGAATAGCAAGCTAGAAGGAGATGCTTTTTGGGTAAGGTTTTGCAACTCTTCGGCGAGGATTTCGCGTTGCGATTTAGCTTCAGCTTCTTTGCGCTCGGTCTCTTGGCGTTCAGCTTCTTGGCGATCGGTTTCGGTTTGCTGTGCGGTGGCGTCCTCAGATTCTTTGGAATCAGAAGTTGTAGAGTCGCTCGCTGCAGAAGCTTCGTGAGGAACAGTTTCTTTAGCAGAGGAATCTAAAGTTGCCTGCTCGTTTGCGCCCTCCGCCTGCTGCGGATCATTCTGCTCAGAGTCAGGCTGCTCAGCATCTTCTTGTTCGGAATTCGATGATTCAGTAGCTAGTTGCGCAGCTGACTCGCTGGGAGTCTGCTCGGCGGCGTCAACCGTTGATGATAGGGACTGCTCCGTAGCGTTTTCAGGCTGCGTAGGTTCCTGATCCGCTACTGCTTCTTGGTGAACGTCTTCGCTCATGTGAAATTCTCCTGTAAATATCATCGCCCGCAAAACGATGTATCTACGTTCTGGGATCTATGATCCTCAAAGCTTATATCTGCTCGGTTTCTCTCTAGCCTCATGGCGATCTACCTGTAGCTAACCTTTTGCGGTCTGCCTCTACGGTGAACCAAGCCAACAGTTTGTTTCGAGCCGCGTGGCGGACTTCTATCATGAGCCGCTACATAGTCTTTCAGCGGCGCTCTTAGATGATGTCGAAAGAACGTGTTGGATAGAGCTTTTACTTGCGGAGTAAAAGACTACCGCCCTAATTCTCTCATATTCATAGCAGTTGTGAGGATTTTTGCGGAACCTTCATGGCAGTTTGGGCCATGATGTACCTGCGCAGCTCAACAGCTGTAAGTAGTATGGTGTGGGATTGAACAATTATGGAGAGGTAATAGTGGCACCTATTTCTGAAGCTGCAGAGCGCGGAAGTCTCATAGCGCCTGATATTGAACGAACTGATAGAAATTACGCGATTCTATCTTTGATCTGTGGACTGCTGGCGTTCGCGTCATCGGCAATGCTGGTCTATGAGCACCTTCAAATCGCCAAGGACGCCGCGCACGTTTCGGTATGTGATGTGAACGCTTTGCTGAACTGCGGCACCGTCATGCGCACACCATTTGCTGAAGCGTTTGGATTTCCCAACCCCTATATTGGGCTAGTAGGTTACGCTATTACCATCACTGTGGCTACCGCGATTTTTGCGAAGGCTCGTTTTTCACGCTGGTACTGGTTGTGCTTGAACATTGGGCACGTGCTAGCTTTCTGCTTTATCGTTTACCTGTGGTTCAATACCACGTTTGTAATCAACGCTCTGTGCTTGTTCTGCATGATTGTGTGGATTATGCAGACCCTTTTGATGGTGCGCACCACTGCTCGAAACGTGATTGCCGGAATTATTCCAGCACCTGCACATATTCGTGAAGCAGTGGGCGGCTGGTCGTGGTTTGCTGCCGTGCTGATCTATGTTTTGATTTTCGGCATCATTATTATTCACTTCTTCGACATCATTTTGGCGATGTTCACCTAAACCCCATGAGTTCGCAAAAGGGCCCCGCATCTTAGAAAAGATGCGGGGCCCTTTGCATTTTGAGGTACTACCCAAGTGGTTCTTGTACCGGGATTATTTGAACCAGATTCCGATTTCGCGCTCTGCGGACTCTACAGAGTCTGAACCGTGCACTAGGTTCTTCTGCACACCAGCACCCCAGGAACGGCCCAAATCACCGCGGATGGTTCCTGCAGGTGCGGTCGTAGGTTCTGAGGGACCCATAATGGTGCGGATACCCTCAACGACACGGTCGCCTTCAAAAATGGCAGCGACGACGGGGCCGGACATCATGAAGTCAACGAGAGGCTGGTAAAAAGGCTTACCCTCGTGCTCTGCGTAGTGTTCTTTGAGGATTTCCTCGGTAGCGTGAAGCTTCTTGAGCTCTTGAAGCTCAAAGCCCTTGCGTTCAATGCGAACAAGAATTTCACCGGTGAGACCGCGCTCTACGCCGTCGGGCTTGATTAAAATAAGGCTACGCTCAGCCATAAAACACTCCTAAAAAAGATATTGGATTCAGTCATTCCACAGTATCAGTTCCTTATAAGCTCCACCCGGCTCAGATGAGGTTAATACTGCGCGAACTCTTTGCCGTGACGTCTCTTTTTCTGGAACATAGCTAAATCACAGCAAGTGCTCATGACAGGTATAAGTGCGCTTTCTAAAGTAAAAAGTGTTCAAAAAACCACAAAACACTAACCCAACGAGGATCACATCATGACCTATCAGAACCAAATTTCGCAGTATCAAACCAGCCAGAGCCAAGCGGTAGAACGTTACAAATATTTGCTCTCCACTGCCAGCCCCCCCCAAGACATCGAGAAAGCTCACGAAGAAGCTTTTGCCGCCATGAGCGCCACAGAACGCTCCGAGGTACTCGCAGCCCTCGCCCAAAACGGTGAGCGACCAGAGAGTACATCGCCTGCGACACTGGCACAATCAGCAACTCGTCTTGAGATGAAAAGCCCCGGCAAATTGAACAGCATTTTTTCTCAGGGACTGGGCGGAACCGGAACCATTTTGGCATCTTTAGCAGCAGGCTTTATTGGCTCAGCCACCTGGAGCACCCTCACCGGCGGTGACGGGGTGGGAGGACGCGCGGTTTCGGTGGTGGCCCTGGCGACGGGTTCTAAAAGATGAAGAAAGGGGTGGCTTCCTGATCCGGAAGCCACCCCTTTATCATGTTGCGATAAGAGAGCTATTGTTCTACGACAAAGCAAAACGCAGATTTTCTAACCTGCAGGATTTCGCTTTTCCCACTCGATCTGCTCACGCTCACGACGCGCGTTTTCTCGATCCAACTTTTCACCGGTGTGCACCGCGTACCAGTAGGCAAGCGCAAAGCAAATGCCCACAAAGAACATGGCAGGCAGTGCAAAGCCAGAGAGAATCAGCAGTGCTTGAAGCACCCAGCCTGCGCGAAATCCCCATGATTTGCTCAAGAAAGCCGGCACCATCACAAAAGCGAGCGCCAGCGCCAGTCCGCACACCCAGATCACCGTTTTGGTGCCGGTGCCATCATTAAAGTGCAAGCCAAAGGTTGCCAACGTTCCAAAGAACGCTACTAGCGCTTCGAGCGTCAAAACCGTGGAGGCAAACATTTTCTTGACCGAGGACTGTTTTTTACGCTGACCTGGTTTCCACTGCTGTTGTTTTTTGGTCATTCGAGCCATAGTTATGCTCCCATCATCGATCGAGCTTCGCCAATGACGGTAATGGAACCGGTAATCAGTACCGCAGCGCTCTGTTCCTCGCCAGTACCGGCAGCTAAGATTGCCGCTGCGACGGCGTCGTGCAGGTGCTCGTGCGTCTCTAGCTCGTCTTCGTTAAACCCTGCGTTGAGGGCAAAGTTTTCGAGTTCTTGCACTGAGATTGCGCGGTTGGAGTTGGACGCGGTGAGGAACAGTCGTAGCTCAAAGTCCGTGGCGTCTCGGTATTCTTCGCGAATGGTTTCGAAGATGCCTTGGGCATCTTTCTCACCCAATATGCCGATTACGATGTTGAGTTGGTCGAAAAGAAAGGCTTCTTTTACCGCATCTGCCGATGCTTTGATGCCGTGCGGGTTGTGCGCGGCGTCAATAATTACGGTGGGTGAGGTGCGCAAGACTTCAAGACGACCGGGTGAGGTTAGCTCTTCCCAGCCGGTGTGAATGAGCTCTGGGTTCAGGGGTTTCTCTCCCCCACCCAAGAAGGCTTCTACTGCGGCTATAGCAACCGCCGCGTTCTCTGCCTGATGTGCACCAAACAGCGGAAGTGCGATATCGGTATAGGTATCTGCCAATCCGCGCACCGAGATGATTTGACCGCCAACACCTGATTGACGATCCACCACACCAAACTCAACGCCTTCAAAACGGAATTGCGCATCGTGCTCTCGCGCAGAATTCAACAGCACCTGTGCCGCCGCAGGATCTTGCACA
Organism: Rothia sp. (in: high G+C Gram-positive bacteria); assembly: GCA_030530925.1. Taxonomy (GTDB): domain Bacteria; phylum Actinomycetota; class Actinomycetes; order Actinomycetales; family Micrococcaceae; genus Rothia. Next base: position 2,702 of record JAUMUA010000014.1, on the reverse strand, counting down.
GCAGAGACTAAGAACCCGCCGTCCTTAATAATGCCCTGCTTCTCAGAGGCGATATCTTCCAGGGTATCGCCTAGCATTTCGGTGTGATCGAGCCCGATGGGGGTAATCACCGAGACGGCGCCGTCGGCAACATTGGTGGCATCCCAGACGCCACCGATGCCTACCTCAAGCACCATTACATCAACCGGCTCATCAGCAAAAATGGCGAACGCCAAGATAGTGAGCGCTTCAAAATAGGTGATGCGCGGAGCACCCGAGGCTTCAAGTTCCTGATCAACGATCTGAATATAAGGCTGAATTTCTTCCCAAATACGCACAAACGTTGAATCATCAACAGGTTCACCATCAATGCAGATACGCTCGGTCACCTGCGTCAGATGAGGGCTGGTGTATCGACCGGTTCGCAAATCATGCGCCATCAGCAACCGCTCAATCATGCGAGCGGTAGAAGTTTTACCGTTGGTGCCGGTGATATGAATAACCGGGGCGCTACGATGCGGCTCCCCCAAAATTTCAACCGCGCGCTGCATAGCATCCAGACGCGGCGCCATCTTGTTTTCCGGAGCCCGAGAAAGGAGATCCTGGTACACCGATTCAACGCCGAAGGCGGCAGCTACGCCGTCGCCTTCGGCATTCTCATCAGCGAACAAGGATGAATGATCCATGTTTTCGCTCAATTTAGACCTTTTCTACAAGAATTGACTGCTCGGATGCTTCGTCAAAAATAATCGACTCAGCCAAGGTTTCGTTGCACACCAGCTGTTGATGCTCTGTCACCGCCGCGATGATTTCTGACGGAGCCTCCAGAGTGAGGCGGATGCGGTCTGAAACGTGCAAATCGGCGTCCTTGCGTGCCTGCTGGATGGCGCGAATGGTATCGCGAGCGATACCTTCAGCTTGCAATTCTGCGGTCAAAGCAGTGTTGAGAACAATGAATCCGCTACCGGGCAGAACCGAAACGGCGCGATCTGCTGAATCTTCTGATTCTGCAACCACGGTTTCTAAGGAGTATTCCTGTGGCTCGAGGGCGAACCCACCGTCAGCTGCGCTCATGCCAACGTACACCACTCCG
>JAUMUA010000014.1:0-1620 GCA_030530925.1 Rothia sp. (in: high G+C Gram-positive bacteria) | reverse complement strand
CGTCAACGTTCCAATCTCCGCTCTTAGCAGCTTTAATTGCCACCTGAACCTGCTTGCCCAAACGAGGACCCGCAGCACGAGCATTGACCTTAAGCTGCTGTGAAATACCAAAGTCAGCAGGCTGAACTTCACCAGAATCCAACAGCTCCACCGATTTGAGGTTGAGCTCATCGGCAATGATTTGCTCAAAAACACCGGCAAGCTTGGTGCCCTCAGCGGTTGCCGCAATCATCGATTGCAACGGCTGACGCACTCGCAAATTATTAGCCTTACGCAGTGCCGAACCTGCCGAGCAAATAGCGCGAGTAGCTTCCATGAGCTCTAGCAACTCTGATTCTTCGGCAAAATCGGCAGGGTTGGGCCAGTCCGTCAAGTGCACCGAGCGCTCGCCGGTGAGCCCGCGATAAATTTCTTCCGACATCAGCGGAAGAAGCGGTGCTGCAATCTTCACCGCGGTGCTCAGCGCAGTGAACAAGACGTCGAAGGCCTCGGTGTCTTCTTCAAAGAAGCGCTCGCGGGAGCGGCGCACGTACCAGTTGGTCAACGCATCGCTAAAGCGACGCAAATCTTCGGTCGCGCCCCACACATCGTAATCGTCCATGTGGGCAGTAGCGTTGACTACCAGCTCGCGAGTTTTAGCAAGGATGAATCGATCCATGACGTTCTCGGAGCTGTACCGGAGCTTCGCCTCGTAACCCTCACCGTTGTTTGCTGCGTTGGTGTATAGCGCGAAGAAGTGGTAGACGTTCCACAGCGGCAACATCACCTGACGCACACCCTCGCGGATTCCCTGCTCGGTCACAATCAAGTTACCGCCGCGCAGAATCGGTGAGGACATCAAGAACCATCGCATAGCATCTGAACCGTCGCGATCCAGAACTTCGGATACATCCGGGTAGTTGCGCAAAGATTTAGACATCTTCTGACCATCTGAGCCCAAAACAATGCCGTGGGAAATCACGTTGGTGAAAGCTGGGCGGTCAAAGAGCGCGGTGGCCAAAATGTGCATGGTGTAGAACCAACCGCGCGTCTGACCAATGTATTCCACAATGAAATCGGCGGGGTTGTGATCATCAAACCAGTCTTTATTTTCGAAAGGATAATGAACCTGCGCAAAGGGCATGGAGCCCGAATCGAACCACACGTCCAGAATATCCTCGACGCGGCGCATCGTAGATTTGCCGGTGGGATCATCAGGGTTGGGGCGGGTTAGCTCATCAATATACGGACGGTGCAGATCAGGTTCACCGTCTTTATTGGTGGGGTAACGCCCAAAGTCAGCCTTGAGTTCTTCAAGGGAGCCGTAAACATCCATACGAGGGTAGTTCGGATCATCGGAAACCCACACAGGAATGGGGGAACCCCAGAAACGGTTACGCGAAATGGACCAGTCGCGGGCGTTTGCCACCCATTTACCGAACTGACCGTGCTTCACATTCTCGGGGATCCAGTTGATGTCTTCGTTCAGCTCACCCATGCGGCCCTTGAAGTCGGTGACCTTCACGTACCACGAGGTAATCGCGCGGTACACCAGGGGGTTACGGCAACGCCAGCAATGCGGGTAGGAGTGCACATAAGACTTCTCGCGAATCAGCACATCATCGCTCTTGAGCACGTTAA
>JAUMUA010000113.1 GCA_030530925.1 Rothia sp. (in: high G+C Gram-positive bacteria) | reverse complement strand
ATACCGGGGCGACCGAGAGCACGAAAAACCAAATCCTGGGTACGAGGGTTGACAGCAACAGGCTGTTCTTGAACAATCCACCCGCGACGCAAAGAGCTGAGAGCGGCACCGGAAGCACCGGGCTGACCATCAATCTGAGAGAACGCAGCGCGTTCAGCACGGCGCGACAAAATCAAAATGGCAATCATCACCGCAAAAGGAATACCGATCAGAGTCCAGGTAATCCAATTACCGGTGAGAACACCAATAATAATGAAAACAAGCATTACAAGAAGTGCCCACATGAGCATAACCCACAAAATATTGGGGTCAGATTTGCGGGTCATTTCAAAGACCTGTTTCATCTGAGCAAACATGCCCGGGCCTTTATTTTGCTTTTTTTGCTGTTTTTCAGTGCGCTTGTCTTCGCGAAGTGAAGCCACAATGCGTCCTTTGCATAACGATTTCAGGTGAATAGCAATGAGCATAACCATTGCATTTTGTTTTATTCTATATGACCGTAGCGAACACCTAAGAACACCAAAGAACGGTTGACCCGTGAAATAGTCCCAGAAGGTGACATTTCACCGGTCAACCGTTTCAGATGCCCTCAATGTTTTAATAACCTGCTGCCACGAGTGCTGACGCTTCTTGAAGCGCTGCTCCGTCGTCGTCAATATGAGCCAATTCTGCCGGAATGGGGTAACCATTATGTTTCATAGCGCGTGCCCACAAACGTCCTGCACGGTAGGATGAGCGAACCATAGGTCCTGCCATGACACCAGCAAAACCGATGTCTTCAGCCATCTTGGCGTAATTCAAAAACTCTTGGGGCTTAACCCAACGATCGATAGGGTGAAATAGTGGACCGGGACGCAAGTACTGGGTCAGAGTAATAGTGTCACAGCCGTAATCGTGCAGATCGCACAGAGCCTCATAGATCTCTTCGTCAGTTTCACCCATGCCTAAAATAAGGTTTGACTTGGTAATCATTCCGTTTTCTTTACCTTGCTGAATGACCTCCAACGAGCGTTCGTAGCGGAACGCGGGACGAATCTTACGGAAAATACGAGGTACGGTTTCCAGATTGTGCGCAAACACCTCAGGCTTTGCATCGATAACCTGCTGCAAATCAGATTCTTTGCCCTTAAAATCCGGAATTAAAATTTCGACGCCAGTGCCGGGGGAGACTTTGTGAATCTGGCGGATAGTCTCTGCATAAAGCCATGCACCGCCGTCCTCAAGATCATCGCGTGCCACACCGGTAACGGTGGTGTAACGCAGGTTCATTTTCTTGACGTTCAGCGCAACTTTGAGCGGTTCCGTCTTATCAAGAGCCACAGGTTTACCGGTAGCAATCGCGCAAAAATCGCAACGACGAGTACACTCAGAGCCACCGATAAGATAGGTGGCCTCGCGGTCTTCCCAGCACTCGTAAATGTTAGGGCAACCAGCCTCTTCACACACGGTATGCAAGCCCGAACCGGTCGAGAGGTCAATCATCTCTTTGTAGTTCGGGCCAACTTTTGCCTTGGTCTTAATCCAATGAGGTTTCTTCTCGATGGGCACCTCAGCGTTACGTGCCTCAACACGAAGTAACTTGCGGCCTTCAGCCGTTACACTCATCTATTTGCTCCTTTGATGCGGGCAACTTTCAGCGAATTCTAATACTGATAAGTAATATGCCGCAGAAATGGTTAATTCTTGGGTGCTTGCTGAGGCTCAAACTGAGCACCCAGCTGGTCTGCGTATTTGAAAAGTTCTTGTTCTAATCGCTCAACAATATCAATCGGATTAATATTCCTGCCCAATTGCTCACTCAAACTGGTGACGCCCGCATCAGTGATTCCACACGGAATAAACGGGGCAAATTGGGAAAGATCATTATTGCAGTTGATAGAGAAACCATGCATGGTGGTATTTTTAGCCACGCGAATACCAATAGCAGCAATCTTACGGTCCTGTTCACCGTCGTGACCCACAACCCACACGCCGCTTCGGCCCTCGATGCGCTCTCCCTTGATACCAAAATCCGCCAGAACGTTGATGATAATCTCTTCGCAAATCCGCACATACCGCACAACATCGAGCGGCTCGGGGAGCTTTACAATTGGGTAACCCACCAGCTGCCCCGGTCCATGCCACGTGAGTTTACCACCGCGGTCAATTTTGACGACGGGGGTGGAATCATCAGCCGGATATTCATGATCTTCGGTGCGTTTACCCGCAGTAATCACTGCCTGGTGCTCTAACAACAAAATAGTGTTTTGCTGATGCTGCGTAGCAACCTGTTCGTGAGTAGTCTGTTGCAACTCCAGTGCTTCAACATAATCTACATAATCAGGTGCAAAACCTATCCGTTCAATCTTCACGGTCATATATAAAGAGTAGCCCTTTGACA
>JAUMUA010000112.1 GCA_030530925.1 Rothia sp. (in: high G+C Gram-positive bacteria) | reverse complement strand
AGCAGCTTCTACAACTGCCTGAGGGGTGATGCCGAATTCTTCGTAAAGCTTCTCACCGCTTGCTGAGGCACCAAAGTGCTCGAGCGAGACCGGACGGCCGGCGTCACCAAGAATGTCGTACCAACCCATAGCGAGTCCAGCTTCTACGGTCACACGTGCCTTGACTGCGGCGGGGATAACCGACTCGCGGTATTCAGCTGATTCTGCAGCAAACCATTCGCGCGAAGGCATCGAAACAACTCGCGCTGCCACGCCTTGTTCTTTGAGCTGCTTGCGAGCTTCCAGCGCGATTTCAACTTCGGAACCGGTAGCGATAAGAACTACATCGGGAGTGCCCTCGGTATCAGCCAAAACATAACCTCCACGAGCTGCCCCTTGAGCAGAAGCGAACTTCTCACCCTCGGCCTCTGGGTGCAAGTCTTCGCGAGCCACGTTAGTGAGATTCTGACGTGAGAGCACCAAACCTGCAGGGTGATCCTTGATATCCAAAATCTTGCGCCACGCTACAGCGGTTTCGTTACCATCTGCAGGGCGTATGACGTCGAGACCAGGAATAGCACGCATAGCGGTGAGGTGCTCAACCGGCTGGTGTGTGGGACCGTCTTCGCCTAGACCGATGGAGTCGTGAGTCCACACGAAGATGTTAGGAATACCCATGACCGATGCCAAACGCACCGCGGCGCGCTGGTAGTCGGTAAAGACAAAGAAGGTGCCACTGAAAGGACGGGTGGGAGATGAGAGCACAATGCCGTTGGTGATTGCGGCAGCTGCGTGCTCACGAATACCAAAGTGCAATACCCGACCGTAGGGATCTGCAGACCAGCTTGCGGTGCTTCGACCTTCTGGGTTGAAGGACTTAGCGGAATCAATGGTGGTGTTGTTGGAACTTGCAAGGTCCGCTGATCCACCCCATAGTTCGGGCATCAGTGCCGAAATTGCGTTGATAACCTTACCTGATGCGGCGCGGGTTGCCAGTGAGCTGCCTGCTTCGAAAACGGGCAGAGCGTCGTCAAGACCTTCTGGAAGTTCGCCAGCGTTCAGGCGATCCAACAGCTTAGCTTCCACCGCGTGCTGTGATTTCCATTCTTCAAAGAGCTGGTTCCACTGCTGGCGTTCTTTGGCGCCGCGAGTTTTAGCTTCGCGGGTGTATTCCAGAATTTCTGGATCAATAAAGAAGTCCTGCTTGGGATCGAAACCGAGGTATTCCTTGGTTGCGATAACTTCTTCGGAACCTAGCTTTGCGCCGTGAACGCCGCCGGTGTTCTTCTTGTTAGGTGAGGGCCAACCAATAACGGTGCGAAGCTCAATAATCGAGGGCTTGTTCGTAACCTTCTTAGCGGCAACAATCGCATCGTATAGTTCTTCCACATTTTCTTTGTATTCGCCGGTAGAGGTCCAGTCGATGCGTTGTGTGTCCCAACCGTAAGCTTCATAACGCTTGAGAACGTCTTCGGTAAACGACACATCGGTGTCGTCTTCAATCGAGATATGGTTGCGATCAAAGATAACGACGAGGTTGCCCAGTTCTTGGTGACCAGCAAGTGAGCAGGCTTCTGATGTAACGCCTTCTTGGACGTCCCCTTCTGAAGCAATGGTAAAGATGGTGTGATCAAAGGGTGAGGCGCCTTCTGCGGCCTCTGGGTCGAACATGCCGCGCATACGACGCTGCGCATAGGCAAAGCCTACTGCTGAGGCAAGACCCTGACCCAATGGACCGGTGGTGATTTCAACACCCTTGGTGTGCTTGTATTCGGGGTGACCGGGAGTGAGCGAACCCCAGGTGCGCAATGACTCAAGATCTTTCATTTCCAGCCCGTAGCCGGTGAGGAAAAGCTGAGTATAAAGAGTTAGTGAGGTGTGGCCGGGGGAGAGAATAAAACGGTCACGGCCCATCCACTGATCATCTGAGGGGTCATGGCGCATGACTTTCTGAAAGAGCAAGTGCGCTACTGGCGCCAGGCTCATCGCGGTACCGGGGTGGCCCGAGCCAACCTTATCTACCGCGTCAGCTGCCAAAACGCGAGCTGTATCAACTGCGCGCTGGTCTTTCTCGGTCCATTCGAGTTTCTGGTCAAGATTAGGCACTGTAACGGCCCCTTTCTTTATCGAAAACAACTCAGCGAATTTATTGTTCCGCTGGTCTTCGATTGCTTGATTACTGTGTGGATTTTTGCACATCAACGAGCAAAATCGCTTGTCTTCAGGATAGTAGAAACACCCAGCTTCTTAGGAGTGGTTTTTCTCATGGCGCAGATGAACGGGTGGTTACAGAATTGCGGTATATCGTTATAAGATATATTTGACGAATTGTTTATTTGTTGTGCTTAAAAACAGGAATATTGAGTGAATTGAGCTCCATTTACTGTGCTTGCGCCAGCCAATGAACAAATGTGCGATTTGTTGAACAGGGTGT
>JAUMUA010000013.1:23970-37706 GCA_030530925.1 Rothia sp. (in: high G+C Gram-positive bacteria) | reverse complement strand
GCCTGAGAAAAGAACATCATCCACGAGAACAATAGTTTTTCCATCAATGCCTGCCGGCGGTAACACGGTAGGTCGTGGAGAACGTCCAGGGATGGTTCGAAGATCATCACGATACATCGTGATATCAAGTTGCCCCAGAGAATCTTGGGCAGAAAAAGACGAATCGGTGTTGGCAATTTTTTGAGCTAATCGCTCTGCCAAAGGAAATCCCTTATTCAGGATTCCCATAAGAATCAAGTTTTCGCTACCGCGATTTGCCTCAAGAATTTCATGAGCAATTCGGGTAAGCACTCGATCGATGTCGGCGTCATTGAGGATAGTACGCACCGCTGCGGTTTCTCCTGACATGTGCCGGCCTCCTTCCCCGCCTCACAGGACGGACTTAAAGGTTGCTTGCTCTCTCTAACCTACCACGTTGATTAGAACAAATAACCATTTCAGATGCCCCGGGAATGATTCCCAGGGCTGACACTTATGAGGGCAAAAAAATTGGAGCAGTGATAACACTGCTCCAATTTTTATGCCATAAGAGTTGGCTTCACCTGACGAAGTCGATCCAACAAACCATTCACAAATTTAGGTGAATCATCAGTTGAAAGAGTTCGTACTAGGCCGGTTGCCTCAGAAATTGCCACCGGGTCTGGAATCTCATCGTTGAAGAGGAGTTCCCAAGCCCCCAAACGCAATGCAACGCGGTCTACGCTAGGCATGCGTTCCATGGTCCAACCCTGAGAATAGGTTTCGATGTATTCGCGAATTTCTTCGTCGTGATCGCGTACGCCTCGCACAATGGTTTCAGAGTACGGTGAGATTTGCGCTGAAGTGTACATGCGACGTCGTACGAGTACATCAATGATGTCATCGTTGCGTTGTTCCGCCTCAAAAAGTACTTCAAGTGCTCTCAGGCGGGCTTTAGTCCGTGAGTTCACTGTGTCCTAATTAGTTAACGCGGCCGAGGTAGTCACCGGTGCGGGTATCAACCTTGACCTTGGTGCCGGTTTCAAGAAAGAGAGGAACCTGAATCTGAGCTCCAGTTTCAACGGTTGCAGGCTTGGTGCCACCGGTGGAACGATCGCCCTGAAGGCCGGGTTCGGTGTAAGTAATTTCAAGAACAACGGAGGCCGGTAGCTCGATGTAAAGGGGCAGACCCTCGTGCATAGCAATGGTTGCTACCTGTGATTCCAGCATGTAGTTTGCTGCGTCTCCCACAACAGTTGCAGGAACGTTGATCTGATCGTAAGTCTTGTTGTCCATGAACACGAAGTCTTCGCCATCCTGGTACAAGTACTGGTAATCGGAGCGGTCAACAGTTGCGGTCTCGATTTTTGCGCCAGCGTTGAAGGTACGGTCTACAACTTTGCCAGAGGTGACGTTACGTAGCTTGGTGCGAACGAATGCTCCACCTTTACCGGGCTTTACGTGCTGGAACTCGATAACGGACCAGAGGTTGCCGTCAATTTTGAGAACGGCACCGTTCTTAATATCAGTAGTAGAAGCCAACCGACTCTCCTAAGTGTGAAATTTTCAAGGATCAAAAGATTCTTTGTAAGTCTACCGCTAAAAGCAGTTTAGCTGTGGCAGCTTATAGTTTAACGGGACAAGGTTTTAAGTGGTCTTGTTCGCACCCTATGCGAGTTTAGCGTGCGATTTCTTGATACGTGGCAAAGAGGATCGATTCATCGGGGACCTCGTAAATACGAGGATTAGCCAGTCCATCAAGCACCACAAAACGCAACATGTTTCCGCGAGTTTTCTTATCACGGCGCATGGTTTCTAGGAGTTTGGGCCATTTATCTGCTGGGTAGCTCGTAGGCAACTCTAATTGCTCGCACAACGCACGAGTTCTATCAACAGTTGCCTCATCTAAGTAACCAGCTGCCAAACCCAACTCTGCAGCATAAACCATGCCAACAGCAACTGCGGCTCCATGACGCCACTGATATCGCTCGGCGTTCTCAATGGCATGTGCCAGAGTATGACCGTAATTGAGGAATTCTCGCTTACCTGATTCTCGGAGATCTTGCGACACAATCTTTGCTTTGACTCGGATAGATCTTTCGATCAATTCGCGCACGACCACCGATTGGGAGTCCTTAATTTTTTCGGGGTTGTTCTCCACCAGATCTAAAATTTTGGGATCTGCAATAAAACCGCATTTGATAACTTCAGCCATGCCGGTCAACAATTCATTTTGAGGCAAGGTTCTTAGAGTTCCTACTTCGCACAGAACAGCAGCAGGTGGGTAGAAGGTACCCACCAAATTCTTGCCTTCGGCAGTGTTGATGGCAGTCTTTCCTCCGACGGCGGCGTCCACCATTCCCAGCAAAGTTGTGGGGATATGAATAATCTTGATGCCACGCAACCAGGTGGATGCGACAAAACCGGCAAGGTCAGTAACCGCACCGCCGCCCACGGAGATAATGGCATCACTACGCGTAAAATCGTTCTGACCCAGCACCTGCCAGCAAAAACCTGCCACCTGCAAATGCTTTGCTTCTTCGGCGTCGGGAATCTCTGCGCTGAACGACTCGAAGCCAACCTTACGCAAGTCTTCCATCACTAACTCACCCGTTGAGCGCAACGCTCGCGGATGAATAACGAGAATCTTCTGCGTGCGACCTCCCAGAATTTCAGGCAAGCGAGGTAGCAGGTTATCGCCCACAAGAACATCGTAGTTCTCCGCGGCGCGCTCCCCCGAAACGTGAATTATGGTGGGTTCCATTGGTTCAATTTGCATGATCGCTTACCTTTCGCACAGTTTGCACATAAGAATAAAGTTCTGCAGCCATATCTGTAATACTCCGACCACCTCGCGCATCTAACGTATAAGAGGCAAGAGACTCATAACGTTCCCTGCGGTCTTCAAAAATGCTATTCCACCGCTCCACGGGATTGGGCTGAAGCATTGGACGAGTTCTGTTGTTCTCAATTCTTGGTTGCACCGTATCAATATCAACTTTGATGTAAACAACGTTTTCTTTGTGCAACAACTCAGCTATTTGGTGGTTCATCGGTGCCCCGCCGCCCAGAGAGAACACATAGTTTCGATAGTGTGGGGATTCTAAAACTTCTTTGACAGTCTCAGCCTCGATTTTCCGAAACTGCGCCTCACCGTATTTCCTAAAGTATTCAGAAATAGAACCGTATTTTTCGGTAATAAGTTGATCTGCATCGATAAAAGGAAATCCGTAAAACTTAGCAAAATGCATGCCAATATAAGACTTTCCTGCTGCCATGGGTCCAATAATGACCAATGGTCGTTTTTTCTCAAGAAAGTCCTCTTGAACTTCGCGCACTTGTTGGGGATCCGGCGGAGTCAGCCCCGAGCCCGCGCCCCCTTCATGATCTTCGGGCATGGTTGGTTAGCTTTCCCACCCTGAAACATTTGATTCCCAGGCAAGAGACATGGGAATGGATTGCAGATAAGAATCCATATTACGGCGTGTTTCAGCCATTGAATCCCCGCCAAACTTCTCAAGTGCAGCTTCGGCAAGCACTAACGCAACCATTGCCTCGGCGACTACGCCGGAAGCAGGCACGGCGCAAACGTCCGAACGTTGGTGATGCGCGCGAGATACCTCACCCGTTGAGGTGTCAATTGTTTGAAGTGCCTTAGGAACGGTGGCAATAGGTTTCATGGCTGCGCGAACTCGCAACAAATCACCAATACTCATTCCGCCCTCAATACCGCCTGCACGGTTGCTCTCGCGAACAGCCTTGTGGCCGGACAGCTGGATTTCATCGTGTGCACGAGTACCAGGGCGAGTGGCGGTTTCAAAACCATCGCCAACTTCAACACCCTTGATGGCTTGAATACCCATGAGGGCTGCAGCCAATCGTGCGTCCAGACGTCGATCCCAGTGCACATACGAACCCAGCCCTGGCGGTAGTCCGTATGCCAATACTTCTACAACGCCGCCCAACGTCTCGCCGTCCTTGTGGGCTTGATCAATGGTAGAAACCATGCGCTCTGAGGTCTTTTCATCAAAGCAGCGAAGCGGGTCTTGATCCAAGGCGGCGACGTCCGATGGTAGAGGACGCGGCGCGTCATAGGGCGTAGCAACATCGGCAATTGCAGTGGTGTGGCTGACCAACTCAATATCTAGCGCTTTGAGCATCTGGGCGGCGACCACGCCCAATGCCACACGAGTGGCAGTCTCTCGTGCAGAGGCGCGTTCCAACACCGGACGAGCCTCATGAAACCCGTATTTTTGCATCCCGGCAAAATCAGCGTGCCCAGGGCGGGGGCGAGTCAAGGCAGCATTACGAGCTTTGCCCTCAAGAACGGCAGGATCCACAGGATCTGCGCTCATCACGTCAGTCCACTTGGGCCACTCAGTGTTTGCGATTTCGATAGCAATGGGTCCACCGAGAGTTTTGCCATGGCGTACTCCGCCGAGCAACCGAACTCGGTCTTCTTCAAATTTCATTCGTGCACCGCGGCCGTACCCCAGACGACGACGTGCCAACGCGTCCCGAACCATCTGGGAGGTAAGTTCTACCCCGGCGGGTACTCCTTCGATAATGCCTACTAGGGCTTCACCATGAGATTCGCCGGAGGTTAGCCAACGCAACATTACACTTCTTCCTTACGTCGTGCCCAAGTGCGCAGTGCACTCCTTGTCTAAACAGACTACAAATAAATAGCTAGAATCCAAACTTTGGGTTCATTTCATGAATATTTTTGAGAATTTTATACTAGTCATTCAGCGTATGTTGAGGGTCAATCACAAATTGCGGCACATAGCTCTTATTTTCTAGGCCGATAGCTGCCGCCATGCTGTTAATCAGTTCTGATTCTTGATTAAACCGGTGCGAGGGTAAATATCCGCTAAAGAGTTTTACTTGGTCTACTGCTTGGTAAAGAAGCATAAAAAGACCTGAGACCACGGCTCCCCCGGCTTTTTCCCAGTGAAGAGCCAAAAGCGAAGGCCAGGGGTTATAGGAAACATCTAATAGTGTGCCTTGGAGCGTCTGAGATAACTGAGATGCAAAGGTATCAGCCGCGTGTGCAGGTAACGTGCAAATAACCGTGGCGTAGCCCGCTGCTCGGTGAATAAAATCTGCCAAGCTGAGAACGTTAACGGTCATTTTCAACATGGCAGCAGTCTGCAGAAGTGTTTGAGTTTTATGGGGGTTTCGCACATATACATCCACGGTGTGGGACCCTAAAACTTTGAGCGCCACTAATGCCGAAGTTGCAGTACTACCCCCGCCGATAATGGCTCGTGGCAAAGGTTCAACCGATTGTGGGTGCACCGAATCTAAAGCGTTCAGGATGCCCGCCACATCGGTGTTGTGACCCTGAGAAAACCTCTGACCATCGCTATGGGTGGACCAATAAACCGTGTTGATGGCACCCACTTGCATAGCAAAGGGGCTCACCACATCAACATAATCGAAAATGGCTTCTTTCAGCGGCATCGTCACCGAATATCCGCCCAAATCTTCAGCGCTCATCTGGGGAGCAAAACGAAGAGGCAGATCCTCAACGGTTGTTTCCAACCGGTTATAACCCATATCTGCATCAAGAAAACGATACGCAGCGCGATGAAGCTGCGGTGATAACGAATGTTCAATGGGAGACCCCAAAACATACGCTTGTTTCACCGCAGCTTCATGAGACATTTTTACTCGCACTTTCCTTCGTTTTCAGAACACCATTGATCGTATTCTTCTACGTTCTTGAGGTGCTCAGCATAAGTTTTCGCGAATTTTGTTTCGCCGGTAACCGTGTTCACCGTTACCCAGAAGTAGTAATCGTTCTTCTCTGGGTTAGCCGCAGCCTTGATAGCTGCATCGGCAGGAGAACCAATGGGACCCACGGGTAATCCGGGATTCGCAAAGGTGTTATAGCCGTTAGACTTATCGTTCTTTTCTTCATTAGAAATTTGAAAAGTCTTCTTGCCCAAACCGTATGCAACCGTTGCGTCAGACTGAATGAAGCCACTGGTTTCGCCGTCAGGATTATCCATGCGGTTTTCGATAGCACCGGCGATAGCCGGATAATCCTTGGGCAAGCCCTCGAACTCTAGAATCGAAGCAACCGTTAGCACATGGAAAATGCGATCGTCGCCCTCGATACCGTTGTCTTTCAAGGTACCTTTAGTGCGGTCCACCATCGTCTGAATAATTTCTTTGGCAGAGGCGCCCTCGTCAAAACGGTATTCCCCAGGGTGCAACCAACCTTCAACCGTTGGGAACTTACTTGGGATGCCAAATTGAGAAGGATCTTTACCCAACTCTTGCAGATCAGCTAGCGGAACATGAGTCGCATCTGAAATAGCTTTAAAAGTCTCGTCCATGCGCCAGGTTTGGTTCACTGCAACATAAGACTTATTAGCGTTGTTAAGATCTAGTAGCACGTTGAGAGCCGCATCAGAACTCATCTCTTTTTCAAGAGTGTACTGACCGGGCTGAATAAACATGTTTTCGCCTTTTTCGGAGTACTTTTCCAAAAAGCGATTGGCATCTGCTATCACGCCGTCTTTTTCAAGATCATTAGCTACTTCAATATTTGATGCGCCATTGGGCACGGTATAAGAGACCGTGGTTCCATTGCCATCACCGCGATAATCTTTGCGCTTGAACCAATCAAGTTGTGGGCTCACAACAGCAATAATCATGACAAGAGCTACACCGAACACCAAAATGGCAGTCCACAGTGTATTACGACGGCGCTTCTTAATGCGCTGTCGTTGCGCATCGGTCATCTCATCGTGCTCAACCGACAATCCAAGAATTCCATCTCGTTCGTCTTCGTCGTTAGCACGTAAAAGCATGCGAAGGTTCTCAGGTTCGTTCTGATTCCTACGCGATGCTCTGCTCGAGTTTTGTTTTTCGCTCAACTCGGGGTCTCCGTATCTTGTTCGTCACTTTGCTCATCCCCCGAAGGCAAAGAGTCGTTCTCAGCTAAATTTTGCGCAATCTCTACTTGAAAACCAGCAACTGAATTACCTGCTTTCAGCGCATCAAGAGCAGCTTGCAAAATATTAACGGCGGCCACTTGATCAACCATGGTCTTAAAATTGCGAGAGCTAACTCCCGCTTCATGAAGTGAACGGTGAGCACTTACTGTAGTCAACCGTTCATCCACCAGCCAAACTGGCATGGGATTCTCTTCATCAGCTAGCTCCTGTGCCAATTCAAAAGCATAGGATCTCGCCATCTCGGTAGAGGCACTATCACCTCCGCGCATAGTCTTTGGCAAACCCACAAAAATCTCACGAATCTCGTGAACCTCTATGAGTTTGCGAAGAACACGCCTGTCCGAATTTTTCTTTGCGTCTCGGCGCAGGGTTTTGAGCGGAGTAGCCAGAATACCGTCAGGATCGCACACTGAGACGCCGACGCGGGCATTGCCCACGTCGACTCCCATACGTGCTCCACGTGTAAAAACCACGCTAATTTATTGCGCTTCCGTGATTGCAGAACGCACAGCTGAGAAAGCTGCATCAATCTTGGAAGCGTCCTGACCGCCGCCCTGTGCGACGTCGTCCTTACCGCCACCGCCACCGCCAAGTACACCTGCGGCTACACGAACTAGCGCACCAGCCTTTACGCCTGCTTGACGAGCTGCCTCATTGGTAGCAACCAGGATGACGGGGCGACCATTGTTGACGCCGCACACTGCAACTACGGCGGCGTCGGCACCCATGCGGTTACGCAGGTCAAGAGCAAGATCTCGAACTTCGTTAGCTGAGAGTTCGCCGGCATCGTGCAAGAGTGCGCGCACAGTGCCCAGAGTCTCAGCGGACTCTACCAACTTGCCAGCGGACGCCTGCAACTTCTCTTTACGGAGCTTCTCAAGTTCTTTCTCAGCAGCTTTGAGCTTGGAAAGAGTCTGCGAAAGCTTCTCTGGCAAGTCCGCTGAAGACTGTACTTTGAGCATTCCGGTGAGCTGATTGACCAGGGTGCGCTCGGATGCTAGGTGGTTGAAGGAATCCAAACCTACAAGAGCTTCAACACGACGGTTTCCTGAACCCACCGACTGCTCGGTTAGGAGAGTCAAAGAGCCAATTTCAGCGGATGAATTGACGTGAGTACCACCGCAGAGTTCGCGAGAGAAATCTCCGCCCATTTCAACCACGCGCACGACGTCCCCGTACTTTTCGCCAAAGAGGCTCATTGCGCCCAATTTCTTGGCTTCGTCAAGGGGCATTTCGCGGGTGATGGTGGTGAAGTTATCGCGGATTGCGGTATTAGCAACTTCCTCTACCTCACGCTGAACAGACTCGCTCAAACCTTCGTTCCAGGCGAAGTCAAAGCGCAAGTAGCCCTCTTTATTGAAGGAACCGCGCTGGGTAGCTTCATTGCCCAAAACTTCGTGCAGTGCCGCGTGAATAATGTGGGTACCTGAGTGCGCTTTTTCACCATCACGACGACGACGCTCGTCAACGTGTGCAATAACAGCAGAACCAGTAGCAACTTCGCCCTCACGCACGATACCGCGGTGAACAGACAGTCCCTTTACCGGCTGCTGAACGTCAGATATTTCGATGGTGAAACCGTTACCGCTGATCACACCGGTATCGGCTGCCTGGCCACCTGCTTCTGCGTAGAAGGGAGTCTCATCAAGAACTACCTCAATCTTGTCCCCTGCTTTAGCGGCAGGAACAGAAACGCCATCTACCAGAATTGCGCGCAAGATTGATTCGGTCTTGAGCTCGGTGTAGCCAGTGAATACCGAACCGCGTTCATCAGCTAGCTGACGCAAAACGGAAAGATCCGAGAAGGAACCCTTCTTAGCCTTAGCGTCTGCCTGCGCGCGGTGACGCTGTTCGTCCATCAAGGCACGGAATGCTTTTTCGTCAACCTTGACGCCAGCCTCTTCAGCCATTTCAAGAGTCAAGTCAATGGGGAAACCGTAAGTATCGTGCAGAGCAAATGCTTCTTCGCCGGAAACCTCAGGTTTGCCAGCTTTTTTAGCCTGGGCAACTGCACTTTCTAGACGTTCAGTGCCTGACTCGATGGTACGCAAGAACGCCTTTTCTTCGGCGTAGGCAATGCGTGAGATTCGATCGAAATCCTCAGCCACAATGGGGTACGCGCCACTCATTGCATCGCGAGAAGCTGGGAAAAGTACAGGTAGGCAAGGTTCGGTGACGCCCAAAAGACGCATTGCACGGATTGCGCGACGCATCAGACGGCGCAGAATGTAGCCGCGGCCCTCGTTGGAGGGTACAACGCCGTCGGCAATGAGCATGAGCGATGAACGAATGTGGTCAGCAACCACGCGCATGCGGACGTCGTCCTCATAGCCTTCGTCTTTAGAAGACTCTGAACCGTGGTACTTCTTGCCCGAAAGCTCAGAAGCTGCATCGAGCACTGCACGAACCTGATCGGTTTCGTAGAAGTTCTCGACGCCCTGCAAAATCATGGCAAGACGTTCAACGCCCAAACCGGTATCGATGTTCTTGGTGGGCAAATCACCGAGGATCTCAAATGAATCTTTACCGGTTCCCTCGCCACGCTGGTATTGCATGAACACAAGGTTCCAGATTTCGATGTAACGATCGTCGTCTACTGCTGGACCGCCCTCTTTACCGTAGGCAGGACCGCGGTCGTAGAAAATCTCGGAGTCGGGACCTGCAGGGCCGGGCTGACCGGTGGACCAGTAGTTCTCTTTCATGCCCATGCGCTGAATACGCTCTTCAGGGAAACCGACCTTTTGAGTCCAAATCTCAAAAGCTTCTTCGTCACCCTCATAGATGGTGACCCACAGGCGATTTGCATCGAGCCCAAATCCGCCCTTTTCAAGAGAAGAAGTTAACAGTTCATACGCCCAGGGAATAGCGGTTTCTTTGAAGTAATCACCGAAAGAAAAGTTGCCAGCCATCTGGAAAAAAGTACCATGACGAGCGGTCTTACCAACTTCGTCAATATCCAAGGTACGAATGCACTTCTGCACTGACACTGCGCGCTTGAAGGGAGGGGTTTCGCGTCCTAGGAAATAAGGAATAAAGGGCACCATACCGGCAATGGTGAACATTGCGCCTGGCTCATGAGAGATGAGCGAAGCGGAAGGCACCGGAGTACAACCGCGCTTTTCAAAAAAATCTACCCAGCGTTTGGAGATTTCCTGTGACAGCATATTCAATATTCCTAACGTATAAAGAAGAAAAGTTTAGTGTGAAGATTTTAGTTTAGTATTACGACCGCTTATGAGAAAAAGCCCTCGCCCAAATCACGGTCTCGTTCGATGCGCTGACGAGTGAATTTTGTGGAGCTAGAGGAATCGTTATCTAGCGCTTCCGACTCGATAATCTCTGATGCATGACCGGGGTGTTGATTCTGCGTTAGTTCAGCATCCCAGCTGGAGAGCTTGCCCGGATGTTCGTCGTGAACCTGCTCGGCAAATCGAGAATTCAATTGCGCTTCGCGTTCGTCCATCCCTTGCTTAACACGGGCAATGAATTGAAGTGACTTCATAGCAAAAGGTTGCAATTGCTTGCCTGCTTTAATCTCAAAAAACTTGGCCACAGGCCCTTCTTTCTCAGCTAATCGACTCAATGAATACTCGTTGCGAATGCGAAGTTCAGAGCCAGCAGAATCTTGAGGCGCAGGTTGAGCCACGCGACTGGCAATAAACCCTGCGGCCGCTCCCCCTGCTAAAAGAGCCATATTCTTCAAAAAACTCATGAACGAGGAGTCTCCTCTTCCCGAACGTCACCTTTCATAGCCTTCTTCAAACCATAAGAAAAAGAAGCAACTTTGATAATAGGCTGGCCCACGGTAGAAGATACGAGAGATGAGAGCGCAGAAACATTGGCTGATGCATCAGAAACATTCGAAGTAATGTCATCTACTTTTTCAAGCTGCGAGTTTGTGCTCATCACAGTCTTCGTTACCTCATTAATAAGAGGCTTCGTTTCAGCATTGAGAGAGCGAATAGTAATGATCAGTTCATCAAAAACTTGGCTCAGCTTGAGAATGGGCTTAGCTAAAAGCGCCACAAGGATCGCAAACACACTTGCCGCCACGATTCCTGCAATGTCTGCACCGCTCATAGACACCTACTTCTTAAAATTCAGACGTGCGTAATATTTTTGGACACGATTTGATAACAATTCTACTTCACTAGCGGTGTTACACGCATATTTATTCCTGTGAGTTCGTTCGTATGAATACTGAATGTACCCATACGCGCAGAACATATTAACGAAAATAGCCCGCGCTTCTTTCAAAGCACGGGCTACATCGCAGCAAAAATTATGCCAAGCGTGAGTAGTATTCAACCACGAGCTGCTCTTCGCAGGTCACGGGAATCTCTTCGCGCTTAGGTGCACGCTCCAACTTTGCGTGGAGCTTCTCGATCTCTACATTCAAGTATGCAGGGGTATCGGGAAGTACAGCCTGGTGTTCGCCAGATGCAGCTACCTGGAAAGGAGCCATTTTCTCTGACTTGGGGTGTACGTGAATGAGCTGACCGGGCTTAACCTTGAAGGAAGGACGGTCAACACGAACGCCGTCAACCATGATGTGACGGTGTACAACAGCCTGACGAGCCTGAGCAATGGTACGAGCAAAACCTGAGCGAAGCACGAGTGCATCGAGGCGGGTTTCGAGAATCTCGATCATGTTCTTACCGGTCTGACCCTCAACGCGCTTAGCTTCGAGGTAGACGCGACGCATCTGAGCTTCACGGATGTTGTACTGAGCGCGCAAACGCTGCTTCTCGCGAAGCTGTACAGCATAGTTCGAATCAGCCTTTTTACGGGCACGACCGTGCTGGCCGGGGCCGTAAGGACGGCGCTCAAAGTACTTTTCTGCCTTAGGGGTCAGTGCAATGCCAAGGGCACGGGACTGACGCACGGTACGGCGGGTGCGGTTATGGTTAGCCACAATTTACCTTTCGTATGCGGTTGAGAAAACGAACGAGTCGTTTTCCCATTTGTCTGTCTTGGGCTGGCCTCCGAGAGTCATACACGGTTTGTATGGCGGAGAGAGAACGGCAGCCGCACCGAACTCTGCAACCAAATTGCTCGTCGCTTGTGATAGCGCGTCGCAGATGGCTTGCCAGCCAACACATAACCTTACCCCAGATTTATGGTGCTAGCTGGGTTTGCTGAAGAATTATCGGTGCCATTACTCACTTAACGCGGATTCTTTGAATCTTTGCCGCGTAATAGAGGTTTGATGGATTCCAAGCGAGCTTTGAGTACGCGTTCTTGGCCATAATCAGTGGGCTGATAGTACTCAGTATCTTTGAGATTATCGGGAAGGTACTGTTGTTGCGCTACGGCAAAGGGCTGATGATGAGGGTAAATATAACCCTTTCCGTGCCCATACTGAACAGCGCCGCCATAGTGCGCATCGCGCAAATGCAAGGGCACAGCTCCTGCGCCACCGCGTTTAACATCGGAGATCGCTTGATCAATGGCATTGATAACTGAGCCGGATTTTGGAGCGGTGGCCAAGTGAATAGTTGCCTGAGCAAGATTCAAGCGAGCCTCTGGCATTCCAATCAGTTGAACAGCTTGAGCAGCATTCACCGCCGCGGTAAGTGCCGTAGGGTCAGCTAGTCCAATATCTTCACTGGCGTGCACTATCAATCGTCGAGCAATAAAACGAGGGTCTTCACCTGCCACAATCATGCGAGCCAAATAGTGCAATGCGGCGTCCACGTCAGAACCGCGAATGGATTTGATAAAAGCACTAATGACGTCGAAGTGCTGATCCCCGTTTTTGTCGTACCGAAGAGCGGATTGATTGAGTGCTTCCTCAGCGTGTTCAATGGTGACGACTGTTTTGCTGTCAGTGGCATTCTCAGCAGAGCCGTGCGCCACACCAACTGCCGCTTCTAAACTCGTCAGCGCTTTGCGCGCGTCACCGTTTGAAAGTTCCATCAGATGAGCTTTGGCGTCCTCAGAAAGTTCGACCTTGCCGGCAAATCCTCGCGGATCTGCAAGAGCACGATCTAATAATTCGGCAATATCTCGGTTAGTCAAACTCTGCAAAGTCAGCAAAATTGAGCGGGAAAGAAGCGGAGAAATCACCGAAAATGAAGGGTTCTCAGTTGTGGCGGCAACCAGCACTACCCACCGGTTTTCAACACCCGGCAATAAAGCATCTTGCTGTGCTTTTGTAAAACGGTGAATCTCATCGAGAAAGAGCACCGTGGTAATACCACGAAAATCGCGGTCTTGTAGCGCTTGTTCCATGACGGCGCGTACGTCCTTTACTCCCGCTGTAATCGCTGAGAGCTCCACAAATTTTCGGGAACCGCCGCGGGCAATGACGTGCGCCAACGTAGTTTTGCCCGTACCCGGAGGACCCCAAAGGATCACCGATTGCGGACCCGCTGGGCCAGACTGCTCCCCCGCGAGAACACGCAGTGGAGATCCCGAATGTAGCAAATGCTTTTGCCCCACGATTTCATCAATCGTGCGCGGACGCATTCGCACCGCAAGCGGTCTGCTCGAGGCACGTTGCTCGTTAGCCTGTTCGGAATCGTCGTCATCTGGTGTATCAAAAAGAGATTGAGTCACATCGCCACCCTACTGAAATTTTTGATTAAGAAGCGAAAAATCTACAGTTGTTCGCTATCAAGAATCAATGTGAAGGGACCATCGTTGATTAATTCAACCTGCATATCTGCACCAAATTGCCCGGTCTCTACAGTGGCTCCCCATGATTTCAGATATTCAACATATTGATCAAAAAGAGGCTCAGAAATATCTCCTGGCGCAGCTTGGGACCACGAGGGGCGGCGTCCTTTTTTGGGATCTCCGTAT
>JAUMUA010000013.1:8962-23960 GCA_030530925.1 Rothia sp. (in: high G+C Gram-positive bacteria) | reverse complement strand
ACTGCGAAACTGCCAAAATGGGCGAGTCTAAATCAGCACAACTTTTTTCGCCCTCTAAAAGTCTTAGATTCCACGTTTTAGAGGCCAACTTTTCGACTATTTCAGGGGTATCGCTGTGGGTAATACCTACCAGCGCCACCAAACCTGGTTCGCTAATTTCACCCACTACTTGTTCATTCACACGCACCGAAGCTTTAGTAACTCGCTGTAAAACAACTCTCATGTTTCTCCTCTAACTCCTCAAACCAAAGAGAGATGCTCCCCTACATCTTGCCGCAGGGCAAAGTAGAGGAGCATCTTTCACAACTCAGCACAACCTAAAAGTGATTACTTCTCATCTTTTTTAGGCTTGAAGTCAACACCAGCTTCTTTACGCTGCTGCACGGTAATGGGTGCAGGCGCTGCGGTGAGCGGATCGTATCCGTTACCAGTCTTGGGGAACGCAATGACGTCGCGAATAGACTCGGTGCCGCCGATGAGCTGAAGTACACGGTCCCAACCGAAGGCGATACCACCCATGGGAGGAGCGCCAAATGAGAACGCATCCAACAAGAAGCCGAACTTCTCGCGAGCTTCTTCTTCGCCAATACCCATGACCTTGAAGACTCGTTCCTGAACGTCCTTGCGGTGAATACGGATAGAACCGCCACCGATTTCGTTGCCGTTGCAAACGATATCGTAGGCGTAAGCAAGCGCATCTCCGGGGTTCTGATCAAAGTTCTCGAGGAACTCGGGCTTGGGCGAAGTAAACGCGTGGTGTACTGCGGTCCAAGCAGAGTGACCGAGGGCGACGTCGCCTGAAGCGGTAGCGTCGGCAGCAGGTTCGAACATAGGAGCGTCAACAACCCAGACGAATGACCACTCGCCGTCCTTAATCAAACCGGTGCGATGACCGATTTCAACGCGAGCCGCACCAAGAATTGCACGAGAAGGCTTGGCTTCACCGGCAGCAAAGAAGATGCAATCTCCTGGCTTTGCGCCGGTAGCGGCAGCCAAACCTGCGCGTTCCTCTTCGGTGATGTTCTTAGCAACGGGACCGGTAAGTTCGCCGTCTTCTTGAACCAAAACATAGGCAAGACCCTTAGCGCCGCGCTGCTTTGCCCATTCCTGCCAAGCGTCCAAGGTACGGCGAGCCTGTGAAGCGCCGCCGGGCATAACAACCGCACCAACGTAAGGAGCCTTGAAAACACGGAAAGTGGTGTTCTCAAAGTATTCGGTGAGCTCAGTAAGTTCTAGACCGAAACGAAGATCAGGCTTATCAGAGCCGTATTTTTCCATAGCGTCTTTGAAGGTAATGCGCTCAATGGGACGAGGAACCTGCACATCAATAAGGCCCCACACTGCCTCAACGATTTTCTCGCCCAGTTCAATGATGTCTTCTTGATCAACGAACGAGGCCTCAATATCAAGCTGAGTAAACTCAGGCTGACGATCGGCACGGAAGTCTTCATCGCGGTAGCAACGAGCAATCTGGTAGTACTTTTCAATGCCGCCCACCTGCAAAAGCTGCTTGAACAGCTGAGGGGACTGGGGCAAGGCGTACCAAGAACCGGGTGCCAGACGAGCGGGTACCAAGAAGTCACGCGCGCCCTCAGGGGTTGAGCGAGTCAAGGTAGGAGTCTCAACCTCAGTGAACTGGTACTCAGCCAAAACGTTACGTGCCACGCGGTTAGCCTCTGAACGCAAGCGCATCAAACGAGCAGGCTCAGGACGGCGCAAATCAAGGTAGCGGTAACGCAAGCGAGCTTCTTCGCCCACCTCTACGTGCTCATCAATCTGGAAAGGCAGAGGAGCCGCGGTATTCAGCACCTCAACAGCGTTGACTTCAACTTCAATTTCACCGGTGGTGAGGTTGGTGTTTTCGTTGCCTTCGGGGCGCTTGGTTACGACGCCGGTGACTTTGAGAACGTACTCATTGCGTAGGTGGTCAAAGTCAGCTTCATTGTGAAATACGCACTGGGTAACACCTTCGCGGTCACGAAGGTCAACGAATGCAACTCCACCGTGATCTCGGCGGCGAGCAACCCAGCCAGTTAGCGTGACAGTTTCTCCAATGTTCTTGGCAGTAAGTTCGCCAAGGGTATGTGTGCGTAGCACTCTGTTCCTTTCCAAATACCCGAGTTTTGTTCGGGTGAGTCAAATCTTGAGCTAATTCTATTAGGTTTCGTAAAAATTGAGTTACTTCTCGGTGGAGATCATCTGCACTTTAAGATCGCTAACCTCTGGCGACCACGTAGCAGGATCTGCTAGCGTCTGCTCTCCTGAACGAATATCTTTGACTTCGTTCTTTACCGCACCGTTTTCGTCGTGATTTTGGAACCAGACGAATGGAATACCGCGCTTTTCGGCATATTTGATTTGCTTACCAAATTTTGCGGCGTTGGCAGAGACTTCGCATGAAATACCTCGAGAGCGCAGTTCCCCAGCGACGTCCTGAGCTTCGCTCCACATGTCATCGTTGGTGAGCGCAATAAACACTGTGGTAGGAACTTTACGGCTGGGCTCGGCCATTTTTTCAGCAATAATTCGTGAAACGAGGCGTGTTACACCAATGGAAAGTCCCACACCGGGGAAAGTACGTTTACCGTTGGACGCCAATGACTCGTAACGTCCACCTGAGCAAATGGAACCAAGCTTTTCATGCCCTACCAGAACGGTCTCGTAAACCGTACCGGTGTAGTAATCGAGACCGCGAGCAATAGACAAATCCGCAATGACTTTGCCCGGTGCACGCTTCGATGCCTGCCCAACTACTTCTTGAAGTTCTGCCAAACCTTGATCTAGCAACTCATGCTCAACGTTGAGCGCACAAACCTGCTCTACAAAGCTGGTATCTTCAGCACGAATCTGGGCAAGGCTCAAAGCCGCTTGTGCCTGCTCATCCGTTGCACCCAGCTCATCTTTGAGAAGCTGCGCTACGGCGTCGGGACCAATCTTTTCCAACTTATCGATGGATCGCAAAACCCCGGCAGTGTCGGTCAAACCTAGTCCCAGATAAAAGCCTTCTGAGAGTTTACGGTTGTTAACCCGCAACTTGAAGTCGCCAATATTGAGCTTAGCTAAGGACTCAACGACGACGAGGGCGAGCTCAACGTCGTAGCGGAAAGGCAATTCGCCGTCCCCCACAACGTCAACGTCAGCCTGCGTAAACTCGCGAAAACGACCGTCTTGAGGGCGCTCCCCGCGCCAAACCTTCTGCATCTGATAGCGCATGAAGGGGAAGTTAAGATAGCCAGCATTCTCAACAACGTAGCGCGCAAAAGGAACGGTGAGATCAAAGTGCAATGCGAGCTTTTCTTTATCGCTCTTAGTTGTGGCATTCTCATCGAGAAGGCGAGAAATACCGTAGACCTCTTTATCAATTTCACCCTTGCGCAAGAGCTGATCAACCGTCTCAACCGAGCGGGTTTCAATATTCGAAAACCCGTGCAACTCAAAGGTCTCACGAAGAGTATCTAAAACATGATTCTCAACCAGGCGTTCCTCGGGTAAAAGTTCGGGAAAACCTGACAGTGAAGCCTTTCGAGCCATTCTCACTCCTAAAATAGAGCTATATACATAGTTCACGGTAAACAAAAGTCTGTATCAAGACTACTATCTCAACCTAGTAATCCCAATTGCCCTTGCCGAGCTTCCCACCAAACCGCTAGACTAAACCCTACGCATAGCACCACGCTTCGATTCCCTTGATACGCAAGGGAACAGGCTTTGCTGATGCGGTTTTTCTTTGTCTAATGCGCTAAATGCGCCCAATGTGAAAGAGTTCTAGCGGTGACTAATAAATCCGACGACGTCGCACAGGTCGATCTCGAAAAGGCACGCAAATTTGGTCGAGTAACTGAAGACGGTCACGTCTTTGTTCTCTTCGAAGGTGAAGAGTACGCGGTAGGCCAGTTGCCTGGCGCCACCGAAGACGAAGCACTAGCTTACTTTGCTCGTAAATTTGAGAATGTTGAAGCTCAGGTTGAGCTCCTGGAAACTCGCGTGGAACGTGGTGCACCTGCTGCTGACCTTCACAAATCAGTTGAGCAACTTGGTGCTCAGGTAGCAACCCGAAATATGGTGGGCGATTACCTTAATTTGCAAGATCGCTTGGTAGCTATCAACGCAAAAATTACTGAACGTGCAGAAGCGGAAAAGGTTGAAAAAGCTCAGGCTCAGGAAGCTGCGCTTGCAGCTCGTGAAGCTATTGTGAGCGAAGCTGAAACTATTTCTGCTCAGGACCCTGAAAAGACTCACTGGAAAAATTCACACTCTCGCATGAACCAGCTCTTTGAAGACTGGAAGGCTGCACAGCGCGAGCATCACCTTGCTAAGTCGGTTGAAGATGAGCTTTGGAAGCGTTTCCGCGCAGCTCGCACCACTTTTGACAAGCACCGCCGCGCGCACTTCTCTTCACTCGATGAAGCGAACGCTAAAGCTAAGCGCATCAAAGAAGAGCTTATTGCAGAGGCAGAGAAGCTGGCTGATTCCACTGATTGGGCTAACACCGCCGCTAAGTACCGCGATCTGATGGATCAGTGGAAAGCATCCCCTCGCGCGTCACGCCGTGAAGATGATTCGCTCTGGACTCGTTTCCGTGCCGCGCAAGACAAGTTCTTTGACGCTCGTAACGCGCAGAACGCTGAACTGGATAAAGAATACGAAGCAAACCTCCTCAAGAAGGAAGCTTTGTTGGAGCAGGCTCGGGCAATCCTACCTGTCACCAATCTCAAGCAGGCAAAGGCTACCTTTGATGACATTCTTGACCGTTGGGACGCCGCAGGTAAGGTGCCCCGCAACGCGATTCGTCGTGTTGAGGGTGAACTGAAGAAAATTCAGGACGAAATTCACCAGGCAGAAAGCGCTAAGTGGACTAAATCAGATCCCGAGAAGCAAGCACGTGCGAACTCCATGCTGACTCAGCTTGAAGACGCTATTGCAGGACTGGAAGCTGATTTGAAGGTTGCCGAAGCTACCGGCGATCAGAAGAAGATCAAGAAGGCTCAAGATGCCCTTAACGCTCGCCGTCAGTGGCTTGAGACCCTCAAAGCAACTTCCGCTGGTCTTGGTTCTTAATATTTAGGCAATTTGCCCATGTGAAGTACCCGGTCGGGGCGTTATCCACAGGATAGCGCCCCGATCTTTTTTATTCGCTAGGGTTTCCGCTCAAGATAAAGGTATGAATTCCGTTCAGCCATCGCTACTTGAGGCATTGCCTTATCCGCTACTCTCGCATCAAAAACCAATTCACCCCAAAGGGTTTGAAACACGCAAACCCCATCTGGTGCGCGAGCCTGAGTCTCCGCGGTTAAACCATGAGCTTATCCAGCAAAGTTTGAATCACCTCGTTGATTTATCGCTCATGACTTCCCAAGCCGGTGAGCATCAACAATTTGCCAAAGAACATTCGTTGCACCGGCTCATTGGAAATATCTATACTCCGCACAGCGTCACGCTCACTCCCCTTATCCGAGCACAAGCCCTACTGCTTCATATGCCTGAACTAGCAAAGCTCCGCTGCCGTATCTCCAAACAAACTGCCGCATGGGTCTGGGGATATCTCGCTGAAAACACACCTTCAGTTCATGCTGATTTTGATAAGAACCACCGCATTAACCCCTTAGCCGCCGGCAGAGAAAACCTCATCACGCACCAAGTGAAAACAGTACCGTTCGATTTCATCATGCTGGATCAACTCGCAGTAACAACACCATTGCGAACGGCGCTTGATTTGCTGTGTCACGCCGAATCCACGCTCGAAATCAATCGCGTTGTAGCATCGATGATTCTTGATGAGAAAAATAGCGGATGCTCACTGCACAAGATTCACCGCATTTTGCTCAACACCAAGTATCTCCACGGAAAACACGCAGCTCTTGAACGCTTACCGGCAATCGAAGAACTACTGCGAAATAACTCAACTTATGCGAAGAGTTAGTCGTTTTCCTCCAGCGGTTTCGCGCCCGTCATGCGGTATGCCTTGTACACGCCCTCCACATTGCGAAGAACGTTGAGCAGGTGATCCAACATGAATCGATCGCGTAACTCCAGAGTAAATCGATTGATTGCGAAGCGATCGGCATTGGTAAGCACACGTGCATCAACAATGTTGGTTTGGTTCTCAGCAATAACGCGCACCAAATCCATGAGCAACGATTTACGGTCAAGACCCTCTACCTGAATAATCACGCGGTAAAGAGCAGTTGAATTCTGCTCCCATTCCACCGTGGTAATCCGCGGTTCTTCTGAAAGGTTACGCATATTCGGGCAGTCGGTGCGGTGAACCGAAATACCGTTCATACGTGTCACCAGTCCCACGATTTCGTCGGGTGGAACCGGGTTACAGCACTTAGCAATCTTAGTCAGCACACCATCGGCGCCAGGAACGATAACGCCGTTATCCGTGACCGAACGATGCGATGAAAACATATCTTCATCAAAATCAGGCAGCGCAACAGCGGTATCTTCTTCTCCGTAATAGATCTTGACGAAGGTGTCGATGACGTCCTGAGTCTTGATCGAATTCTCGCCAATGGCGTGATAGAGCGAAGCACCGTCATTCTTGTGGAATTCGTGCGCAACTGCCATCAACAGCTCAGGAGTCATCATCTTGGTCAGCGGCAACTCATGGTTGCGCATCGCCTTGGTGAGCGTTTCACGACCCTTATCGATAGCCTCCAGACGGCGCCCTTTAGCAAAGTAATGGCGGATCTTGGAACGCGCTTTTGAGGTTCGAACGAACTTCAGCCAGTCTTCGCTGGGTCCCTGGTTGGAATCGCGCGTCGTCAAGATTTCTACAGTGTCACCCGAATTGAGGATCGAGTGTAGTGGCACCAGGCGTCCATTGACTTTCGCCCCTATGGTTTTGTCTCCCACCTCAGAGTGGATTGCATAGGCGAAATCAACAGGGGTGGAGTCGGTAGCAAGGACGACGGGTTCACCATTGGGCGTCAGCGCAATGATTTCATCTGTTTCAAGGTTGTCTGCCAAGACCTCGTAGAACCGCTCCGACTCCGGATTAGAGCTGGAAAGCTGCGCAATAGTTTGCAGAATACCCACGTTGAGCGCGGCCGTATGAGTTCCCGTGGTGGGCTGGTTCTTTTGCGAATCAAGTGCTTCACCACGAGAAGCAGCTTTATACCGCCAGTGAGCCGCAACGCCGTACTCTGCCTCTTCGTGCATTTTGAACGTGCGAATCTGAATTTCAAGAGGTAAGTTGCCTGGGCCATCAACCGTGATGTGGAGGGATTGATAGTGGTTGTTTTTGGGTGAGCGAATATAATCTTTGAAGCGGTTAGGCATAGCCCGCCACAGCGACATCACATGACCCAGCACTGCATAACAGGTGTCTTCGTCATTGACCAAAATACGAACTGCCAGGATGTCGTTGATTTCGTCAAAGCTCTTGTTCTTCGACTTCATCTTCTGGTGGATAGAGTAATAGTGCTTGGGGCGGCCGGTAACAGTTGCCTCAATATGCACTTTCTCCAGGCGATTCTCAATATCAGCCTTAGCCTCGTTGAGATAGCGTTCTAGCTTGGGGGTACGCTCCCCCACCATATGCACAATTTCCCGATAAATATCAGGAGACATTGCAGCAAATGAAAGATCTTCAAGCTCCCATTTGATGGTGTTGAGACCCAGCCGGTGAGCTAGCGGAGCATAGATTTTGAGCGTCTCTTCGGCTTTCTTAGCCGCCGATTTAGCAGGCACAAATCGCCACGTGCGGGCGTTGTGCAAACGGTCTGCCAATTTGATGAGCAAAACGCGAATATCTTTGCTCATCGACAGAACTAGTTTACGGATGGTCTCGATAGGTGCCGTCTCACCGTAGGCAACCTTATCCAGCTTCGTCACGCCGTCGACCAAATATGCAACTTCTTCGCCAAAGTCTCGCGTGAGTTGTTCTTGGGTATATTCGGTGTCTTCAACGGTGTCATGCAAAAGACCAGCAACCAGCACAGGTCCGGTTGCACCCATCTCCGCCAGAATCGTGGTGACCGCTACCGGGTGGGTGATATACGGATCGCCGCTCTTGCGTTTTTGCCCCTGGTGGTATTTATCTGCCACGGTAAATGCGCGCTGAAGAACTTCAAGGTCTTCGTCGGGGTGAAATTTCTTAACCGTTCGGACGACGGGCGCCAACACAGGCGAGAAATGCAGAGTCTGAGCGTTGGAACCCTGCCCTCTACGAGAGAAGACATGGCGAGTAGGTACTCGCTCCCCGGCGGACATGACGCGATGCGATCCACGCGCGCTGCGGGTTTCAACGTGCTTTTCAAGTTTGCTGTGAACCTGATTTTCAATCGGTTGCTGTGATTCAGTCATTGCGCGAAACCTCCGGGAATTTGAATGAGATTAATCATAGCCCTCTCCCCCGTATTCCGCCCAATACAAAGGTGGTGGTCATGAATTCATGACCACCACCTGAAATAGCGAATTATGTTGAACCGAGGTTAGCTCAGCGAAATGGGATTAACCTCAACTCGAATGGAACCGCCCGATTCGTTAGAAGAATCCGTTTCTTCAACCTCAGAAACTTTTCCGGAACGAATATCGCGTACCAGGGTATCGTGCTCGCGAATACCTTTTTCGCCCAAACGAAGCAGCGCATACATAGGGGCAGAAACGAACAGGGTTCCAATGGTGCCCACGATGATACCGACGAAGAGAGCCAGTGAAAGATCTCGGAGCGTTCCCGCACCGAGCATGAACGCACCAATGAACAAAATAGCGCCCACAGGCAAAACACCCACCACTGAGGTGTTAATGGAGCGAACCAAAGTCTGGTTAACAGCAAGGTTGACCAGCTCACCGTACGTGCGTTTCTTTTGCTCGCGGTAGTCAGAGGTGTTCTCGCGAATCTTGTCAAAGACCACCACAGAGTCGTACAGCGAGTAGCTCAAAATCGTCAAGAAACCGATGATCGCGCTGGGGCTGATTTCAAAATCCACCAGGGCGTAAATACCCACGGTAATGATCACGGTGAAGAGCAAACCTGCAATCGCCGAAAGCGACATTTTCCAGGTTCGGAAGTATAGCGCCATGCCAATCAAGGCAAGCACCACAAACGCTATCAGACCCAGAAAAGCCTGACGGGTGACGTCCGCGCCCCAGGTGGGGCCTACAAACGACGACGTCACATCTTGGTCCGTCACACCGTAAGCGTCTTGCAACGCAGATTTAACGGCAAGAGTTTGATCATCGTTGAGTGTGCTCATCTGCGCACGAATCGTATTCGCGGCAATATTAGTAACGCGTACGTCGTGCGCCTCGGGAGCCTTCTGCGCAATGACCTGCTCACCAACCGAAACATCGGTGTTCTGCACCGATGAAACGGTGAACTCAGATCCGCCGCGGAAATCAATACCAAGATTGAACCCGCCCTTGAGCACCGGAACCAGAATGGACAGAACTACGAGCAGAGCAGCCAAGCCCAACCAGAGTTTGCTTTTGCCCACAAAGGGGTAAGAACGCTGACCTGAATGTAGGTCGTTACCAAAGCGTGCTAGTGCATTCGCCATAGTTATTCTCCCCTTTCAGAAATATGAGAAGCGGCTGTGCCGGATTCAGTCTTGGCCTGCGCCTTAGCTGCCGCGCGTCGTCGTTCAGCAATGGTAAGACCATCGGAATCTTCTGGTTTACGGATGCGACCGGCACCGCGGTACAGCGGAACTGCGCCGAGTGCCTCGGGGTCCAGTCCTGAGTTTTTACGACCCTCGCCAAAGTAGCGGGTACGCGCCAATAGCGTGAGAATTGGGTGAGTAAACAAGAAGACGACGAGCAAGTCGGCTATCGCGGTGAGACCCAAGGTGAACGCGAAACCACGCACCGAACCCACAGAGACGATGTACAGCACGATGGACGCCAGTAGGTTAACAGCCTTGGATGCCAGAATTGTCTTGCGCGCGCTATTCCAGCCGTGATCTACCGCAGCAGGAATGCTTCGACCTTCGCGAATTTCATCGCGAATACGCTCAAAGTACACAATAAACGAGTCAGCAGTTTGACCTACTGCCACGATCAAACCCGCAATACCTGCTAGTGAGAGGCGGTAATTCATGGACCAACCCAGCAACACGATGCCAAGGTACGAAATAATACCTGCCAAAATCAGTGAAGCAATAGTAACCAAGCCCAGCAATCGATACTGGAACATTGAATAGACAAAGACCAATGCCAAACCGATAAGACCGGCAATCAGACCCATCTTGAGCTGATCCGCACCCAAAGTTGCTGAGATCTGCTGTTCTGATTGAATCGTGAAGCTAATAGGCAAGGCGCCATATTTGAGCTGCTCAGCAAGTGCTTTGGAGCTCTCCTCATTGAAGTTACCGGTAATCTGCGGGCGACCGTCAGAAATTACTGCCTGCGCTGCGGGGGAAGACAAAACCGAACCGTCGAGCATGATGGCAAAACGGGCGCGTGGATCGCTCTGGTTGGTACCGTAAATGCCGTACAAGCGAGTGGTGATGTCTTTGAACTTCTCTTTAGCGGCGTCGTCAAACTGAATGTTGACGCCCCACTGACCGGTGCTCACACCGGTACTGCTGGTGACCTGGCTGGCGGTAGCATCTTGAATATCAGTTCCGTTAAGCTCAACCGGTCCCAGAATATATTTCTCGGATCCATCCGTTGCACAAGCAACAATTGCCTTTTTGGGATCCTGCTTTGACGCGTCGTCATTGCTAGGAGCCGAGCAATCTTTGTTCTCATACTCACGCCAAAGATCTGCGGTAATCCAGTTCTGATCAGAACCATTTTTGGGATCAGCAGTAGGCTTAGGCAAATCTTTTTCGGCAGTCTTCTTATCGTCAGCTACCTTTGCAGGATCACCGGCGGCAATCACCGCACGAAAATCCATTTGTGCCGAGGACTGAATCAGCGCACGAGTTTTCTGATCAATAGATCCAGGAACCGAAACCACAACGTTCTTACCCGATTGGGTAGTCACCTCAGCTTCAGAAACACCCGCACCGTCAACGCGCTGACGAATGATTTCAACAGCCTGGTTCAGCTGCTCATCAGTGACCTCTTTGGAATCAGAACCAGTAACCTGAGGTGCAAGCACCATCTGGGTACCACCTGAGAGATCGAGTGCGAGCTTAGCGCCCCACCCACCGCCCGCAAAGGTGCTTGCAAAAACACCTCCGCACAGCAAAATAATCAAGGCAACCATGCCAATCAGCGCAGCCCTTGATTTAGCTAGTTGGCTTCGTTTAGCCATACCGCCCCTTTACATCAATAAAGACAGGTACTCTGCCTACGCAGGTACCTGTCTTTTTTCACTATTTGTTGAAGTCTTCTGCCTGAGCATCTGCGCCAGAAGTTCCGGCATTATCTGCCGACGACGCGTGCAAAGAACCTGCAGGATCTTCAGCTAAATCTTTACGTTCTTCATCAAGAATGGTGGTCGCCGTTGAAAGATGAACCTTCGCCACAGTGCCTGGAGCAATTTCAAGCAGAGCAAATTGCTCGTCACGATTTACGCTTTTTACAGTGCCGAACAAACCAAAATTAGTCATGACGGCGGTTCCGGGACCGAGATGGTCTTGACGTTGCTTCAGTTCATTCTGCAACTTCTTTTGCCGGCGGGTTGGGAGCACAAATAGCACAATGACGGCCGCTGCCATCAAAAGAATCATGAGCAGATTTCCACCGGTGCCGGTGTTTGCCCCTTCAGCCACAAGGTGGGAAGTAGCGAAAAGATGGTGCGAAAAATTCAGCATATTTTCCTAAGCATTCTCGAGAAGTTTCACGCTCTAGCTTAGTTCAACAACCGCAAGAATACTTGACCCCAGGAAAGTATCGGGCCATGAATCTTGCTATAGCTGAATTTCTGGTGCCTCTAAGCCTAGGTGCTCCCATGCGGCAGGGAGAGCCACTCGCCCGCGCGGCGTGCGTCCAATCAGGCCCTCTCGCACGAGGTAAGGCTCCGCCACGGTTTCAACGGTTTCAACTTCTTCACCCACCGCAATCGCAAGGGTTGAGAGCCCCACCGGCCCTCCACCAAACTTGTGAATCAGCGCTTCTAAGACGGCGCGGTCAAGGCGATCGAGCCCGCGTTCGTCCACTTCATACATATCAAGTGCGGCAGCCGCTTCGGTGGCGCCAATGCGATCAATAGAGTGCACCAATGCCCAGTCACGCACACGTCGTAGCAAGCGGTTTGCAATACGGGGTGTGCCGCGCGAACGTCCTGAAATTTCTGCAAAGCCCTCGGAGGTGATGTTCATTTCCATGAGCCCCGCTGAGCGGCGCAAAACCAATTCGAGTTCTTCTGACGAGTAAAACTCAAGGTGACCGGTAAATCCAAAGCGGTCTCTAAGAGGTCCAGGGAGAAGACCAGCGCGAGTAGTTGCTCCCACCAAAGTAAACGGCGGAAGTTCCAGCGGGATGGACGTTGCACCAGCGCCTTTGCCCACCACAATATCTACGCGAAAATCTTCCATCGCCATATACAGCATTTCTTCTGCAGGGCGAGACATTCGGTGAATTTCATCAAGAAACAGCACTTCACCGGGAGTGAGCGACGAAAGAATCGCCGCCAAATCACCTGAGTGCTGAATGGCAGGACCAGACGTAATGCGAAGCGGTGCATCCATTTCTGCCGCAATAATCATCGAAAGAGTAGTTTTACCAAGACCCGGAGGACCCGACAACAGAACATGGTCTGCACTACGGTTTCGCAGTTTAGAGGCCTCAAGCAATAACGAGAGCTGTTTACGAACGCGTTGCTGACCCACAAAATCGTCCAGAGATTTTGGTCGAAGGGCCGCTTCAATCATCTTCTCTTCTGGTTCTTCTTCCATAGCAACCAAGCGCTGCCCGGGAATTTGAGTACCAGGCTCGGTGAATTCATAGGGGTCTGAAGTCATAACGTGTAAAAAGTCCTAGCTCAAAAGAGAAAATTAGTGACGAGCGGTGGAGTGCTGGGAGCCCAGCGTAGCCAAAACAGATTTGAGCGCTTGGGCAACGCCGAAAGTCTCTGACTGCGGGTGGGCGGCTACGTAGGAATCAACGGCTGCTAGCGCGTCCTTCTCAGTCCATCCCAAGCCCATCAATGCATCAAGCACCTGAGGCTTCCACGCAACATCATGAGATAGCGGGAGTTCATCCGAAGAATCATCAGCCAAAATTAGCTTGCCAGCGAGCTCTAACACAATACGACGTGCGCCCTTAGGTCCAATACCGGAGACTTTGGTAAACGCTTTGTCATCGCCGGTAGCTACCGCGCGTTCCACAGCGCTTGCAGTGTGAACATCAAGCACCGCAAGGGCAATGCGAGGTCCAATACCAGAAACGGTGAGCATCATATCGAACACTTCGCGCTCAGCAACTTCTGAAAATCCGTAGAGAGTCATCGAATCTTCACGCACAATCATGGTGGTGAGAATAGTGGTCTTCTCCCCCACATGTTGCTCGGCAATGGTACGTGCGGGGGCATGCACCAGCATTCCAAAACCATTGACGTCAATTATGACGCTATGGAGCGATTTATGCGTAATGGTGCCGGTGAGGGAGCTAATCATAGTGCCATCTTATTCGAATATATGTACTAATTCCACTTTTGTGGACTTTTCCGGGAAGTTTTTGCCAACGCCTGCGCCCACGCCTTTTGCGCGGGAGTTTGCGCCGCGCGTCGTTGCTGAGCCGCCGGACGTGCGCCCTGGTGGGTCTGCATTCCCACGCTCATGTCGATGCCGCCGCCAGTGGTGCCGCCGCGCCAGCCGTGGCAAATGGCGATAGCTAGAGCATCGGCAGCATCGGCTGGTTTGGGCATGGATTCGAGTCCAAGGATTCGCGTCACCATGCGACCCACCGAAGCTTTATCAGCACGTCCCGCACCCGTTACAGCAGCTTTAACTTCTGAAGGGGTGTGAAAATACACCGGAATTCCGCGAGATGCCGCCGCTGCAATCACGACGCCGGAGGCATGGGCGGTGCCGATCACGGTATTGACTTGCTCTTGAGCGAAGATTCTCTCGATTGCCAAAGCATCCGGCTGATACGTATCTAACCATGCCTCGGCAGCTTGGAAAATGCGCAGTACGCGCTGATCCAAGGATTCGGCAGCAATGGTTCCAGCCACCCCCACATTCAGAAAGTGCGCTTTACGGTTGGGCGTCATATCAATCAGCCCAAACCCGCAGCGAGTGAGTCCAGGGTCAACACCTAAGATGCGGGCAGCGCCCGGAACTCTCTCCACAGGGTTGAGTTTCGGGCGCTGCGAACTATTGGGTTGAGTCAAACTCTTTACCCTTATTCTGCTTCGAGTTCAGCCATGACTGATTCAGAAATGTCAGCGTTGGAGTACACGTTCTGAACGTCGTCGAGCTCTTCAATCGCATCGGCAAGCTTGAGGAATTTGCGGGC
The DNA here is from genome assembly GCA_030530925.1 of Rothia sp. (in: high G+C Gram-positive bacteria). Classification (GTDB taxonomy): domain Bacteria; phylum Actinomycetota; class Actinomycetes; order Actinomycetales; family Micrococcaceae; genus Rothia. The sequence continues at coordinate 9,602 of JAUMUA010000013.1, read as the reverse complement.
GCCTTCGGCGTCCAAATCAACCTGCATGGTGGGGCGGAATACTGGATCATCGTTGTTGTAATCCAAATCAGCCTCAGTCAAAGCTTTACGAATTTCGGGCAAATCGGTTGCTTCGCTGACTACGGTGAAAACTTCGCCGTCGTCAATAACTTCGTCGGCACCGGCGTCCAAAACAGCCATCAGAACATCGTCTTCGGTCAGACCGTCAGCTTTGGTGACTTCAGCAACGCCCTTGCGTTCGAACATGAAGGCAACCGAACCGGCGTCAGCCATGGTGCCGCCGTTGCGGGTAACAGCGGTGCGAACCTCAGCCGCTGCACGGTTGCGGTTATCAGTCAAACATTCAATGTAAAGAGCGGTTCCTTGAGGGCCACGAGCTTCATACATAATTTCGGTGTACTCAATGGTTTCACCGGTCAAACCTGCGCCACGCTTGATAGCGCGATCAATGTTGTCGTTAGGCACAGAGTTCTTCTTAGCCTTTGAAACAGCCAAATCAAGGGCTGGGTTACCTGAGGTATCAGCACCGCCCATGCGAGCCGCAACTTCAATAGCCTTGATGTACTTAGCAAACGCTTTTGCGCGCTTGGCATCAATAGCAGCCTTTTTATGCTTGGTAGTGGCCCATTTGGAGTGACCC
>JAUMUA010000013.1:7392-8952 GCA_030530925.1 Rothia sp. (in: high G+C Gram-positive bacteria) | reverse complement strand
TCTCCTTCTTCAGTTAGTGGCGCCTAAAGCGCAGAAAATCTTGGTAAGTCGGCTTCTATTGTATCGCTTGAGCAACTTACCGCTGGTTTTTGTGGGTGTGAGCTACGAAAGACTCATTAGCGTGGGCGTGAGGACGCCGATTCGCGAGCCTTTTCGATGAGCGAGTCATCGATGGTTGCGGGCGTAAAGCTACCGTATTTTTTCATGGCAGCTTTTTCGATGAGGAAATCCGAGATACGCGGATTTTTAGGTAGCAACGAACCGTGTAGATAGGTGCCAATCACGTGGTGGACGCGCGCGCCTTCGTGATCGTCCTCGATATTGTTGCCTTCGCCCTTGGTCACCTTAGCCAGTGGCTCGCAATCTGCACCCAGCTTGGTCAAACCGGAGTGGTTTTCATATCCCACGATGGTGCCAAATTCTTCGGACTCTTCAACGATGTTGCCGATCAGGCGTTCTTCGCCACCGATCGTCACTGCATCAAAAATTCCAATTCCTTTGAGAACTTCTCCACCGATGGTGCGGAATTCTTTGCCAAAAAGCTGGTACAAACCGCAAATCACGAGCATGGGAGTACCGTTTTCAGCCATGGATTTGAGGGTGGGTGCGATGGACTGCAAATCATCACCGATAACGGTCTGCCCAGAATCTTGCCCTCCGCCGCCAACTACAATATCGGCGTCCTGCGGAAAGGTGTCTTCGGGGTTGTAGTCCACAATCTCTGGCTCAAAACCGTGCGCTTTGGCACGGCGCGATAGCGCCAAAGTGTTGCCCCAGTCGCCGTAGATGTTCATGTCGCGCGGGTAGAGCTGCACGATTTTAAGAGTTTTGGTTTCGGTGCTCATTAGGAGATTTCCTCCACGTCAGTAATTTTGGAGAGTTCTTTGCGGATGGCGAGCATAGCGGTGTAAGTGCAGAAAATTCGCATAGGCTTGCCGTCTGACTTCTTAATGAAATCCGCCAGCGCTTCTTCTAAATCTTCGTTGATGTCGGCAACCGGAACATCTTCATGCTCTAACCGCAACGCCATATCGTACGCTCGAACACCGGAGACCATAGTGACCCCACCTTTTTGCAGCGAGTGGAAGTCAACATCCCATAGCCAGCTCACGTCGCGACCGTCGGCGTATTGATCATTGATGGTAATCATGGTGGCGTAATCGCGTGCGTCCGCAGATGCCAGCGAGAGACGGAAACCCGAGGGGTTCTTGACCAAGAGAAGCTGTAGAGTTTGCCCGTTTACATAGAGAGTTTCACCACGACCGAATGCTGGAGTGATGTTTGCAAGCTCAGCCATGAGCGCGGTTTTATCTGCTTCATCTCCCATGACGTCAAGGGTTAGTGCCATTGCCGCAGCGGCATTGAAAATGTTGTACACGCCGTAGAGATTGATGGTGGCAGAAGCATCTTCCTGACCCAGCGTGAACGTTGCGTGCGTTCCAGCGAAATCTTTCAGCAGAACGTCAGCGTTGGGCAACTCAACTACCGGCTTAGCGGTATTGACGGGTGATTCTGCGGTTCGCATGTCGTCGTCTGAGGGGAACATGGTGTGCAGTTTTT
>JAUMUA010000013.1:0-7382 GCA_030530925.1 Rothia sp. (in: high G+C Gram-positive bacteria) | reverse complement strand
ACATTATCGGCAAGAGAGCGAATACGCGGATCTTCGCGGTTCAGTACCACAGTGCCGGTGGTTGCTGCAGCAACATTGGCTAGCATGCGGCGGGTGGTGTCGATTTCACCAAAGCGATCGAGCTGATCTCGCAACACATTCAGCAATAGAGCGCGGTTTGGCTTCACCTTTTTTACAAAGTGAACAGCGTGCGCCTCATCCAATTCAAGGACGGCGATGTCGGCATCCAAATGACCGGCAAGGTTCATCTCACCGAGCAATGCAGCGGCTACACCGCGCACAAAGTTGGATCCGGTGCGGTTGGTAAAGACTTTGAGGCCTTGCGATTCAAGGAGCTGAACCACCATTTTGGTAGTGGTGGTTTTGCCGTTGGTACCGGAAACAACCACCACGCCGCGAGGCAGTTTGGCGAGTTCTTCTGATACAAAATCGGGGTGGAGTTTTTCCATCACGAGGCCTGGAAAAGCTGATCCGCCGCCGCGAAGTTTCGTGGCGTACCGAACGCCCTGGCCAATGAGTCGGGTTACAGGTCTGGACATGAGTTCTAGTTTAGCCTTTCTCATCGGCTACTGCGTTGGCTCAGCCTCTGTATCCACCTTTGAGCGAAAATATTGGCTGGTCGGGGTTGGATTCGAGCGCTGCTCGAACAACTTTTGCAGACCGCACACCTGAGGCGCAATAGACGACGGGCGTGGGAGGGGCGGATGAATCGGGGTGGTTTTCGTTTGTGGTGAAGTAGCGGTTCAGGTTCAGAATTTCTCCGATGTTTTCTCCGCTCTCGATTTGTTCTATCAAATCGTTGTGCGGCATATGTGCCGCATCGTTGTAGTGCCCACCTTCTCGCTCCTCTGATTCGCGCACGTCAATCAGCACATAGTCTGCAGGGTTATCTTGAACGGTGCTAAGAGCAATCTCCGGTACAGGCTCATGATCTGCAGTGGATTGAGCGGCTTGAATTTCGTGAAGGGTCTCGTTCAATGGGGTTGGCGCTCTTCCTTCTTCGCGCTCAAAGGTGAGCAGACGAGTTCGCTGGGTTCGGGCGTCGTACATCCACAGCTTGCCTAAGAGAAGTTCGGGAAGCCCGCAAATCAATTTGATGGTTTCAGTTGCCATCACTGAACCCACTGTGCCGCACAAAGCGCCCAAAACTCCCCCAGCAACACAGGTGGGCACCGAATCTGCGGAAGGAATATCGGGATACAAATCGCGAAGCGTAGGCCCTGCTTTAGTAGCGCCCTCTATGGTTTTATACGCTCCCCAAAAGAGAGAAACCTGAGCGGTAAATTGAGAGATCGTTCCCCAAATCAAGGGCTTTTCGAGCGCCTCATACGCATCGTTGACGATGTAGCGAGTGGCAAAATTATCCGATCCATCAACCACCACATCGAATCCCGCGATAATTTCTAAAGCATTTTCAGCGGTGATGTGCTGCGGTATTCCGATGACAGCGATATCCGAATTTTGCGCCTTGATTGCTTGCCGGGCGGATTTTACTTTGGCTTCGCCCAACTGCCCTTCGCCGTGAATAACCTGCCGTTGCAGGTTTGAGGCATCTACGGCGTCGTCATCAATAATGCCCAATGTGCCCACACCAGCGGCCGCCAAGTACAGCAAAATCGGTGATCCTAGACCACCTGCCCCAATGCACAATACCTTGGCATTGGCTAGGCGTTTCTGCCCCTCAACGCCTATCCCCGGCAGAGTGAAATGACGGGCAAAGCGTTGTTTCTGCTCTTCGGTCAGCTCGGCAGCGGGTTCAACCAGCGGCGCGATGTGAACAGCACTGTTCATTTTATTGATCCCCTTCTTGCACTGCCCCGATGAGCAATCTGCCTTCCATGGGCGAAGACGCTTGGGCATGGCGGCGAATCGGGATTCTTCCCGCATTGCGCGCTAGAAACCCAGCTTCAACTCCATATTTCATGGCTTGAGCCATCGCAACCGGGTTTTGCGCGCGGGTTACCGCACTTGCAAGCAACACCGCATCGCACCCCAATTCCATGGCAAATGCTGCTTCACTGGCGGTTCCGATCCCAGCATCCAACACCACTGGTACATCAAGAGTGCTCGCAATCATTTCAATATTGTGCGGATTCAGAATTCCCAAACCGGTACCGATGGGCGCACCTAAGGGCATGACGGCGGTTGCGCCGGCGTCCTGCAAATGGCGCGCGGTAATCGGGTCATCGTTTGTGTAGGCGAATACCTTGAACCGGCGCTCAACGAGTGATTCGGTGGCCTCAATGAGCTCGTTGGTGTCGGGTAAAAGCGTGATGTCATCGGCAATTACTTCTAATTTAACCCAGTTAGTTTCTAAGGCTTCGCGGGCAAGTTCAGCCGTCATAATCGCATCGCGGGCAGTGTAGCAACCGGCTGTATTGGGTAAAATTTTAATGTTATTACGTTGCAAAATGCTAAAGAGGGATTCGCCCGAAGTGGGTGTATAGCGGCGCATCGCAACCGTGGTGAGCTCGGTTCCAGAGGCAATCAACGCGTCCTCTAGGTTGGTCAACGAGGTGATACCACCGGTTCCCATGATGAGCCGGGAGTTGAGACTCACACCGTCAATGACTAACGGTTGGTTTAAATTGCTCACGCTTAGCCTCCCTGGACTGCTGTGATGATTTCCAGCGAATCGCCGTCGTACAATTCTGTGCTCGCCCAGCGAGAGCGAGGAATGATTGCTTCCCCCTGAGCCACCGCAATTCCTAGCTTTTTGCCTGATTCGCTGAGTCCGTCGTCGTTGAGTTGCACGCTCAGCACTTGTTCCACCGCATCTTTGACGGTAGGGGTCTCTGATTCGATGTTTTCTTCATTGCCGTTCACAATGATTTTCATGGTTCTCCTTAGCTCAGTGTTGGTTTTAGCTCAGTGTTGCTATTGACTCAGTGCTGATTCGTTGGTGGGTGCTTCGGCAGAAAAATTGACTGCGAATCGCTGCGGGTTGCAGATTTGTAAATCACGTTCATCTGCAGGGGTTTTGTTTCCGTTGACCACGTTAGACACCAGTTCTGACGCACGGGCCGCCAGCAAAATGCCGTGCCGAAAGAACCCGTTGGCTAGAGTCAGCTGGCGCACTGTTTGGTCGTGATGTGTGATAGACCCAATCAAGGGCAAATCATCAGGTGTTCCAGGACGGGCGCGCGAGATGACCTCATAGATTTCTAGTTCGTCGATAGCAGGCAGAAGTTCTCGGGCGTCTCTTAGCAAATTGAAGACTCCCCCTGCGTTGATGCCGCTCATCGAATCCTCACGTGACGTCGCTCCAATCACCACCGTGTGATCTTCACGCGGCACGATGTAGACGGGACGCGATCGGAGGACGCCGCGAATTGTTGATTCAATCAGGGGCCGTTGTGCCGGTGGTATTTTCAAGCGAATTACGTCACCTTGAACTGCGCGTAAAGGCATATGTGCTAACGAATCGATACCGCAAATCGAAGTGGTTCCTAATCCGTTGGCAACAATAATATGTTTGGCAACGATGGTGCCTGAATCTTGATTCGATCCCGCAGATTCCCACCGCACTCCGGTTGCTTGGGGCTCGTTTGCGGAATCTGAATCAAGCAAAATCTCGGTGGCTCTTACGGGAAAGATCGAATCAGTAAGTATGGCACGCAGCGCCCTTGCGAATTGACGCGGATCGATTTGATGATCGTTCGTAATATGAATTGCCGCGCTGATTCGGGGTGAAAGTGCCGGTTCTATCTTGCGAGCAGCTCGCACCGTCAGCGATTCAGTGGCTAGCCCAAGTTCTTCCTGATAACGACGCAAGTCTAAGAGCGCGGATTTGTCTGCCTCATCCAAACCGCACACCAGCGTGGCGGTATTGCGCAGACCCACCGCCGCGCCGGCGTCGTGCGCTACTTGAGCCGCCAGGTCAGGGTAAAGCTCTGCGGATCGCTTCATTAACGGCACCAGCGGTTCTTATCGGTACTGCACTTCTGACGCCGGTGCCAACATTCCCGCAGCAGCGCGAGTAGCTTGGGACGCCGGCGCTGGATCCAACAAGGTCACCTTGCGCCCCGATTTGATGAGGCGATAAGCGGTCGTAAGTCCAATAATTCCTGCACCAATAATCAGCACATCAGCCGAGGTAGGAACATCTGCCTGAGAAAATTCTGCACCTTGTTCGCGGTGAATCGCTGATTCATCCATTGCAGGGTCAAAGAGGGTGGAACCCATAAACACTTCCTTCCGACGGCGTCAACCGCATCAAGTTCAACGGTCGGCATTCGCCCTCTCAGTCTCTGTTCGAAAAGCACAATTGGCACTAGTCAAAGACTCCCGTAGGTTATTGCCAGTATAGAACCTGCAGACGGGTGGAGAAAAGTTAGAATACCGTATAAGAATTCGAATCGTTAGAAAGAACCACCATGACCGAACAAACAGTACCCGTTCTCTCCCCGGCCGCAGTGCGACGTCGTCGTATGGAGAAACTCCGCGATTCTGCGCTTTATTTGTGCACCGATGCCCGCGTGGAACAAGGTGATTTGGCTGAATTTTTGACTCAGGCATTTGAGGGTGGCGTGGATATTATTCAGCTACGCGACAAGAAAATTTCTGCTGCCGATGAGATTGCCGCTTTGGAACTGCTCAAATCGCTGGCAGAAAAATACGACCGACTCTTTGCGGTGAATGATCGTGCTGATATTGCGTTGCTCGTGGGTGCCGATATTTTTCATGTGGGTCAGGATGATTTGACGCCCGCTCAAGCACGTTCGCTACTTGGCGAAGGGGTATTGATTGGTCGTTCTACACATTCACCCGCACAAGCCCAAGAGGCTATGGACAATTCTGAGGTTGATTATTTTGCGTGTGGTCCGGTCTGGGAGACTCCCACCAAGCCAGGACGCGCGGCAACCGGCACCGAATATTTGCAGTACGTTGCTGACTCGCAGACCGAGAAACCATGGTTTGCAATTGGCGGCGTGAATCTTGATACGGCGGCAGAGGTAGTGGACGCCGGCGCTTCGCGCATCGTGGTGGTTCGGGCGTTGACCGAAGCCAGCGAAGTGGTAACAACGGCAACTGCCTTGCGCGAAGCTCTCACTGCCAAAGAAAGCTAAACTGGCTTTCATGCAAAATCTGCTTTTTCCCCAGAATCATCAGCACCCGATTATTTTTCGCGACCTCAAATGGGATCAGCGCGTGCCCACCATTGCGATTGAGCCGATTGTTGACGGCGCCCCGCTGGGCAAAGTTAAACGAACTCAACTAGTACCCGGTGCGTTTATTGGGATTGATTGCCGCGCTGAATCGATTGAAGCGCAAGGACTCTCAACGTCTAAATATTGCGCAGGTTTTGCTCGCGCGCTCACCGATGAGGTGGGGTTTGAATCGGTGCCCTGTCCCGAACATTCGTTAATTGAGAAGGGCAAACAGTGTGCTCGATGTGAGGCTCGCGATGAGTTTTCAGCAATGCACGGCATCCATCGCGGCGCTCAATTAGCGCCAGCCGCTCAGGCGTATGCAGATTTGGAACACTGGTTGTACATTGCCACTTTTCCCGATGGAACCTCAAAAGTCGGCACCGCTTCGCTATTTTCAAAGCCTCGCCGCGTGGACGAGCAAGCAGTTGCACGCGCTACCTTTATTGCCCATGCCAACGACGGCGCGCAGGTGCGCATCTGGGAAGATTTGGTCTCTAAAGAAGCTGGGTTAGTGCAGGGCAAATTGGTGTCCACCAAGTTCAAGGCGTGGACTAATCCACGCCCCGCCAGCGAAATCGACCGCGCGCATCGTCAGGCTGTTTCCCTTGCCAATTGGGCCCTGATGGAAGCATCACTTGATGCATTCGACGCGGTCATCTCAGAAGAACAAATCATTGACGAGGTGTGGGAACCATCGCCGGCTATGCAGGCTGCATACGATCCGATTGGCTCTGATTCAACGGAATCGCTACCGGCATTCCCCTCATTATGGAACGCCGCCAACGGCTTCTATGTACTGGGGGCGACCGGCAAATTCCTGGTGGTGCATTTCGGTGATTCGAAGGTGAAATTCCTCGTCAACATGGCAGATTTGGCTAATCGCGTGATGCTCGCCCATTGGGAACCAAGCGTTCAGCCCGATGTACAGAGCTCGCTCTTCTAATTAGGCACATTTTTTCTTTTCCCTGACTACGGGTAAATAGAAACTAACTACTCCAAAAAATGTGCGGACGCATTAATGAGTCCGCTCTTTTTCTGCGTCTTCTAGTTTTTCGACCACGCCTCAGCAATCAGTTCGCGAATCTCACTCAGCGTTTGTGTCACGGTCTTGGTGCCCGCAACAATCGGCAAGAAGTTGGTGTCGCCTGACCAGCGCGGAACGATGTGCTGGTGCAGGTGATCGGCGATGCCCGCTCCTCCGATTTTGCCCTGATTCATACCGATGTTGAAGCCTGCAACCCGGCTCACTTCGCGCAAAACCCCCATGCCTTGCTGGGTGATTGCGGCGATGTCTGCGGTTTCTTCTACTGTGGCGTCGTCGTAATTGGGAATATGTCGGTACGGCACTATTAGCAGATGCCCCGGGTTGTAGGGGTACAAATTGAGTAGCGCGAACGCGTGTTCTCCTCGATGCACAATCAATGATTCTTCATCAGAACGTCCGGGCGCTGCGCAAAAGGGGCAGGTATTTTCACTGTAGTCCTGCTGCCCGCCCTTGACGTACGCACGGCGGTGCGGCGTCCAGAGGCGCTGAAAGGCATCGGGGACGCCGGGAAGTTCGAAGTCATCGGTGGTGTAATCGGGAGTTTCCATACCTAGTAGTTTACAGCCCGCGCCAATGAGTGAATCAGGTTACACTGGAAACGACGGTTCTAAATTCGTTTCACCACATGGGAGAACTATGCATTACAGCAATCCGTTCCCGAACCAGCGGTTCAGCTTTGATGAGCTTGAAAAGCCAATCGTGGGTGCGCCGATGGCTGGTGGACCTACCACTCCTGAGTTAGTGGCGGCAGTTTCTAACGATGGTGGGTTGGGCATGCTCGCAGCAGGTTATTACTCCCCTGAGCAAATCGCTGCCGATGTGAAAGCGGTTCGCGAACTAACCGATCGTCCATTTGGCGTGAATTTGTTTTCGCCCACCGAGGCAGATGAAAATCCCGACGACGCCGAGGAACAGTTGCAGGCTTACCGCGAGGCGCTTGCGCCGTTGGGTGAGAAATTCGGTTTGGATTTGCTCAATTATGAGTTGAATATTCCGGATTATTATCAGGCGAATGTTGATTGGCTCGTGGAAAATCCGGTGCCGGTGGTTACTTTTACGTTTGGTTGCCCCACCGTTGAGACGATTCAGCGACTTCAAGCGGTAGGTACCTGCGTGGGCGTTACGGTTACCAAGGCCGTTGATGGTGAATTTTCAGCGGCGCGTGGCGTTGATTTTCTTGCGGT
>JAUMUA010000012.1:33165-37829 GCA_030530925.1 Rothia sp. (in: high G+C Gram-positive bacteria) | reverse complement strand
ATTAGAAGTAGACCGCGTCCTTTCAAAAGTTTCTCTGACGAGTAAGAAGAATCTTCAGGTCACCGGCAAAGTATGGGGCTAAAGTAACCCCCATAATATATCGACTCTTAGTTTACTGAATATGAAAGAGTTGTTCCTACTCCCATTCCATTTCTAGCCCATAAAGAATGCTGAATATCATGTGTAAGTCCGGCAATATGTGCGAAAGTTATGGAGATAGGTTGAACACAACGTTCATCTGCGACCAGATAAGGAAAACTTATGGCTGCATCTGATTGGAAAGTTATTGGGGCAAGTGGTTTTGTAGGCTCATCCATTGTGGCTCGGCTACGCGCCGAGGGGATTGATGCTGATCCTATCGAAGCGCCTCGTCTTGCAACGCACCAGAAAGACCCCAATGCGCTCATTCGTGATGCTCGCAAGCTTGAGGGCATTATTGACTCCCTAGCGGATTCTTTAGCTGGCGCTGAAGTTGTTATCAACGCCTCAGGTCTTGCCGCTCCGAATCAGCAAGATATCGCTCCCCTGCTCGGTGCTAATGCGTTATTGCCCACGGTCATCGCCATCGCGGCGCAACGTACCGGGGTCAAACGATACATTCATCTTTCCTCTGCCGCGGTTCAGGGCTCACAACGAGTGCTTAATTCTTCTCCCCGCACTAAGCCGTTTTCTGCTTATTCGTTTTCTAAAGCTCTGGGTGAAGACGCGCTTTTGCGGATTGCAGATTTCGTAGAAGAAACCGCTGCCGCCGGTGTTGCACCAGGATCTGCAAAATCTTCGTTTCCTGCCGCGCCGTCGTTCTCACCCGCGTCAGTTCCGGCTCACCACGCACTAGAGATCTGCATTATTCGAGCCACCAGTGTGCAAGGTGCAGGACGCCGAACGACCGAAGCTTTTGCAAAATTTGCGTCCTCGCCCCTTGCCTCAGTAGCAGGAAACGGATCAGCGAAATCGCCAGTGTCTTCTTCTTACGCTTTGGCTGAGTTTGTGTCTTCTGTGGGTCAGTTTAAGGGCGATTTGCCTCGTATTGTGGTTCAGCCGTGGGAGGGCTCTTCTACCGCTTCAGTTCTTATTGACGCCGGACGGCGTCGCCCGCTTCAGCTACCGCGTTTTGTGTGCCAGGCGGCCATCAAGGCCGGGTACATTGTCTCCGAAGCGCTCAATGACCGCTTTCAGGGTCCCGTGCGTCGGGCTGAGGTGATGTGGTTTGGACAAGATATTGATGATACGTGGGCGCGTTCTCACGGCCTTGTTCCAGAGCCTCGAGTTCAAGAGGTATTGCGCATGGCTCACAGCAGCCTCGGTAAGAAATCAGATCAGAAATACGCATCCTAATCGGTTAATACAAGAGGGCGAAAAGCAACTATGCTTTTCGCCCTCTTGCGTGAGTGGTTAAATTCTTTAGCGCACGATTCGAATAATTATTTTTTACTCTGCTAAATGCTTGGGCGAGCTCGAACGCTTACCGTCTTCAGCGCTGGGGGCGTCGTCAAAAAGGAGCGCCTGCGCTTGCGCTTGCGAAAGCGGTTTGGTGGCATCGCTACGCTTTTGAATCTGCTGACGATGCCCCTCTTTCGTGCGCATCTGATCAACGGCAGGAGCTCCTTGAGGTGCCCCTGAACCCACTAATGAATCATGGAAAGAGCCGGTAGCAGGTGATGCCGCTCGCGGTCCGTCGCCAAGGCCCACAGCGGTAGCATGCTCTGCAGAAACAGATCCGGTGGCACGGCGCTCTTCTGCTCGAGCTACCGTGGCCCGCTGATTCTCGTTTTCCAGCTCACTCTTGGTCACTGCCCCTGGAACAACCGCGCGGATTTCTTCAATGCTGATTGCGCCTTCGCGCACTACCACTACGCGCTCAGAGGTGCAATCCACAATAGTTGAGGGCAAAACCTGAGCGGAGTCCATACTGTCTGCACGATCTGCCGGACGCACGCCGCCGTCAATAATGACCTCAACGTTTTCGCCCAGCTGTTCTGCGGCCTCTTGTGCAGAGGTTGCAGCAGTCTGACCGGTCTTATTTGCCGAAGAAACTGCTAACGGTCCGGTTTGGCGCAACAAATCAATAGCCAAGGGATCATTGGGAACGCGTAAAGCAACCGTTCCTTGAGTCTCCCCCAAATCCCAGTTCAATGAGGGTTGCGAGTAGAGAATGAGCGTGAGCGCACCGGGCCAAAACTTGCGAGCTAGAGCCGTAGCATCATCAGAAATTTCATCAGCAAGGCCAGGCAATACCGCTTCATCAAAAATCAAGACCGGCGGTGGCATAGTGCGCGAGCGCCCCTTGGCTGCCAAAAGTTCACTCACTGCTTCTGCCGAAAACGCATCAGCTGCAATGCCATAGACCGTATCGGTAGGAATCACGATGGTCTTTTTTTCGCGCAGAGCATTCTGTGCAGCGGCGATGGCTTCTTCCCGCGTTTCTGCGGTATCTGTTGAATACAGGTTTGCTTTCACAAAAATTACTCTCTCACGTTTACCCAGACAATATTTGAGTCAGTCTGAGTATAGGGGGTCAACGACGCTTTATGGGTGTAATCCCACTGTATGCCGTGCTCTGCCAGATAAATCATTTTTAGACTCGATGCGGATAAATCCATGGGATTTCAAAGACTGCACCATGAGGTCTCTTTGCGTTTCTGCGTGTTCCACAATGAAATATCCACCAGGTTTCAGCAGATCAAAGGCGTGCGCGGCGATAGCGTCAGGGATTTTCATCCCATCTTCGCTTCCACCGTAGAGAGCCATCTGCGGATCATAGTCACGTACCTCAGGGTCTTTGGGTACCGCGTTAGTGGGTATGTAAGGCGGGTTCGACGCAACGACGTCGAATGTTCCCGCCTCTGCGGCGAAAGCTGTGGTGGCGTCGTCAAGAATGAGCTGCACAGCGGTATCGCGCAGGTTTTGCTGCGCCCAGGCAAAGGCAAGTTCGCTCAACTCCACCGCACGAACGTCGTGCCCCGGACGTTCTTGCGTTATTGCTGCCGCAATAGCGCCAGATCCAGCGCACAAATCTACGATTTTTAAAGGACGAGCAGAACGCTCGTCAATGTAGGTCAAAACGGAGCTCACGAGCTCTTCTGTCTCTGGACGAGGCACAAATACTCCCGGGCCCACGCGCAACTGCAGGTTTCTAAAGTAAGCGACGCCGGTGAGATGCTGCAGGGGAACACGGTTAGCCCGCTCTTGTACCAGCTCCACAAACCCCGCAGGTACTTCATGCCCTAGAAGAGCAAGCATGTGAACTCTACCGCGCGAAATGTCCTCGCCGCTTTCGCGGGTGAGGCAATGAGCTGCCAATAGCTGCGCATCAGCATCGCCCTGCTCAATTCCGTGCTGCATCAAATACGCCGAAGCCCGGCGAATAATCGATTGAAGATCATCACCGGGCAACTGCTCAAAGTTTTCAGACAAGATTTAGCTTTCTTCCTGTCCCAGCTTTTCAAGACGGTGTGCCTCATCAACCTCAATAGCTGACTGAATCACTGGCTCAAGATCGCCGTTAAGCACAGCGTCAAGATTGTAAGCCTTGTAACCGGTGCGGTGATCGGCAATACGGTTTTCAGGGAAGTTATAGGTACGAATACGCTCGGAACGATCCATCGTCTTCACCTGTGAATGGCGCTTCTCAGCGTTTTCGGCGTCAATCTGCTCTTGCTGCCACGCCAACAAACGCGCACGAAGCACGCGCATTGCTGCTTCACGGTTTTGAATCTGCGACTTCTCGTTCTGCATCGCAACCACAATGCCGGTGGGCAAGTGAGTAATACGCACAGCCGAGTCGGTGGTGTTCACGGACTGACCACCGGGACCCGAAGAACGGTACACATCGATTTTCAAATCGTTTTGAGCAATCTCGATTTCCTCGGGCTCATCAACCTCAGGGAACACCAAAACGCCAGCAGCGGAGGTGTGAATACGTCCTTGAGACTCGGTTGCGGGAACGCGCTGCACACGGTGCACGCCACCTTCGTACTTGAAGTGTGCCCACACACCTTCGGCGGGATCATTCGAAGTACCTTTGATAGCTACCTGAACGTCCTTGTACCCGCCAACATCGGTCATGTTGGAAGAAATCATCTCGGTCTTCCAACCCTTGGTTTCAGCATAGCGGGTGTACATACGCAAAAGATCAGCGGCAAAGAGGCTCGCTTCGTCGCCGCCTTCACCACCCTTAACCTCAAGAATGACGTTACGACCGTCGTCGGGATCGCGAGGAATCAACAGACGACGCAAACGCTCGCTAGCGACCTTAAGCTCTTCTTCAAGACCAGGCACTTCTTCAGCAAACTCAGGATCTTCAGCTGCCATTTCTTTAGCTGCTTCAAGATCACCGTTCAAGGTGTTTACGCGATGGTATGCCTCAACGATGCCGTTCAACTCTGAGTAGCGGCGTCCCAGTTTACGAGCTTTACCCTGATCAGCATGGACTGCCGGATCAGCAAGTTGCTTCTGTAGGTCAGCATGCTCATCAAGCAATGACTGAATTTCGTACAAAATTTTGCCTTCTTTACATTCGGCGGAGCGAAAGCTCCCTCAAAACTTTTGGTTGCTTTCTCGAAAGCGAACGAGAAAGCGCAGTAAACAGTGAAGTGCACTGCCGCCTCAAATATGGCAGCAGCGCACAGAACACGTTAGTCGTTATGGTTGGTTCCCAAACCCGA
>JAUMUA010000012.1:0-33155 GCA_030530925.1 Rothia sp. (in: high G+C Gram-positive bacteria) | reverse complement strand
CGTTGGACTGAGTATCGCGAAGCTTTGAGGTCAAAACGCCCAAAGCCTGCTCTTGATCGAGACCTGCAAGAACCCGACGCAAACGCCACATAATCTTGACTTCTTCGCTCGAGAGAAGATTCTCTTCGCGGCGGGTACCTGAGGAGTTGACGTCCACAGCGGGGAAAATGCGCTTATCTGCCAACTGGCGGGAGAGACGCAATTCCATGTTGCCAGTCCCCTTGAATTCCTCAAAGATCACTTCGTCCATCTTGGACCCAGTTTCAACCAGAGCAGTTGCCAAGATAGTGAGCGAGCCACCCTCTTCAATGTTGCGAGCAGCACCAAAGAATTTCTTGGGTGGGTACAGCGCAGCCGAATCCACACCACCGGAAAGAATACGACCCGAGGCAGGAGCGCTGAGGTTGTATGCGCGGCCCAAGCGAGTCATCGAATCCAAGAGAACGACGACGTCAAGCCCCTGCTCTACCAAACGCTTTGCGCGCTCGATAGCCAGCTCAGCCACCGTCGTGTGGTCTTCTGCCGGACGATCAAAGGTTGAAGCAATAACTTCGCCCTGAACCGTGCGCTGCATATCGGTGACTTCTTCAGGACGCTCGTCAACGAGCACCATCATCAAATGCACTTCGGGATTGTTGGTAGTAATTGCGTTAGCAATCGACTGAAGCATGAGGGTTTTACCCGCTTTAGGAGGCGAAACAATCAAACCACGCTGACCCTTACCAATAGGAGCCACCAAGTCAACCACACGAGTGCCGATTTTCTTCGGTTCGGTCTCAAGGCGTAGGCGTTCCTGGGGGTACAGCGGGGTGAGCTTTCCAAAATCGCGGCGATTCTTTGAAGTCTCAGGATCCAAACCGTTAATGGAAGTTAGCTGCACCAAAGCATTGAACTTCTGGCGCTGGTTATTCTTGTTTTCGTTCTCCTGAGGAGCGCGAATAGCACCGACGACGGCGTCGCCCTTGCGCAAGCTGTAACGCTTAACCTGGTTCAGCGAAACGTAGACATCTGAAGGACCGGGAAGGTAACCGGAGGTACGCACGAATGCGTAGTTGTCCAAAACGTCCAGAATACCCGCTACAGGTACAAGGACGTCGTCCTCGGTAATCTCTGGCTCATCGTAATCGTTGGAATGACGGCGGTTGCGATTACGACGCTCGTTCTGACGATCGCGGCGGTTGCGGTTGCGCTTGTTGCGTGAATCGTCTTCAGGGCCGTTATTCGAGTTTTCGCGGTCGCCACGGTCGTTGCGATCAGCACGCTCGTTGCGGTCGTTCTTGTTTTTTTTTTAAAACTTGTATTTAACCTCGTTACGATCCGAGCGATCGTTGCGGTCCGAACGCTCGCCACGGTCATTTCGATCATTGCGCTTATTGCGATCGTTGCGGGTACGCTTGCGAGAATTAGTGCGCTCGCCTTCTGCGCCACGATCTGCTGACTGCTCAGAGTGATCGGCGTCATCAGTGTTTTCGTTGGTCTCTTCAACCTGGTTCTCTGCTTGAGACTTACGACGGCGATCAGAGCGGTTTCGAGTGCGACGGTTATTCTTCTCGCTGCTCTCGTCCGCATTCTGCGAGTTATCAGAACTCTCGGCTGAGCCTTCTTGTTCGCGCTCACCCTCGGTTGAAACGGTAGCGGTATCTTCGCCTGAACCATTTGAGGTTGCGCGGCGATTACGACGTCGCGCTGGCGCCTTAGACTTCTCAGCAGCCGCAGAATCCTGGTTTTCAGCGTGTTGTGAAGACTGTTCGGCAGATTCAGAGGATTGCTCAGCAGTATTTTGCTCGGAGCTGTTTTGCTCTGCATTGTTCTGATCCGAAGCGTTCTTGTCAGCAACTTTCTTGCGCGGAGCGCGCTTACGCTGAGGCTTCTCTGCAGTCTCTGCGTTTTGTTCGTTCGCCGCAGATTCTTCGCGGGCAGCCATAGCGCCGCCACGCTGGTGATTAGTAATAGCTTCTACCAAATCAGATTTGCGCATACGACGAGCGCCAGAAATGCCCAGTTGGGAGGCTAAAGACTGAAGTTGAGCGAGTTTGAGGCTGCTCAAAGTTGGAGATTGGGTTTCTTCCGGAGCCGCAGTGCGGTCGGTGGATTCTGCCACGAAGGTTCCTTCCCTCGATAAAGTTCGAAAATATCTTTCGTTGAGCACATCAGATTAGTGCCACACTCCCCCATCAGATCAGTGGGAGTTTTTACACAGTTCAAGAAACAAAAAACTTCGAAAAGTGGATTTGAAAAAACTGTGAGTGATGTGTTGAAACAAAAGCGCACGGCTATGCAAAAGCCCTTGGGTACAACACGAAATATCTGAAATGATTTTCACAGTGGAATTTCATCAGACGAATAGTCAACACATAACTGTTGATAAATTATAACTATTCATACATGCGTTATGTGATGATAAATGGCGCAATCCAGATTATTGGATAGGCTCTTCACCTAAAACTATAACACCTTCTGTATCAATGTTCACGGGTAACACTCTCCAGCTCAGTTGCGCACCCGCGTGCTCACCAATCGCAGGTATCTGTTGCGCTTGCTCAATTTGAGCAATGACGCCGCGACGCTCGTCTTCACCACGCGCAAAAACCATGACGGTTGGGCCCGCTCCGGAAATCACCGCGGGGAACCCTAATTCTCGAAGGTGCGCCACCAAAGCCGCCGAAGGTGCCATTGCTTCAGCTCGATAGTTTTGATGCAGGAAGTCTTGGGTGCCGGCTAAAAGATACTGCGGAGCATTCGATAGAGCTTGAGCCAACAGGGCAGCTCGGGCTGAGTTCTGCGAGGCTTCTGCGTGCGGTACCGTGGCGGGGATGAGAGCTCGCGCCATCTTGGTAGAAACTTCGTAGTCAGGAATTGCCACCACAGGAGTAATATCTGCGCTCACCGGAATGCTGAGGTACTCCCAGTTCGACGTCTCGCCCCAAGAAATAACCAAGTTTCCAAAGAGTGAGGGCGCTACGTTATCTGGGTGCCCCTCCATATCTGAACATAGTTGGAAGAGCTCATTGAGGGATAGTCGGTCTGATTCTGGTAGCAACGCATTTGCGGCCACTATCCCGGCAACAATGGCAGACGCCGAAGATCCCATTCCTCGCGAATGAGGAATACGATTGTGAGCAGTGAGTCGGATTCCAGGCATAGCCTGCATACCCGCAGCTGACCAGCAACGATACATTGCCTGCACTACTAGATGCGAGCTGTTCTGTGGCACGTTTTCGGTGCCTTCGCCGCTAAGGTCAAACTCCAGGGTCTCTGAAGCCAGTCGTTCAACAGTTAGCTCATCGTAATAAGCCAAGCTAATGCCCATCGAATCATAACCAGGACCTAGGTTAGCGCTTGAGGCAGGAACCTTAACGGTAACTTTTGCGCCTTGGGGAATATCTTTGGCGTTGAGGGGCTCGCGAGAACCCGCGCCGGTGCTCGCCGCCGAAGTATTCACAGCATTTTCTTCCTGTGCCACCGAAATCTACTCGCCCTCAACTCGAATGACAGAAATAATGCTTTGCACAATGTCCAAAGAATCTAACCCGGCCATGGTTTTGCGCAGATCTGAATCTTTAGCACGGTGCGTCACAATACGAATCAAACTGAATTCAGAGGAGCTAGGGCGCGATTGGCGCATGGTTTGAATGGAAACCCCGTGTTCTGCAAAAACCTTAGTGATAGAGGCTAGAACGCCCAGTTTATCGCTGACTTTCAGGCTAATGCTAAAGCGTGAGAACACACCTGCCATAGCCGTTGATTTGAGATGCGCATGATTAGATTCGGGAACTCCAGCACCGCCTAAGACCAAACGGCGTGCAAGGGAGACAAAGTCACCCATCACAGCAGAGGCGGTAGGCGCACCACCTGCACCGGGGCCATAAAACATCAATTCCCCGGCATTTTCTGCCTGAACAAAAACAGCGTTATACGCCTCGTGCACCGACGCCAGAGGGTGCTTGCGCGGCACCAGCGTGGGATTCACGCGAATGTTGACGCCGTCGCCGTCCTGCTCACAAATGGCAAGTAGCTTGATGACGAAGTCGTCTTCTTCGGCAGCCTTAACATCGTCGGCGGTGATAGCAGTAATGCCCTCACAATGAACATCGTCAATGCTAAATTCTGAGTGAAAAGCAAGGGAGGCAACAATGGCAGCCTTGGACGCCGCATCGTAGCCTTGCACATCTGCCGTGGGATCAGCCTCGGCATAGCCCAGCTCTTGAGCTTGCGCCAACGCGTCCTCAAACTCAGCACCATGGGTGTGCATTTGATCAAGAATAAAGTTGGTGGTGCCGTTCATGATGCCCAGAACGCGCGTAATCTTATCTCCTGCTAGCGAGTCACGCAGAGGGCGCAAAATGGGAATAGCACCGGCTACTGCAGCCTCGAAAGAGAGCTGAACTCCCGATTCGTTAGCCGCGGTTTGCAACTCCACACCGTGTTGCGCCAGCAAAGCTTTATTGCCAGAAACCACGGGTTTACCGGCACGCAGAGCACGCAAAATACGAGTTCGAGCCGGCTCAATACCGCCAGTGAGCTCAATAACCACATCCGCCTGATCAATCAACGCATCAGCATCGGTCGTCAACAACTGAGGGTCGATATCCACCTGACGAGGCGCGTCAACATCACGCACCGCGATGCCCACGAGCTCGGCAGGAACACCGATGCGCTGGCTCATCAGATCGGCGTCCTCGGTGAGAATGCGAGCCACCTGAGCGCCTACATTTCCTGCGCCCAGCAGAGCTACTTTAATTTTTTCTAGCTGACTCATGGTCTTTGTTTCTCCTGCAGGCACCAGGTGCCACTCAGTTGTGAATACTTGTTCTCGATGCGACCGCAACCCTTAGGCGATACCCAAATCTCTGCTCAACATGTCGTCTTCAGTTTCAGCGCGAATCATCAGGCGAGGCTTAGACTCTGCTGAGGTAGCAACTACCGGAGGTTTAGTGAGGTAGTTATAGTTTGAGCTCAGCGCATAGCAGTATGCACCGGTGGAAGGCACCGCGAGAATATCGCCAGCCTGCAAATCAGCAGGTAGATAGCAATAGCGCACCACAATATCGCCCGATTCGCAGTGCTTGCCTACCACGCGGCATAGAACGTGCTCCCCCGCAGGCTCGCGGTTAGCCAGCACAGCGGTGTAATCGGCGTCGTAAAGCACCGGACGAGCGTTATCGCTCATGCCGCCGTCAACGGAGACGTAACGACGCACGCGTTGCGTGCCGGTTTCATCGTCGATTGCCACATCTTTAATCGTGCCTACGGTGTAGAGAGTAATACCGGAGGGACCAGAGATGGAACGGCCCGGTTCAAACGACAGATGAGGGATTTTCATGCCCAGTTCGGTGCAGGTTTGCGAGACAGACGCCGCCAACTCGGAAGCGACGTCGTGCGCTGCGCGGGGCTGTTCGCCATCGATGTAGCCGATGCCGTAACCGCCACCCAAATCGAGCTCTTTCATCTCAATATTGAATCGCTGATTCATCTGGTTCATGAAAGTCAGAACTTTATGAGCCGCTTGCGAGAATCCTTCAGCCTCAAAAATTTGAGACCCAATATGGCAGTGCAGACCGCGCAATTCCAGGTGCTCATTCTCTAACGCGAGCGCCATGGCCACGGTGGCGTAGGAGTCTTGTTCGGTTATGCCCAGAGTTTTGAGTTCATCAGCGCTAAGACCGGCAAGCGATGCCGTGCCTGCCGCTAGAGACTGACCAAATTTTTGATCCTCATGAGCGGTAGCAATGAAATCGTGGGTTGAGGCATGAACACCGGGAGTTACACGCAACATGACCGGAGCTACGGCATTTAGCTCGGTGGCTACACGGGCAACCTGCTGAACTTCGTACACCGAATCAGCGACGATGCGCCCCACGTTGTTCTGTAGGGCACGGCGGATTTCGGCGTCAGATTTATTGTTACCGTGAAGCGCAATTTGAGCGCCAGGAATCTCTGCGCGAAGTCCAAGTGCAAGCTCGCCACCGGATGCCGTGTCAAGGTTGAGCCCCTCTTCAAGAACCCAGCGTGCCACGGCAGTGCTCAAGAAGGACTTTCCGGCATAATACACCGAAACTTCTGCCCCGTACGGAGCAAAAGCGGTTTCAAATGCTTGGCGAAATTCTCGCGCACGAGCACGAAAAGTGGTCTCTGAGAACACATATTCGGGGGTGCCAAATTCATCGCGCAACTGCGTTACCGGCGTGCCGTCAACGGTGAGTTCACCGTTCTGCGCACGAGCAAAACTGGAAGTCCAAATCGTGCGATTGAGCTCAGCCGGTTGCTGCGGATAGTGAAGCCACTCTGGTTTATACAGCGCGTTTGTTTCGCTCATTTACATCTTCTCCGGTGCGGTAACGCCCAAAAGGCCCAGGCCATTAGAGAGAACTTGGCGGGTAGCGTTATTGAGCAGCAAACGGGTGCGTTGCAAATCGGTAACCTCTTCTTCGCCCTTAGGCGCAACATGCGAGTTACCGTACCAGCGATGGTAGGCACCTGCGAGGGTTTCCAAGTAGCGTGCCACGCGGTGAGGTTCGCGGAATGCCGCTGCTTCTTTGACTGCGTTGGGGTACTGACCCAGCGCAGCCAAAAGCTCGTTATCAGCATCAGTGTTGAGCAGGGACGCATCGATCGAGCTGGTATCTACACCGGCGGCTTCTGCGTTACGTGCCACTGCACAGGTACGAGCATGCGCGTACTGAACGTAGAACACGGGGTTCTCGTTGGACTGCTTGGTCAGCAGATCAAGATCAATATCGATATTTGAATCTACCGAGTAACGGGTGAGGGTGTAACGCGCTGCGTCAACACCCACGGCATCTACCAGGTCTTCAAGAATCACAATGGTGCCAGCTCGCTTAGACATACGCACCGGCTTGCCGTCTTTCACGAGATTAACCATCTGACCAATCATGACTTCCACGCGAGCGGGATCATCGCCAAGAGCGCCAGCGGCGGCCTTCAAACGAGCCACGTAACCGTGGTGATCCGCACCCAGCATGTAAATCGCAATGTCTGCAGGGTTCTCAGCACGGTGCACTTTGTCTTGGAAGTAGGCAATATCGCCAGCAATATAGGCGGCGTTGCCGTCAGATTTGATGACGACGCGGTCTTTATCATCACCAAAATCAGTGGACTTGAGCCACCAGGCGCCGTCCTTGAAATAGAGGTAATCCGAGCTCTTCAAACGTTCTAGAAGCTCATCGACTTTACCGCCCTCAAAGAGGGAGTTTTCGTGGAAGAACACATCAAAATCCACGCCGAATTCATGAAGGGACTTGCGGATATCGGCAAACATCAAATCTACGCCGATAGCGCGGAACGTCTCTTGGGGGTCTTCCGCTGACAGCGCCGCTGGTTCTGCTTGCAAAACGCGCTCGGCGATGTCGGTAATGTACTCTCCACCGTAACCGTCTTCGGGAGCTGCTTCGTTCTTAGCGCGCGCCAAGAGTGAGCGAGCAAAGCGGTCAATCTGGCTACCGTGATCATTAAAGTAGTATTCGCGAATCACGGTGGCGCCGGTGGCTTGCAAGATGCGTGCAAGTGAATCACCGACGGCGGCCCAGCGTGTACCACCGAGGTGGATGGGACCGGTGGGGTTAGCAGAGACGAACTCGAGGTTGATGGTGGTGCCGTCAAGGTCTTTGTTGGTACCGAACTGCTCACCAGCGTTCACGATGGTCTGGGCGAGTTCACCCGCAGCGGCGGCGTCCAAACGAATGTTAATAAATCCAGGACCGGCGATCTCTACATCGCTGACGCCACTGATTTCGCGAATTTTCTCTGCGAGAACGGTAGCAACCTCGCGGGGATTTTTTCCTACCTTTTTAGAAATCTGCAATGCAACGTTCGTGGCCCAGTCACCGTGGTCACGATTTTTAGGTCGTTCGACTTTAACAACGGGTAAGCTTGCGTCGTCAACGAGGGTGAGCTCGCCACTGTCGATGGTGTTTTTGAGGGCCGAATCAATTGCTTCTGAGAGTTCTTCAGGTGTCATAAACACAAGTTTACAGAAAAGCGATTATGAATCGGCACCGCAGGCACCATGGGTGAGACAACAGCTCAATTTTTTCGGCACTGACTAAAGATTAATCAGGCGTGGCTCAATTCTGCTAAAGTTACTAATTGCTGTGCAGTGTTCATTGTGAAATAGTTGCACACGTGCCCCCGTAGCTCAGTGGATAGAGCACCAGTTTCCGGAGCTGGGTGTCGAAGGTTCGAATCCTTTCGGGGGCACTTTTTATGTCTAAGATTTATTCCATGACTCATTTGAGTGGTTTCTACACTTCTTCTGCCACCGATTCTCATGCGTTTGATTTCTTTCCAGCGAGCGCTGAACGTGCTCCCCTACTGCTTTATGTGCACGGTGGCGCCTGGCGGTTTGGCTCGAAGGATTCCTTTACTTTCAGCTCTCACGGCACGCATCGCTTGCGAGAATACTTTTCTGACCACGGGTTTGCCTGTGCCGCTATCAATTACCGACTCTCGCATGAGGCCAAGTTTCCCGCGCAGATTCACGATGTGAAAGCAGCTATTCGCTATTTTCGTGCGCACGCCCACGAGTTCGGAATTGGCCCCGATCGCATAGTGATTGCTGGTGGTTCGGCGGGTGGGCACCTGGCGATGCTAGCCGCTGCAACAGGTTCGGGGGCACATCCTTTTTATGAGGATGAGATTTCCCAAGATGGTGACACTGCAGAAGTCAGTAGCGAGGTTGCCGCCGCCATCAGCCTCTACGGCGTCTCTGATTTGCGCACAATCTTTAGTGATCGTCCGCTGTGCGGGTTTGCGCTGGAGCATCCTGAGGACGACGGCGCCGAGTGGCGCTTGCTCGGGAGCACCTACCCTGCCCCGGCGGGATCGCCAGCAGAAATCAACTGGAAGAAAGCCCACCCGATTGATTTGGTGAATCAGGCGAGCAACACTGGGGCGCGGCGTTGTGCTCCGCTGTATCTGCTTCATGGTTTAGCAGATTCGTGTGTTCCGCCCATTCAGTCGGTGCGTGTGTTTGACGCTCTCGAACGTCAGGGGGTCCCCACAGAGTTACTGTTAGTCCCTGAGGCAGAGCACGCAAATTCGCGTTGTTTTTCTCCCGAGAATTTGATGAAACTGGTGACGTGGGCTCAGAACACGCTTGCTCAACATTGATGTCGGTTCGCCGCTAAGAAAAATCTTCTAACGCCAGTCTCTCCTGCACTAAACTGGGGTATTAGTATGTCTCAAGATCAAGCGCACTCTCAAAAGCCCAACCTCAGTTCACTCGCCGCAGCCATGCATGCGGCGCCTACGCGTGCGTCTGCGCCACCCACGGTTGCGGAAAATTCGCACAAAAATTCTCGAAAGTCACGTCCGGCGCGGCAGAAACGCCCTGCACGCACCGATACGGCTCAGTTTTTGATTCCTGATTCTATTCATTACCCCGAGTCGCTACCGGTTTCGGGGCACCGCGAAAAAATCATGGAAGCGATTCAGCAGAATCAAGTGGTGATTATTGCCGGGGAAACCGGTTCAGGTAAGACCACGCAGATTCCCAAAATGTGCCTGGATCTTGGTCTCGCCGAAAAGGGTTTGATTGGCCATACGCAGCCACGGCGTTTAGCAGCACGTACCGTTGCCGAGCGTATTGCTGAGGAGCTGGGGCAAAAGATTGGTCAGACCGTTGGCTATCAGGTGCGCTTTACCTCTGAGGTGAGCAACCAGTCTGCCATCAAGCTCATGACCGATGGTATTTTGCTCGCCGAAATTCAAAATGACCCACTGTTGCGCAATTACTCTGCGATTATTATCGACGAGGCACACGAGCGAAGCCTGAATATTGACTTCATTTTGGGTTATCTCAAGCGCATCATGGGTCAGCGCCCCGACCTCAAAATCATCATCACCTCGGCAACCATTGATCCGCAGCGATTTGCACGGCACTTCTCCCCCAGCTTTGTGCCGGGCGTGGGAATTGTTGATGATTCGCTGTCTGAGGAAGAGAAACAAGAAGCTGAAGAGAGCCTGCCTGCAGATGCTCCGCCCATCATTGAAGTCTCCGGCCGTACTTTCCCGGTAGAAATTCGATACCGCCCGCTGACCGATCAGCCCGGCGAAGAAGATGAAGACGCCGACGACGGACTCGAGGACGACGACGCCGACCCCATCGACGGTATTTTGGGAGCGATTCGAGAGCTCGCCGCCGAAGATCCCGGCGATATTTTGATTTTCTTCTCGGGCGAGCGTGAAATTCGCGATGCCCAGGATGCTATCACCGAGATGGTTCGCACCACCCGTCGCATCCCCGATTACGAAGTGCTGCCGCTGTTTGCGCGTCTTTCGATGCAGGATCAAACGAAAGTTTTCCGCCCCTCTGGGCGTCCGCGCATCGTGCTAGCCACGAACGTTGCCGAAACGTCTCTGACCGTGCCCGGCATCAAGTATGTGATCGATACTGGTACCGCGCGTATTTCTCGCTATTCATCGCGTACCAAGGTTCAGCGTCTTCCTATTGAACGTATTTCGCAGGCGAGCGCTAATCAGCGCTCTGGTCGTTGTGGTCGTGTCTCTGACGGCATCGCGATTCGTTTGTACTCTGAGGAAGATTTTGCTTCCCGTCCAGAATTCACCGATCCCGAAATTCTGCGAACCAACTTGGCGGCTGTTATTTTGCAGATGACTGCTATCGGCGTGGTTAACACGATTGCTGACATTGAGAAGTTCCCCTTTGTGCAGCCACCTGAATCGCGGGCGATTAATG
Organism: Rothia sp. (in: high G+C Gram-positive bacteria); assembly: GCA_030530925.1. Classification (GTDB taxonomy): domain Bacteria; phylum Actinomycetota; class Actinomycetes; order Actinomycetales; family Micrococcaceae; genus Rothia. Next base: position 22,438 of record JAUMUA010000012.1, on the reverse strand, counting down.
ACGGCGTCAACCTCTTGCGCGAATTAGGGGCACTGCGGCAAAAATCGAACAATTCTCGCAATCAGCGCGGTGGCGGACGCAACGGGCGTCCGTCCAGCCCGCTGACCCCCATCGGTTCAATGATGGCAGCATTGCCCGTGGACCCGCGCTGGGCCCGCATGATTGTTGAGGCGAATAAGCGCGGTTGCGCCAAAGAAATGATGGTGCTTGCTGCGGCTCTGACCGTGCAAGACCCGCACGAACGTCCAACCGAACACCGCGGTGAAGCCGATGCGCTCCATGCCCGCTATAAAGACGAAAAATCTGACTTTTCGAGCTTTCTGTTGCTCTGGAACTTCATCAACGAAAAACAGGATGAGCTATCTTCTAGTCAGTTCCGCAAAATGTGCCACCGTGAGTACCTCAATTTCTTGCGAATTCGTGAATGGCAAGATTTGTTTGCCCAGCTAAGCGAAATTGGGCGTTCTGCCAAGATTCATGTGAGCGCCGGCCGCGATATTAATCCTGCCGCGCACGAAAATGATATTCATAAGTCGCTTTTGGCCGGTTTGCTCTCTCATATTGGGCTCAAGGACGAGCGCGCCCGCCACGAGTACATGGGTGCGCGCGGCACCAGGTTCCAGATTTTCCCGGGCTCAGCGCTCTTCAAAAAGAATCCCGAATGGCTGGTCTCTGCAGAGTTAGTGGAGACGTCCCGCCTCTGGGCGCGCGTCAATGCTCAGGTTGAACCCGAGTGGATTGAAGAAATCGGCTCGCACTTGGTGAAAAAGCAATACTCAGACCCGCATTGGTCTTCCGCTCAATGTTCGGTTATGGCGCACGAGAAAGTCACTCTCTTTGGTGTGCCTGTTATTGCTGATCGCAGAGTACAGTTTTGGCGCATCGATCCTGTCGCCGCTCGCCAAATGTTCATTCGCTCGGCACTGGTTGAAGGGGATTGGAAAACTCATCACAAGTTCTTCGCCCGCAATCAGAAAGCGCTGGCAGAAGTCGAAGAACTTGAGGCGCGATTGCGCCGTCGTGATTTACGCGTGGATGATCAGACTCTCTATGACTTCTACGACGCGCGCATCCCCCACAACATCTACTCAGAACGGCACTTTGACAAGTGGTGGAAAGACGAGCGCACCCGCAACGAGCATCTTCTCGATTTCACCCCGGAAAACCTTATTGACGAAGATGCGGCGGATTTTGACGAAAATGAATTCCCCAGAACATGGTCGGTAGCAACCGATTCCGGTGAACTCAGTCTAGATTTGCGCTACGAGTACGCCCCCAGCGTTTCCATTGGCGGGGTCCGTAGCTCACAAGCACAGACCGATGGTATCGCCGTCCAAATCCCCATCCTCTTTTTGAATCAGCTCGAAAAAGAGCAATTTGAGTGGATGATTCCTGGGCTACGCACCGAACTGGTCACCGCTCTCATCAAATCTTTGCCTAAACAGATTCGTAAAAATTTTGTGCCGGCACCGGATGTTGCCAAGAATGCGGTTCTCAAACTCGAAGAGGACTTCTCCCCAGCTCAAGACGCTTTGTTGGATTCCTTGGCGACCGTGCTGCGCCGTCTGCGCGGGGTTGTAGTAGATCCGGCGGCGTTCAATTGGGACGCCGTTCCCGACTATTTGCGTTTCACCTTCCAGGTACGTAATCCCCAGAACAAAATCTTGGGTGAAGGTAAAAACCTTGAGGCTCTCAAGAGTTCTTTGCAACCGCAAATTCGTTCGGCGCTCGCAACCTCTTTGGGAGCTTCTGCAGATACATTTGCCGCCATGTCACATATGGCGCATCAGGCGACGACGCGCGTGTCAGGTTCGTCTGCAGCAAAAGCTGGTGGAGCACCTGGCAAGAAGAATGCGCAACATGGTCAACAGCCGGTTCGTTCCCAGGCTGGCGAACCGTCTGTTCGAGAAGTCTCGAACTTGACGGCGTGGCCCGAGAAAGATTTCCCGCGCAAAATTGAGCGGGTTATCGCCACTCAAAAAGTGGCGGGTTACCCCGCTCTCGTGGACGAGGGCACGTCGGTAGCATTGCGGATTTTTGCCTCCGAGCAAGAGGCTTTGCAAGCTCAACGCCGCGGCGTCATCAGGCTGTTGCAATTGCAGGTGCCCTCACCCATCCGCTATGTGAGTGATCATCTTTCGACTCAAGAGAAGCTGGTGTTCACGCAGAATCCGCACGGTTCGATTGACAAGCTGATTAGTGACTGCACTGTGGCTGCGGTAGATATGCTCACTCCCGCTACTGCGCCGTTCACAAAAGCTGAATATGATCGGGTGTTCCACGAGGTACGAGCAGAACTGATTGAGTCCGTTTTTGCGGTTACCAAGCTGGTGGCTGAGATTCTTTCAGAAGCGGCTACGGTGCAAAAGCTCATCAAAAAGAGCACCTCACTAGCTGTTATTCACGCTATGCAAGACATGAAGTCGCAAGTAGAAAATCTGGTGTATCCCGGATTTGTGGCTCAAACCGGCTACGCCCAGTTGCAACATGTGCCGCGCTATTTGAAGGCGATCAGTTATCGCGTTGAAAAGCTTGGCCCGCAGGTGAACAAAGATAACCAGCTGATGGTTTCTGTCCAAGCGCTCGAGGACGAGTTCGATCAAGCGGTCAAGGCTTTGCCAGCCGGCACTGCAGTGCCCGCAGAGCTTGAACACGTGGGGTGGATGATTGAGGAGTTGCGGGTGAGCTACTTTGCGCAGCCTCTTGGTACCGCATATACCGTTTCAGAGAAACGCATTCGCAAAGCGTTGCGGGACGCCGTCGAAAATCTGCGCTAGATGGTTCCGCTGGAACGGACTAGCGAATCTAGGTTGGGATAGCACCACGGAAAAGAGCGGTAATTCTCTGTTGAGGATTACCGCTCTTTGGTGTGATTACACTAGTAGTTGCCTACTCGTTGGGCACGAACTCTTCAAACCCCTGCTCACGCAAAGTATCCCGCAATTTCTGCGCATTGCTATCGAGCTCCTGCTCAGAAGGATCATGATCAACCGCTGACGGGCCAAAATCTGCCAGACCGCTCACCGGGTACACATGCAGATGAGTATGAGGAACTTCAAGACCTGCGATCATTAGGCCAATCTTCTCTCCCCCAAAAATACTCTTCTGTGCTTGAGCGATCTTTTGAGCCACCTCGAACACGCGATTTCGCAGGTTGTCCTCAAGGTCGATCCAGTGATCCACTTCTTGGCGAGGAACCACCAGGGTATGCCCCTGTCCCATGGGTTCAATGGTCAAGAAAGCGACGACGTCGGGATCTTTCCAAATAAAGCGCCCCGGTATTTCGCCGTTGATAATTTTGGTAAAAACAGTTGCCATGTTCAGCTCCTTAGATTTCTACGGTTTCTTCTGCGTCAAGGTGACGGTACTCGGTGCCGTATTTCTTACCGAAGTTCGTCAACTGATTTTCGATGATGCCGTGACCGTTTTCGGAAAGTAGCGCATTGTGAATGGGAAAAGCTTTGGGTGCTTTGACCGCAATGATGAAATCGATAACTTCTTGAATCTTGTTCCAGGGAGCGTGAATAGGAACCAGCAGATTTTCTACCTTGAGATCATGAGGCACTACCAAGGAGTCACCGGGGTGATAAAGCGAATCGTTGATCAGGTAGCCAACGTTGTCGATGGTTTTTACCAGTGGGTGAATCAGCGCATGCTGACCCCCATAGGTTTTGATGTCAAAGCCTTCTACAGTGAACGATTCTTCACCGCCGACGGTGTGAACCTTTGCGCCGTCAACAGCCTCCGAAATTTCATCGGCAACAGCCGCGGGAGCATAAACTTCAACCTCGGGGTGCTCGCTCAAGTACGCGTTCACGGGCTCGGCGTCATAATGATCGGGGTGAGCGTGAGTAATGAGCAGAAAATCTGCACCCTCAAGCGCCTTTTCTACCTCAGAGAAATTACCTGGGTCCATCACGAGGGTCTTGTTGTTGTTTTCCAAACGGATACAAGAGTGTGAATATTTAATGAGTTTCATATCTCTAGCCTAGTGTGCCGTGAAGAAAAAGTTCTAGTCACTTCTGCAATCGGCCTAGCATTTAGAATGCCAGGATCAATTGCGCTCAAAAGTAAATTTCTGTTTGGTCTATAGCTCTCTGCGGTAAACTATGGGCAAATATCTCCACATTTTTTGAAGGATTTTTGATGGCGCCTACTACTGGTTCGCAGAATACTAAAACTGAAGTTCGCAACACCAAGCAACGCAGAGCGGTCAAAGCAACCATTGAAAATCTAGAAGATTTTATTTCTGCTCAAGATCTGCACGCGCTCATGGCTAGATCTGGTGAGTCTGTTTCCTTGGCAACCACTTACCGCATTTTGCAGTCCCTTTCAGAGCAGGGTGAAGTTGATGTTCTCAAGACCGAGGACGGCGAGGCTATCTACCGCAAGTGTTCGGTAGAGCATCATCACCACCATCTGTTGTGCCGTAATTGCGGTGCGGCTGAAGAACTCGAGGTTCCCGATTTGGAGTCCTGGGCTCAGCAAATAGGTGAAAAGTTTGGATATGCCGAGATCAATCACGTGATTGAAGTCAGCGGAATTTGCGCTGCATGTCAGAAAAAGCTGGCATCGTAAATAGCTTTTTCATATAACACTGGGGGTAGCGAATGATTTCGCTACCCCCAGTGTTTTTTGGCGCTTACAGCCCGTCAGATGAATACATTTTCATCCAAGGCGGTGGCCTTATTTGAGATTAGATTTTACAGCTCGCCCCGAAGCGCTATGCCGTTGGCGCACCATGGCTATCCCCTTGCACACCACATAAATCACAAAAGAAATAGTGGTGACGTACGGGCTAATGGGCAAAGAACCTGCCAGTGAGAGCATAATTCCGCCCACGATAGATAGCTCGGCAAAGACTAGTGAAAGCACCACGGATTTTACCGGCGACGACGTCACTTGTAGCGCCGCTGCAGCGGGAGTAATCAACAGAGCCAAAACCAGCAGTGAGCCCACCACTTGTACTGATAGCGCCACAGCAATACCCAAAACCACCATGAAAACCAGCGAGAGCAGTCGCATGGGAACGCCCTTGGCACGCGCTACTTCTGCATCGAGAGAGGCAAAAGTTAGGGGCCGCCACACAATGGCAAGAATTCCAAGAATAATGACGGCGCCGACCAACATTTCGGTGAGTTGCGAGCTATCGACAGAGACAATTTGACCGGTCAACAGCGAGAACTTGTTCGCTGAACGTCCTTCGTACATCGAGAGAAACAAAATACCCAAACCTAAGCCGAAGGGCATGAGTGCACCGATCACAGAATTAGATTCGCTACTGCGAGCACCCATCAGACCGATTAACACTGCGGATGCAATCGATCCCACGAGCGAGCCCGTCATCACGTCATATCCCAGCAGAAGGAACAATGCTGCGCCGGCAAATGACATTTCTGCAACACCGTGCACCGCAAACGCGTGATTACGCATCATCACAAAAATTCCGACGACGCCGCCAATAATTCCCAGGACAGCTCCAGCAAGAATGGAGTTGCGCAAAAGCTCTACGAGCTCGCCGTAGCGATCGAATACAAAGATTTTGGACCAAAATTCAGAGGCAGATAACCCCACGATGAGATCTAACACGGGTTACGCTCCTTCGTGGCAGTGGGGATGGGAATCGTCGCCGCCTAAGAGACGATCAGATGATTGGGCATCTCCCCCAACCACCACGTAGCGACCGTTAGTTTTAATCACGCTCACCGGGGTTTGATACAGTGCAGTGAGAACGTCGCTTTGCATGACTTCTTCAACCGTGCCCACGGTGAATCTTCCGTTAGCAAGGTAGAGAACGCGATCCACGTGATCAATGATGGGGTTGATCTCGTGCGTCACGAAAATGACGGTTGCATTGTTGTTCTTGTTGTACTGGTGAATGAGCTCGGATACTGCATATTGGTGGTGTAAGTCCAAAGAAAGCAGAGCTTCATCTGCCAAGAGAATGCTTGGATCATTGGCAAGAGCTTGTGCAATGCGCAAACGCTGTTGCTCACCGCCAGAGAGCAAGCCGACGGGTACGTTCGCGTAATCAGTTGCACCCACAGCCTCTAATAGTTCATCAATCTTAGAACGATATTTCTTGCTTCCAATTCGAATTCCCCACCGATGCCCATCGATTCCAAGACCCACGAGATCGCGGGCGCGCAGGGGCGTATTGGAGGGCATAGAACGTTGCTGCGGAATATAACCTACGCCCTGATTACCAGTGCGAGCTTTACGACCGAGCACCGAAATTTCCCCGTGATTTAGATGGGTCAGACCCAAAATTACTTTGAGAAATGTTGATTTACCTGACCCGTTGGGACCAAGCACTGCAAAGTATTCCCCCTGTGCGATATCGAGTGTGAGATGGCTCCACAGTTCTCGCGAACCAAAGGAGAGCATGCCGTCTCGCACCGAAATCGCAGCCGGAGGGTTTGGGGAAATCATAAATTACTTTCTAGATTATTGTGCAACCGCAGTTTTCACGTTTGCTACGTTATCGTTCATCCAGTCTACGTAGTCTTTGCCTTCTGGGAGGGTTTCTGTGAATGATACGTTCGCTACGTTATCTGCTTGGGCGGCGTCCAGAATTTCCTTGGTCTGGTTCGAGGCGGTTTGCTCGTTGTAAGCAAGCAGTTTCACGGAACCGTTCTTCAGAGAGTCCTTGACGTTTTGCAAGGTCAACGGAGCAATATCTGATCCATCTTCTACTGCTGAGGTGAGATCGCTGGGAGTTTTGTCGGTCAATCCTGCTTCTTGCAAGAGATATCCAGGTACAGGTTCGGTAGAGATGTAATTCTTGCCTTGTCCGTTGATCTCTTTGGCATTGGCGTTGAGTCTATCGAGTTTCCTATCGAATTCTTCGTCAGCTTTTTTGTACTCATCGGCGTGATCAGATGCGGTCTCCGAGAGATCGTCGGTGAGCGCCTGAGATACCTTCTTCATGGCGTCAAAGCTGTACCACACGTGTTCGTTGAGTGCCCCATGGTTGTGTTCGTGGTGCTCGTCGTCAGTATGTCCTTCGGTGAGCTCTTTGAGCTCATCTGCGCTAAAAAGTCCCGAGGTCTCAACAGCGTTGATTACTTTTTGATCTTTATTATCTTGCCCGGCAAGATCTTCGAGAAAATGGTCGTATCCGCCGCCGTTGAGCAGAACAATATCGGCATCTTTTACTTTAAGACGGTCAGCTGCGGTTGCTTCGTAAGAGTGCGGATCCTGGCTTGTGGAAGAAATCAAAGAGGTTACTTCAACGGAGTCACCGGCAATTTGCTTCACGATATCAGCGTAAACGTCGGTGGAAGTCACAACTTTGGGCTTATCGGAGCTGCTTTGATTAGCGCCGTTTGCGCAACCGGTCAGTCCTAGCGCCGCAATTGCCATCAAGGTTGCACCCTGAACCACTTTATTCATTTCTTCTCCAAACTAAAATGCGAACAATTCTCATTTATTAAAGCACTAAAGAGAATCGTTCGCAAAATAGGATTTTAGTATTGACTAGCTACTCAGGTTTGCACGCACCGACGCCGCCTCACGACGTCGCACATGTTCCTGCGTCGTGTCCTTAATTTCACCGACTAACTCTTCCAAGATATCTTCGAGAAAGAGTGCGCCCAGCGAAGTGCCATCGGTAGCAACAACATGCGAAATATGTGCACGATTTCGCTGCATAATCGCTAACGCATCGTCAATGTCTACCTCTGGGCTCACTAAAGACATCTGGCGAATCTTACTCCAGGGCAACATTTTGTCGAGGCGATCTTCAGAAATTCCCAACGCATCTTTGATATGCACATAACCCATAAAGGTGCCATCCACCCGGTCTTCAATAATGTAGCGAGAATACCCGGTGTGTGACACCAAATTTTGCAGTTCTAAGGGCGTGCAAGGAAACTGCAAAGTCACCAGCTTTTCGCGGGGCACCATGATTTCCTCAACTTTTTTCTCAGAAAATTCAAGGGCTCCGGAAAGCACACCGGCGTCGTCCTCCACTGTTCCCTCTGCCGTTGATTCAGCCACGATATTTTGAAGCTCATCCAAGGTAAAGGTGGATGACACTTCTGACTTAGGCTCAATCTTCATCAGCCGAAGTGTGTGATCAGCAATCCAGTTCAACGCACCCACAATGGGGCGGAAAATGCGAGAGAGGAACACCAGCGGCGGCGCAATCCACAGTGCCACGCCCTGTCCTACCAATGAAACCGCAGCGTTTTTGGGAACCATTTCACCCAAAATAACGTGCAAGAAAGTTACCAGTACCAAAGCGATGACAAACGCCACCAAATCAGCCACGGCAACGGGAATACCGAAATGTTCCATCGGACCAGCTGCCAAATGGTGCAGGGCAGGCTCAGAAACGTTCAGAATCAACAAAGAACATAGGGTGATGCCTAGCTGGCAGGTAGCCAACATCAGCGAAACGTGCTCCAGTGCGTAAAGAGTAGTTTTTGCACGCTTATTGCCCATTTCTGCCAGCGGTTCAACCTGCGAACGTCGAGTAGACATAATCGCAAACTCACCAGAGACAAAGAACGCATTGCCTGCCAAAAGAAGCACCAATAGCGCTATAGCTGTCCAGTCACTCATTTATTTGGAGTCCTTTCCCGCAGCAATGCTTCCTCGGCGGATCTGAGAGGGGATGTATCGAATACGATCAACTCGCCAATGTTCCATCGATTCAACGCGAAGAGTGCCACCATCTACAGGAACGGTATCAGAGGTTTCAGGAACTCGTCCTAGACGGTCCATCATGAATCCACCCATTGTCTCGTAGGCGGGATCATCCTCAATATCCAAAACCTCAATATATTCATTGACTTCGTCAGGACGTAGAAGACCAGAGAAAATCCAATCGCCGGCACCCACACGAAGGGGTCGTTCTTCAACGCCTGCCAGCTCGTGCTCGTCAGAGACTTCCCCCACGATTTCTTCCACCAAGTCTTCAAGGGTTGTCATACCAGCAGTACCCCCGTATTCATCCAGTACTATTGCTAGCTGCAACGCACCCTCACGAAGCTGTTGCAATAGTGAATCAAGATGAACTGTTTCAGGAACTTTAATAACCTCTTCCATGAGGGTTCCAGCTTCAAGGTTCGCACGTACTCCGGCAGGAACACTCACAGCTTTTTTAATGTGAACTGCACCCACCACGTTGTCCTGATCTTCGCGGTACAGCGGAAAACGGGAATAACCGGTGGCGCGAGCCGCTTCAATCACGTCAGCAACGCTGGCAGTGTCTTCAAGCATGGTGACTTTACGACGCGGCGTCATGACGTCCGCCGCCGTCAACTCGGCAAAAGAGAGAGTTTTGTCCACGAAGCGTGCGGTATCTGAGTCCAAAGTTCCTTGCTCAGCTGAACGCTTGACCATAGAGGAGAGTTCCTCCGGTGAGCGTGCACCAGAGAGTTCTTCTTTAGCTTCCATGCCAAAGAGATGCAGAATGCGATTAGCAGTGCCATTCATCAAACGCACAATAGGGTGCATGACTCGCGTGAACGTGAGCTGGGCAGGTGCTAAGACTCGTGCAACGCGATAGGGCTCTGCAATCGCTAAGTTTTTAGGAACAAGCTCGCACATAATCATTGAAAGCGCCGTAGCTATGACCATCGCCAGAATAAGAGTAAAAATTCTCGCTAAGTTTTCTGGCAACCCCATGCTTGCAATCAGCCCCACGGTCAAATCCTGGATAGCAAAATCCAGCGTATAACCGGTGAGCAAGGTTGTAATCGTAATGCCAATTTGGCAACTTGAAAGCTGGGTAGAGAGGGATTTGACGCACTCTAAAACTTTCTCGCCCTTAGAGTCGCCATTATTTATTTCGCGCTGAATCGAAGATTGATCGAGGGCAACCATGGAAAATTCAACAGCAACAAAAAAGCCTGTGCCAAGGATGAGAAGAATTCCCACTAACAGAAGAATCCATTCCACTAAAATCGAGCCTCAGCTTTCTGTAAAACTATCGGTAGTTCGTGCGAAGAATTTAGATGTGCAACGGTCAACTGACAACGGCTGCTAGGAATAGAAAGCAGAGCATTGTTTGACCAACTCAAAGGGTCGTCCATGCCAAGAGATTTTACCAGTGAGGTTACGGCTTCAGAATCTTCTCAAAACGAACCCGCCAAATTCATCTAAGAGATGAAGACACGGGACGTCGTCCTTCACCGCGAGGGGTTTTGAGAGGTAGCTCAACTACTATTACGCGTTTATCTGCCGTCATGAACCGGCACAGGTAGAAAGTTAAGGTAAAAAATTACTAAACTAAAAGCAAGTATGCGAAGAGTCGCTCTGCGACTCCCCTACCGCATCAACAATTTCGATGTGTAATTCTCAACGGTTATGGTTACCCCGTTTGAACGTTGCACTGCCGAAGACTTACTCAATAATCATCATGGAAGAGGCGTAGTAACTGTGCCCAACAATCCAGAGCACCAGGTGCCCGAAGAATTTGCTGGCAATGAGTGGCTCGTTGAAGAGCTGTTTGAGCAGTATGAACAAGATAAAAATTCTGTAGAGAAGAAGTGGTGGCCCGTCTTCGAACAGATGCAGGGATCTAACACCGCCTCAACCACCTCAGAATCCCCGGCTGCTTCAGCCCCTTCAACGTCGAAGACTGAAGATTCTCAAGCACAAGCGGCAAAATCAGCACCAGCCCCCGCTAAAGCTTCTTCCCCTCAGCCCTCCGCACAACCTGCTAAGAAAACCGCTCCACAGAAAGCACCTGAGCCTAAAGTGACTTCACCTGCATCAACTGAAGAAAACAACGAATCTCAAGCAGACAAAGAAGTTCCCCTGCGCGGTCCAGCTAAAGCTGTTGTGACCACTATGGAAGAATCTCTTGAGGTTCCCACCGCAACTACCGTTCGCGCGGTTCCTGCAAAGTTGCTCATTGATAACCGCATGGCCATCAACGAGTACCTCAAGCGCACTCGTGGTGGAAAAATTTCGTTCACTCACATCATTGGATATGCGGTGATTCGCGCTGCCGCAGCGATTCCGTCAATGAACGTTATCTACGGCACGAACGATAAAGGTCGCCCTGTAGCGATTCATCCTGCGCACATCAACTTCGGTCTTGCCATTGATCTCCCCCGCCCCGATGGTTCTCGCAACCTCGTTGTGCCGAACGTCAAGGGTGCAGAGGAACTCAGCTTTATTGAGTTCTGGAAAGAATACGACAGCATCGTCAAGCGTGGACGCGAAGGTCAGCTCGGCATTGAAGATTTCCGCGGCACCACTATTTCGCTCACCAACCCCGGCGGCATCGGCACCATTCACTCGGTTCCTCGCCTCTCTAAGGGTCAGGCTTGCATCGTAGGTGTTGGTGCACTCACCTACCCCGCAGAGTTCCGTGGCGCATCAGAGAAAACCATTGCTAGCCAGGGTATCTCGAAGATTATTACCCTCACCTCAACCTATGATCACCGTGTTATTCAAGGTGCTGGCTCGGGTGAATTCTTGCGCCAAATTGAGTACTACCTCTTGGGTGGCGACGGCTTCTACGATCAAATCTTCAAGGATCTGCACATTCCTTTTGAGCCTGTTCGTTGGGCTGTTGATAACCAGGTTAATCCCGAATCAGATATTTCAAAGGTTGCTCGTATTCAGCAGCTTATTCACGCATTCCGCGTGCGCGGGCATCTCATTGCAGAAACCAATCCACTGGGTTACGAGATGCTCTCTCACCCTGATTTGCGCATTGAAAACTATGGTTTGACCCTGTGGGATCTTGACCGTTATTGGCCAACCGGCGGCTTTGGCGGCAAGGACTTCTTGTCGCTTCGCACCATTTTGGAACTCTTGCGTGAAGCATACTGCCGCACCACCGGCATCGAGTACATGCACATTGAGGACCCACAGCAGCGCCAGTGGTTCCAAGAAAAGCTAGAGAACGGCTATTCCAAGCCCTCTCGTGAAGAGCAGTTCCGCGTTTTGGGCAAGCTCAATGCAGCAGAAGCTTTCGAAACTTTCTTGCAGACCAAGTACTTGGGTCAAAAGCGCTTCTCCTTAGAGGGTGGCGAGTCTTTGATTCCGTTGCTTGATTCGGTGATTTCTGAAGCTGCAGACGCCGGTCTTTCTGGCGTGGGCATTGGTATGGCACACCGCGGTCGCCTCAACGTGCTGACCAACATTGCAGGCAAGTCTTACGCACAGATTTTCCGTGAGTTTGACGGCGAGATGGACCCCCGTTTGACCGGTGGTTCGGGCGACGTCAAGTACCACTTGGGTACCGAAGGCGAATTTACCTCTGACAACGGCAACCAGACCCAGGTTTATCTTGCCGCCAACCCCTCACACCTTGAAGCAGCTAACACTGTTCTTGAGGGCATTGTTCGTGCAAAGCAAGATACTTTGGCAGAGCAGGGCAACACTGAACCGTTCCCCGTTCTCCCCATCTTGGTTCACGGTGACGCCGCATTCGCTGGTCAGGGCATCGTCATGGAAACCCTACAGATGTCTCAGCTTGAGGGTTACAAGACCGGTGGCACCATTCACGTCATCGTCAACAACCAGGTGGGCTTTACTACCATGCCAGAAGACGGCCGTTCCTCAACCTACGCAACCGATGTTGCCCGTATGATTCAGGCACCGGTATTCCATGTGAATGCTGATGATCCTGAGGCTGTTGTTCGCGCTGGTCAGCTGGCGTTTGAGTACCGTCAGAAGTTCAACAAGGACGCCGTCATCGACATGCTGTGCTACCGCCGCCGCGGTCACAACGAAGCCGATGATCCCTCGATGACTCAGCCTTCAATGTACAAGTTGATTGGCGCGCAGAATTCCACCCGAAAGATCTACACCGAGTCCTTGGTGGGTCGTGGTGATATCACTCGTGAAGAGGCCAATCGCGCGCTCAAGGATTACCAGCAGCGCTTGGAGCAGATCTTCACTGAGATTCACGAGGCACAGTCTTCTAAGGCTCCTTTGGTCACTGCCGACGCAGCAGCTGTCTCGAACATCGAGCGTCCTGCAGCTCAGCAGAACGAAGACTCAGTCAAGGTACCCGATTCCACCTCAATTTCTGCTGAAACCCTGCAGGAAATCGGTAACTCCTTCGTGAACTTCCCTGAAGGCTTTGAGCCTCACAAGAAGCTCAAGAAGCTCATGGAACAGCGTCAGGCAATGTCCACCAAGGGCGGCATCAACTGGGGCTTTGGCGAGCTTGCAGCTTTCGGTTCGTTGCTTATGGAAGGCGTCGACGTGCGTATGTCCGGTCAGGACGTTCAGCGCGGCACCTTCGTACAACGCCACACCGTGCTTCACGATGCAAACTCAGATGCTGAGTGGAATCCGCTTCAGCATCTTTCAGAGAACCAGGGCAATTTCAGCATCTATAACTCGTTGCTTTCTGAGTATGGTGTGATGGGTTTTGAGTACGGTTACTCGGTAGAGCGCCCCGATTCATTGGTAGTTTGGGAAGCACAGTTCGGCGACTTCGCGAACGGTGCGCAGACCATCATCGATGAGTTCATTTCTTCTGCTGAGCAGAAGTGGGCTCAGCGCTCATCGCTCGTACTCTTGCTTCCTCACGGTTTCGAAGGTCAGGGACCTGACCATTCATCGGCACGTCAGGAACGTTATTTGCAGCTGTGTGCAGAAAACAACATGACGGTTGCGGTGCCTTCTACCCCGGCATCATACTTCCACTTGTTGCGCACTCACGCTCACTCACGTCCGCACAAGCCTTTGATTGTTTTCACTCCTAAGCAGCTTTTGCGTTTGAAGGCTGCGGCGTCCTCGGTTGAGGATTTCACTCAGGGTCAATTCGAGCCTGTTTTGGCTGATACTGCTGATTTGAAGGCTTCTGAGGTAACGCGCGTCGTCATGGTTTCGGGTCGTTTGTACTACGATTTGGAAGCTCAGCGAGCTAAGAACAACGACAACACCACTGCGATTATTCGTGTGGAACAGCTTTACCCCTTGCCTCTTGATGAAATCAACGAGCAGATCAGCAAGTACCCCAATGCGAAAGACATTGTGTGGGCTCAGGACGAACCTGCTAACCAGGGTCAGTGGCCTTTCATTGCGGTCAACTTGCTTCCTGAAGTTGATTTCAAGGTGCGTTTGGCGTCACGACGCGCGGCAGCATCCCCTGCTGCCGGTACGGGCAAGCGCCACGCAGCTGAGCTAGAGAGCTTGGTTGCAGACGTCTTTGAAGACTAATTTCTCAAAAGTGTGGATGCCCCTTGTATGATAAGAGACATCCACACTTATCTTTTTGAGAGTTTTTTGTAGTTTATGCAGGTGATGTGAGGCTACAGTTTGCCCGATAAGATTATTCTTAACTAAAAAGCGGTTTAGACCGTTTGACAATTTTGACAGAAAGATTCTCCGTGGATCAGCGTAATATTCGACTAGTTGCCGTAGGCGACGATCTTCTAGCAGGTTTGGGTGACCCTCGCGCCCTCGGTTGGTTTGGTCGCGTGATGGCACGCACCCCCCAACATTCTGCATCCATTGCTGCATATAATCTTGCGGCGCCCGGAGAGGGCACTGAACTTTTGAATGCTCGTTGGTTTGATGAAGCGAGCCGTCGTTTTGGTCAGGGTGCTGATAATCGTTTGGTGATTGCTCCCTCTACCTTTGATGTTGATTTGGATATCACAAGTGCGCGTAGCCGCCTGAATTTGGCGAATATGGTAGACATGGCTTCGCAGAACAACATTAAAGTTTTGGTGGTTGGCCCTCCCCCCACGCTAGAGACTGAACGCAACCGTCGAATTGCTGATCTCAACGCTGCCTATGCTGATGTGGTGACTCGCCGTAATCACGTCTACGTGGATACGTTCAATCCCTTGTTACATCATGAACAGTGGAGAAATGATTTGGCGGCAAATGATGGTCGTCCCGGGCAATCGGGTTACGGTTTGATTGCTTGGCTCGTTCTTCACCGCGGTTGGTATAGCTGGCTGAACCTACCCGAGCCTGTATAACAGCTCACTGTTCACGCTTTCTCAGCCTGGTGAAATGAAATTACTGGCTGATTGTGCAAAAATAGACGGCGGTGTCCTATTTTTTAGGATATACAATCGTACGCACTATCGTTGAGTGTGTATTGAACTCATAAGGAGGCTCACATGAGCAAGCGCGGTCGTAAGCGCAAGGACCGTCGTAAGAATGGCGCTAACCACGGTAAGCGTCCTAATTCTTAAGACCCCTTGAATTAAACTTTTCAGGCCCTGAGGTTATTAACCTCAGGGCCTGTTTTGTACTCTTCATATTTCTACTAGATGTTATGTTCTAGGTTGCAATTTCTAGTTAGCAAGTCTCTAGGTGTTTTGCGGGGCTGAATGATCGGTCTCTTTGACCGTGGAAATTTTCTTCCAAATCTTTTCTTTGAGATCTTGGGGCGCAGGCTCACAACAAGAGCGCTTTACTACTGAACGAATCACACACTCTAAGTCATGCTCTTTGGCGCAGTGCTCACAGTTTTTAAGGTGATCGTCCATTTTCTGCAACTCTTCGCACGAAAGCGCACCATCCAGATATTCATAGATTTCACCCAGTTTTTGGGAACATGGATTCTGTGATGACGTCATTTTATTTACCCTTTCTAGTATTTTGATGAGTTGCAATGCCTTGTTCTTCGGCGTAATCAGCCAGTAAATCCCGAAGCATTTTGCGTCCGCGGTGCAACCTCGACATCACTGTCCCTAATGGAGTGTTCATAATGTCGGAAATTTCCTTATACGAGAAGCCTTCGACGTCAGAGTAATATACTGCCATCCGAAAATCTTCGGGAATGGATTGCAAGGCTTTTTTGACGTCGTCATCAGGCAAATGAGTGAGAGCTTCAGCTTCTGCCGAGACCAGTCCCACTGAATCGTGAGAGCTTGCTTGCGCGAGCTGCCAATCTTCAACGGTGTCTGTGTGTGCCTGATAGGGTTCACGCTGACGCTTGCGATAAAGATTAATGTAGGTGTTGGTGAGAATCCGGTAAAGCCATGCTTTGAGATTCGTTCCCGGTCGATACTGATGAAAAGAGGAAAAAGCTTTCATATAGGCTTCTTGCACTAGGTCTTCGGCATCAGCAGGATTGCGCGCCATGCGGAGCGCTGCCCCGTAGAGCTGGTCTACGTACTGCATGGCTTCTTGTTCAAATCTGATTTTTCGATCAGCATCAGACTCGCTTTGGATATCTAACTCGGCATCAACATGAGGGTTCTCCCTGAGTTGAGTGAGATTTTCGGTTGCCATTCAGCATTCCTTTGTGTCTGTGCAATAAGTGGACATGTTCTCGTTTACACAGGCTAGTTTAGTCGCGCTGGATTGATGTGTATTAGCGGTTAGAACGTCATAAAGTCGATTTTTATTCCACTTTTTGCCGGTTGTGGCACGGATTTCAAGATATCCAGTTCGTATGCTTAGTATGATGTTTAAAGGTAATTATTTACTAAGTGACCCGAGTTTTCGGGTGAAAGGAATATCAATATGTCATTGGTACGTAAACTAGCACGCCCCTTGCTCGCTTCAAGCTTTGTTCTCTCAGGTGTAGATCACTTGAAGAACCCAGATTCACACGCTCATTTGGCTAAAGCAATTGATTTGGCTGCTAAGACCAACCCTCAGTTGATTGTGCTTAAGGGCAAAGAAGAACTCATCGGTCAGGGTATTGCGGGCGCTCAGGTAGTTGCTGGTTCAATGTTCGCGTTGGGTAAGTTCCCTCGCATTTCTTCCATGGTTCTTCTGACCACCGGTGCTCTCAACGCATACACCGAATACAGCGCTGCTGATTCTGAGACCAAAGAAGCTAAGAAAGCACGCGCCCGTGTAGCTCTCACCAATGGTTCATTGCTCGGTGCTATTGCCATCACCGCAGTAGATACTGACGGCAACCCTTCGTTGGTCTGGCGCGCTAACAAGCTCGGCGAAAACATTGCTAAGAAATCAGAGAAGATTAGCTCGGAAATCAAAGATAAGTCTGAGGATCTCTTCAGTCACTAATAAGTTGTGATGAGGTAATGCCCCGCTTCAATGAGGCGGGGCTTTGCTGTATAACAGCGTAAAATAGGTGGCTGACCACCGTCACTAAAACTAGAGGACGAACAAGCTTTTGGCATCATCATCGAACGCAACTTTATCACCGGGCGATTGGGCGGCACCTTTTGCCGGGCACCTCACTGGCGGATCAGCTACCGTTGAAATCCCAGGTTCAAAATCATTGACCAACCGGTATTTGCTACTGGCGGCGATAACCGATTCGCCGTCGATTATTCATGCACCCCTCAGATCCCGTGATACCTCGTTGATGATTCAAGCCATTGAGGCATTGGGTGCCAAAGTTGAGCACCTTACAGATTCCAGCACCTCTGATATCCGCGTTCATCCCATCAATTTTGAACAGAGTGTAGAAGAAAACCGCTCTATCGACGTCGGTCTGGCCGGTAACGTGATGCGATTTATTCCCCCTGTTGCAGCTCTCTTGCCCGGTACAACGCGTTTTTTTGGCGATGAGTATGCAAGCCATCGCCCCATGCAACCAGTGATTCGTGCGCTACGTGATCTGGGAGTGAAAGTTGAGGCTCAAAATGATCAGCTTCCTTTTACGATTCTTCCTCCTGAGAAATTCGTAGCTGATGAGGTAACCATTGATGCCTCAGGATCTTCGCAATTTCTTTCGGCTCTGCTCCTAGCAAGCGCCAAATATCCTCGTGGTCTCACCGTTCGGCATCAGGGTTCTGCGATCCCATCCATGCCGCATATCGAAATGACGCTAGAGGTAATGCGTGAGGTAGGAATTTCTGTAGATACAGCAGAGCCCTACACGTGGCATGTACCTGCCACACGCTTTCCGGGCTTTGAGATTACCGTAGAACCGGATCTCTCTAATGCCGGTCCCTTCTTGGTTTCTGCAATTGCGCTGGGCACCAGCGTTAGCATCCCCCGCTGGCCACAGCACACCACCCAGGGTGGAGATATGTGGAAAAAGATTTTGCCTCTTTTCGGCGCCACGGTGGAATTGAATAATGATGTGTTGACGGTCCACGAAAACCCAGCGCACCGAGACAGCGGTTTTGCAGGAATCGATCTTGATCTCTCTGAAGCTGGGGAGCTAGCCCCCACCGTTGCCGCCCTCTGTGCTCTGGCGAACTCCCCCAGCCGACTACGCGGCATCGCGCATCTGCGCGGGCACGAAACCAACCGACTTGAAGCGTTGGTACATGAAATCAACGCGATGGACGGCGTCGCGCAAGAAACCGACGACGGCATTGAAATTCTCAAACCTGTACAAAACGCCACTCATTTCAAAACCTATGCAGATCATCGCATGGCAACGGCAGGTGCGGTCATTGGGCTTCGCATAAAAGGTACAGTCATCGAAAATATTGCCACTACCTCAAAGACTCTTCCAGATTTTCCAACGATGTGGAAAGACATGCTCGACCAATTCGAAACCCCAGAAAGAGGTCAGTCCCTTGGCGCGTAGAACCTGGGATGAATCAGATATTCGAGTCCGCCCTAATAAAAAGGGCTCTCGACCGCGAACCAAAGATCGACCGTCCTATAAAGATGCGCTGATCGGACGAATTATTACCGTGGATCGGGGCCGTTATACCGCTGTGGTTCACGAAGGCACTTCTGAAGAACATTCGGTAGTGGCAGTACGCGCCAAAGAGCTTCGCAAAAACCCTGTGGTGGTTGGAGATTTGGTAGGGCTTGTGGGCGATACCTCGGGCCAAGAGGGTTCTTTAGCGCGCTTAGTACGCATCGAAGATCGCTCAACTTTATTGCGCCGTAGCGCTGATGACACCGATCCTTTTGAACGTGTGGTGGTTGCCAACGCAACCCAATTATTTATTGTGGTAGCCGCAGCTAATCCTGAGCCTCGTACAGGATTTATTGACCGCTCCATCGTGGCGGCTTATGACGCCGGAATCCGCCCTATTCTTTGCATTACTAAAACTGATCTCAAATACCCCCAAGAGCTTTTGGACTATTACGAACATGCGGGTCTTGAAATTAAGCTTTCGCAATCCTCTGATGGAAAAGCGCCCAGCGAGGAAGGTTCTGAGGGGCTTACAACATCCTTGGTAGAGGACATTTTGCAGATGCTCGACGGCGAAGTCTCGGTACTGCTGGGACACTCTGGAGTTGGCAAGTCTACCCTCGTCAATGCGCTGACCGGATCAACCCGTGACACCGGGCACGTCAATGCTGTGACCGGGCGCGGCCGTCATACCTCGTCCTCAGCGGTGGCGCTACGTCCTCAGCAATACAGCACCAGCTCATGGATTATCGATACCCCTGGAATCCGATCATTCGGTCTGGCGCACATCGAAAAAGAAAATATCGTGGGAGCTTTTGCTGAACTCGCACCCGCTAGTGCGCACTGCCCTAAGGGCTGCTCTCACGCAGAATCAGCGGCTGATTGCGCGCTCTCAACATGGGTAGCAGAAGGCAAAGCCGGTGCCTACGGCGAACTTCGTCTGCGCTCACTACGCAAATTATTGGGTGTTCAAGAAATCACCGATGTAGATTCTGAGAAAGAACTCGGTATTGTTGAATAAAAACTATCTCACCCAGTCAGAGAACACATCTTATGAACTCTAATTCTTATACCGACGATTTGCGCTTGGCACATATCCTTGCAGATAGCGTCGACCGCCTCACCCTCACTAAGTTCCAGAATCAAGACTTTAGCGTTGAGACTAAGCCCGATCTCACCCCGGTCACCGACGCCGACCGCGAAGCGGAGCAGCTCATTCGCAGCCAACTCTCGCGCGTCCGCACTCGGGACGCCGTCATCGGTGAGGAATTTGGCGAAACCGGATCCTCGCCTCGTCAATGGGTTATTGACCCCATCGACGGCACCAAGAATTTTGTGCGCGGCGTGCCCGTATGGGCGACGCTGATTTCCCTAATTGATCGCGGACGCCCGGTGCTCGGGGTGGTCTCCGCACCGGCGTTACAACGTCGCTGGTGGGCGGCAGAAGGTACCGGAGCCTACACCGGTAGGTCTTTGGCCAATGCTAAGAGAATCTCCGTTTCAACAGTATCTGAGCTATCCGACGCGTCATTCTCATATTCTTCGCTGAGTGGTTGGAAGAAACTGGGAAACCGCCAAAAGATGCTTGAACTCACTGACACGGTATGGCGTACCCGAGCTTTTGGTGATTTTTGGTCGTATTGCATGGTTGCTGAAGGCGCGGTAGATATCGCAGCAGAACCCGAACTGAATTTACATGACATGGCCGCGTTGGTGCCCATCGTGCAAGAAGCTGGGGGACGATTTACTTCTCTTTCTGGCGAAGAGGGCCCATTTGGAGCAAACGCAGTGGCTACAAATTCATTGCTCCATGATGCAGCTCTGCAGTATCTGGGCACCGAATAACACTATGCAAAAAGGGCGAACGTTGTGATCACAACGTTCGCCCTTTTCTATTGCTTGTTATGAGGCAGAATCTTCGGTGATGCTTTGGCAATCTTGCTGCAGAGTTGACCCTGAATCATACTGATCGCAATCACCTATGTTAGAAAACAGCCAGGTGGTAAAGATTAACGAGGCAATGCCCAGCAGAAGACCTAGAGAGCTGAGAACGAGCGACCATACAGCAAAAGTTTTCGCTTGCTTGCGAAAATACGGTAACGGTGATTCTTTGAGTTTTCGCAACGCCATGATGCCCAGAATGAGCCCCAGGGTTGCCGGAATGAGACTCGCTCCCCCAGCAACAAACATCAAGAGAAAAACCAGCCCCACCGATAAGATTGACGCCGCGAGCGCACCGGTTGCTAGATAATAAGCAGCCCCACGCTGGTCAAAGGGATGAGCACCATAGGCGGCACGAGCAGATTCCGGAATACGGAATTGGGCAGGTACACCGAGCTGGGTCGGGGGTGAATTGAGTGGTTCTGACATAACTAGACCTTATTCCCACAATGGTTTGATGATGTATTCAGCGTTTGGTCGTGAGGCTGATAGGTGCTTTTCACATCGTGTTAGCCACCTCTTCCCATTGAATCACAATCGGGCTCTTGAGCTGTGCCAGGTGCGCCAGTTAACAAAAAAACCCTCTGTTTCAGAGAAACAGAGGGTTGTTTGTGGAGATGCGGGGAATCGAACCCCGGTCCGATGTGGCATCATCAGGGCTTCTACGTGCGTAGTTTACGTAGTGGTGTTTTCGGCTCCGGCACTTGCGTAAACACATATGCCGCCGAACCTATTCGTATAAAAGTCCCCGATGCTCCTACGACGAGAGCATCAAGCAGTGGCCTTTTAAATTGATGCCGGGAACTGAGCCAAAGGCAAGCTCAGGCCGACAGACTGGACTCGCGCTTAGGCAGCGAGTGCGAAGTCAGTGCGGTTTTGTTTTGCACTTATTTTTTTGCAGAGGGTATTAACGAGTTTCCTCTACATCCTCGGCACGCTTCACCTGTCTCAACTCACATCGTCGAAACCGATCATCCCCATTATTCTTTTATCAAAGAACTTCTCTGCTGAAAGTTATCTGCTTGATACCCCTAAGAATATCTACAGGACCAATCAGTGCAGAGTTCTTCAGTCTACACCGTAAGGTGCATTTTTATCAAGAGCTAGCAGAGGGCACGATGCACTAAGCTGAGCCGAAACAACGGACTAACCCAAGTTTTTATAGCGCATCGCACGAGCTGCTTCTAAGTTATCCTGACGCTCTCGCAACGCTTGGCGCTTATCGAATTCTCGCTTACCAGTAGCCAGCGCGATCTCTACTTTTGCTTTTCCGTTAGAAAAGTACAGTTTGAGAGGCACTACGGTATAACCAGTTTCATTGAGCTTTTGCTGTAACTTATTAATTTCCGAACGGTGCAACAATAGCTTTCGACGACGTCGTGCGGCGTGGTTTGTCCACGACCCCCGGCCGTATTCGGCAATATGGATATTTTCTAGCCATATTTCGGTGCCGTACATTTGGCAAAAACCATCCATAATGGAGGCTCCGCCGTCACGCAAGGACTTTACCTCTGTGCCCATGAGCGCTAGACCAGCCTCATAGGTCTCAACAATGTTGTAGTTATGTCGAGCTTTACGGTTAGAGGCTATCGTTCTATTATTTGAATCCTCTTTTTTAGTGTTCTTTTTAGTTGCCATGATTATTTTCTAGTCTTCTTCGTTTCGTGCAGACGCTCGCCAACGAATTCCTGCGTCAATGAATTCATCTATTTTGCCGTCAAATACGGCTGAGGGGTTACCTTCTTCGTAGTTGGTTCTTAAATCCTTGACCATTTGGTAGGGATTCAAAACGTACGATCGCATTTGGTCGCCCCAAGAAGCTTTGACGTCGCCGGCAAGTTCTTTTTTCTGAGCGTTTTCTTCTTCTTTTTTGAGCAATAGCAATCGAGACTGAAGTACTCGCATTGCCGCTGCCCTGTTTTGTATTTGAGACTTTTCATTCTGCATAGACACCACAATTCCAGTGGGAAGGTGGGTGAGCCGCACTGCTGAATCGGTAGTGTTCACCGACTGACCGCCTGGGCCAGAGCT